>NZ_AMXC01000044.1:0-23738 GCF_000310165.2 Thauera sp. 63
GCCCCGCTGGCCGACGGCAGCCCCGCTGCCAGCGCCCCGGCGGCGATGCCGGCTGCCGCGCCGTCCGCCGTCAAGGTCGGCGGCAAGGTGCACGCCAGCCCCTCGGTGCGCGCCTTCGCCCGCGAGCTGGGCGTCGATCTCGGTCAGGTCAGGGCCACCGGTCCGAAGGGTCGCATCCTCAAGGAAGACGTCGCCGCCTTCATCAAGGGCGCGATGACGACCGGCGTGGTCCCGGGCAAGACCCCGGCTGCGGCCGCCGGCGCAAGCCTGGGCGGCGGCCTTGATCTGCTGCCGTGGCCGAAGGTCGATTTCGCCAAGTTCGGCGAGGTCGAGGTCAAGCCGCTGTCGCGCATCAAGAAGATCTCCGGCCAGAACCTCGCCCGCAACTGGGTGATGATCCCGGCGGTGACCTACCACGAGGATGCCGACATCACCGACCTGGAAGCCTTCCGGGTGCAGATGAACAAGGAATATGAGAAGTCGGGCAAGAAGCTCACCATGCTCGCCTTCATCATCAAGGCCTCGGTGCGTGCGCTGCAGGAGTTCCCCGAGTTCAACACCTCGCTCGACGGCGACAACCTCGTCTACAAGAAGTACTTCAACATCGCATTCGCGGCCGACACCCCGAACGGCCTGGTCGTGCCGGTGGTGAAGGACGCCGACAAGAAGAGCGTGTTCGAGATCGCTTCTGAGACCGGCGCGCTGGCCAAGAAGGCGCGCGACGGCAAGCTCGGCCCGGCCGACATGTCCGGCGCCTGCTTCACGATCTCGTCGCTGGGCGGCATCGGTGGCACCTACTTCGCCCCCATCGTCAATGCGCCGGAAGTCGCCATCCTGGGCGTCAACAAGTCGGTGATGAAACCGGTGTGGGACGGCAAGCAATTCGTGCCGCGCCTGACGCTGCCGATGTCGCTGACGGCGGACCACCGCGTCATCGACGGCGCGCTGGCCACCCGCTTCAACGTGTACCTCGCGCAACTGCTGGCGGATTTCCGCCGCGTGATGCTGTAAGGAGATCGCCATGAGCCTAGTTGAAGTGAAGGTTCCGGACATCGGCGATTTCGATTCCGTGCCAGTCATCGAGCTGTTCGTGAAGGTCGGCGACAGCATCAAGATAGACGACGCGATCTGCACGCTCGAATCCGACAAGGCGACGATGGACGTGCCGTCCTCGGCCGCCGGCGTGGTCAAGGAAGTGCTGGTCGCGGTCGGCGACAAGGTCGCCGAGGGCGCGGTGCTGCTGAAGGTCGAGTCAACGACTGCCTCGGCAGCGACCTCGGCAGAGGCGCCCACCCCGACCACCGCTGCGCCGGCAACTGCCTCGGCGGCGGTCGCTGCGCCTGCCGCCGCCGCGCACAGCGGCGGCGCCGATGTCGAATACGACATGGTCGTGCTCGGTGCCGGCCCCGGCGGCTACTCGGCGGCATTCCGCGCCGCCGACCTCGGTCTCAAGACCGCGATCATCGAGCGTTATGCCAGCCTCGGCGGCGTGTGCCTGAACGTGGGCTGCATTCCGTCCAAGGCACTGCTGCACGTCGCTGCGGTCATCGAGGAAGCCGAGCACGTCGACACCGCCGGCATCAAGTTCGCCAAGCCCACGGTGGACGTCGACGCGCTGCGCAAGCACAAGGATGGCGTCATCGGCAAGCTCACCGGCGGCCTGGCCGGCATGGCCAAGGCGCGCAAGGTCGACGTCATCCGCGGCTACGGCCACTTCCTCGACCCGCATCATCTCGAGGTCGAGGAAACCACCGGCACCAGCCAGGACAAGACCGGCGCCAAGAAGGTGGTGAAGTTCAGGCAGTGCATCATCGCCGCAGGCTCGGCCGCGGTGCACCTGCCCTTCATTCCGAAGGACCCGCGCATCGTCGATTCCACCGGCGCGCTGGAGCTGCGTCAGGTGCCGGGCAAGATGCTGGTCATCGGCGGCGGCATCATCGGCCTGGAAATGGCCACGGTGTATTCCACGCTGGGCGCGCGCATCGACGTGGTCGAGATGATGGACGGCCTGATGCAGGGGCCGGACCGCGACGCCGTCAAGGTGTGGGAGAAGCAGAACGCCCACCGCTTCGACAACATCATGCTGAAGACCAAGACCGTCGCGGTCGAGGCCAAGGAAGACGGCCTGTGGGTGAAGTTCGAGGGCGACAAGGCGCCTGCCGAGCCCGTGCGCTACGACATGATCCTGCAGTCGGCCGGCCGCGCGCCCAACGGCAAGAAGATCGGTGCCGACAAGGCGGGCGTCATCGTCGGCGAGCGCGGCTTCATCCCGGTGGATGCGCAGATGCGCACCAACGTGCCGCACATCTTCGCCATCGGCGACATCGTCGGCCAGCCCATGCTCGCCCACAAGGCGGTGCATGAGGCGCACGTCGCGGCCGAAGTCGCTGCGGGCCATAAGGCCGCTTTCGACGCCACCGTGATCCCGGGTGTCGCCTACACCCACCCCGAAGTGGCCTGGGTCGGCTACACCGAGGCGCAGGCCAAGGCCGAAGGCAAGAAGGTCGAGACCGCCAAGTTCCCGTGGGCGGCCTCCGGCCGCGCCATCGCCAACGGCGCCGACTACGGCTTCACCAAGCTGATCTTCGACGCCGAAACGCACCGCGTCATCGGCGGCACCATCGTCGGCCCCTCGGCCGGCGACATGATCGGCGAGATCTGCCTGGCGATCGAGATGGGCGCCGACGCGGTCGACATCGGCAAGACCATCCACCCGCACCCGACCCTGGGCGAGACGGTGGGCATGGCGGCCGAAGTGGCCCACGGCAGCTGCACAGATCTGCCGCCGATGCGCAAGAAGTAAGCGCGAAGGCAGCAGGACATCGTCAGAAGAAACCCGCCGAAAGGCGGGTTTCTTGTTTTCGCAACAAGGATTCGCATATTGCTTCCAAGCTACAAATACCCCATCCTCCATCGAAAGGAACCTGGACTCTGGAGCGGGTCTCATGCCGATACTCTCTATCTTCTTCGGCATCGTCGTTCGAATGTGGCACGACGACCATCCGCCGCCCCATATCCATGTGGAGTATCAAGGATTCGAGGCGCTGGTCGACGTCACAACAGGAGAGGTACGCGAAGGACGCCTCCCCTCAAAGGCTGCAACCCTCGTCAGGGAATGGTGTCTCCGTCATAAGGACGAACTGATGCAAAACTGGGAACACGCACAGCGCTTCGAACCCATGGAGCGCATACCGGGAGCAGACCAAGATGATTAAGATTCTGCGCGTACATAACGTCGACAAGTTCGCGCTTTCCGTCGAGTTTTCCGATGGGCTTGAAGGGCTGTTTGACGGTGATGCACTCCTTTCGCGCACAGGTCCTTTGCTGGATCCACTACGAAACTCGGACTACTTTGCGCGTGCCTTCGTCGACGCAGGGAGTCTTTGCTGGCCGAACGGCCTCGAACTCTCCGCAAAACGCGTACGAGAGCAATGCCAAATGCTTCAGACGAGTTGACCGCAGAACATGATGCTGTCGCTGTTTAAGTCGCGGTAAGTCATCAAGCCACGTTCGACGCCACACCGGACGAGACGGTGGGCATGGCGGCCGAAGTGGCCCACGGCAGCTGCACCGACCTGCCGCCGATGCGCAAGAAGTAAGTACGAAGGCAGCAGGACATCGTCAAAAGAAACCCGCCGAAAGGCGGGTTTCCCTTTTTCAGCGGGTGGATTCCCGCCGCACGGCATCCATCACACGCCGGACGAAACCCGTCTTCGCCTTCGAATACGCCACCCGGTCATCCGGGTGCCTCTCCGCAATACGACGCTTCAGCGCGTCGTACTCGCGCGCCGCCTCGGGATGCGCGCGGAGGTAGTCGCGGAACAGCAGACGCTCCCATTCCGACGAGCGCGCTTCCAGACAATGGATATGGTGCGTGCGATGCCCCTCGGCGTCGCGCTTGATGAACCAGGCGTAGGCGATGCCCGGCAGGCCGCGCTCGGCATCGCGCCAGAAGAACTCGTAGCCAAGCGGGGTCAGGATCGGTGCGATGCGCTGCGCCACCACGGCCAGCGACGGAACCTCGACCATCATGTCGATGATGGGCTTCGCCGCCAGCCCCGGCACCGCCGTGCTGCCGAAGTGCTCGATGCGACCAACCAGCTCCGACGGCAGCAGGCGGCGCAGTTCGGCCGCCTCGGCCTCGAAACGCGCCGGCCACGTGGGGTCGTAGGGGACGATGTCGATGCGTTCCTGCAATGCCCGCTGCACCTGCGCCGCCGCTTTTGCTTTCATCCGCCCGCCCCCACATCTCGCACATGAATACCAGCTGCATTGTGCCGGCAAACACCGGCAATCGCCCGCTGCACCGCCGGCAAAACTGGCAAGACTTGCCGGAAAGCGGCAACAGCTTGCCGGCAGCCAACTGATTTAACAGCGCTTTTCAGCGCAGAACACACCTGGCACGGCTCTCGCTTATATGCCCTCGAGAGCTCGGGCACCGGCCATCGCCGGCCAGCAAGAAGATGACCCGAGCCCAAATCGAATCGGACATATCAGGAGATTCAAAATGGCACAGGTCATCAACACCAACATCGCTTCGCTCAACGCGCAGCGCAACCTCAACACCTCTCAGGGCTCGCTGGCGACCTCGCTGCAGCGGCTGTCCTCCGGGCTGCGCATCAACAGCGCCAAGGACGACGCCGCCGGTCTGGCGATCTCGGACCGCATGACCTCGCAGATCCGCGGCCTCGACCAGGCGCGGCGCAACAGCAATGACGGCATCTCACTTGCCCAGACGGCCGAAGGCGCCCTGCAGGAATCCGGCAACCTTCTCCAGCGCATTCGGGAACTGGCGGTGCAATCGGCCAATGCCACCAACTCGGCTTCCGACCGTCTGGCTCTGCAATCGGAAGTCAACCAGCTGATCTCAGAGCTGGACCGAATTTCCGAATCCACCAGCTTCAACGGCTTGAAGCTTCTGGACGGCTCATACACGGCCCAGACCTTCCAGGTCGGTGCATTCTCCCGTGAAACGATCTCGGTGAATATTGGCGCCGCAACTGCAGATCGACTGGGCATCAACAAGGTCAACACCAACAACGAAGAACTGGGCATTGCCAACGCAACCAATACTGCGACTGGCGTCGCAATCAGAAGCTCCCTCGCCCAAGCCGCCACGCTCGCGGATGCGCGTAACGCGGCCTCTCCCGCTCAAACGCTCTCGGTAACCGATGGGAGTGGCGCCACCACGCCTTTCGCCGTCACTGCCGGCGACAGTGCTTTCGACATTGAGGTGACTCTCGGCGGTACGTTGACAACGACGCCCACCTACCTCGAAAACTCGATCCCCCTGAAGTTTGACAATCCCACATCATGGGACGCGGGTGACACGATGGTGATCGCATTCGGCGATGCCGACGCCGCTGTGAACACGATCACGATCACGGCCGGCGCCACGCCGAATTTTCTTAGCGACCTTAGCCGCGACATCTTGGGAGCGACGCTCACCGCCCCAAACACGATCACACCCAACCCTGACGGGAACTTCTTGTTCTCCACCGGAGACTCGGGTCGAAACGTCGAGATCGCGGTCAGTTTCACAGGCGGTGCAAGTGCGACGACCACCTACGGCCCCAATAGCCTGTCCTTCAATGGCGCAGGCGCGCTCGTCCAGCGCGCCGCTGCGACCTTCAGCTTTGCCGATGCGGACGACGTCGTCTCCGTTACGTCGAATCTCGGCCAAACGGCGGGCGGCGTCCTCTTCGCAGCAGCAAATCAAAACGGCGCCGTGGGCATCGCTGACACAAACAGCTCAGCGGGCAACAACATTGCGCAGCAGGAGTTGACGATCAAGGGACAGGTCGATGCCACGATCACGATCGCTGAGAATGCAACGGCCAGGCAGATTGCCGCAGGGGTCAACGCAGTCGCCAATCAGACCGGCGTGCAGGCCAGTGCCCGCACCTTGGCGCAGATCGGTAACCTTTCCGCCGACGGCGTGGTTTCTTTCGCCCTGAATGGGGTGGATATCTCGGCCGCCATCACCACGACAGACTTCTCGAACCTTGCCGACGCAATCAACGCGAAATCAGGGAACACCGGCGTGACGGCAATGCTGAGCGTTGATAAGGCATCGCTGATCCTCGAGAACAAGGCAGGTGATGATCTTCGCATCGAGAACTTCACCAGTTCCGCTGCAAGGTCCGACGCAGCCGTCGTACTCGATGTTGCTGGCCTTAAAAGTGTTCCAGATGGCGAAGCGCTGAATGAGCGGATAATCTCTGGCCCGGGCGGAGAAACCCTGCAGGTGTCTGGCGTCCCCACACGTGTCCTCGACAGCGGGAATGACAACAGTGACCCTGACTCGGTCGTTGTCGGCGGCGAACTCGAGTTCAAGAGCCCGGGCAACTACTTCAGCATTTCAAGCAGTGTTGCGGCAGAAGATGGCGGCCTCTTCGCGGGCGCAGCAGACCAGTTGCAAGCCGGCGAACTGCAGGATGTCAAATCGATCAACGTATCAACCGTGGCTGGCGCCACTCGCGCCCTGGACATCCTCGACGGCGCGCTGGCCAAGGTGAACGGCATCCGCGCCGACCTCGGCGCCGTGCAGAACCGCTTCGAAGCCACCATCTCCAACCTGCAGATCAACAGCGAAAACCTGTCCGCCGCGCGTAGCCGCATCCGCGACACCGACTTCGCCGCCGAAACGGCCAACCTCACCCGCGCGCAGATCCTGCAGCAGGCCGGCACGGCCATGCTCGCCCAGGCCAACGCCCTGCCCAACCAGGTGCTGAGCCTGCTGCAAGGCTAAGCCACGCCCGCCTGACCGATTCGAGCCTGTGCCCTAACCGGCCTTTGCCCCGCGGCATGCACATGCCGGCGGGGCTTTTTTTCGTCAGCCCATCCGCCTTGTGAAGCGGCATGTCAGCCGCTAAACTTGTTCCATTAATAGCACAACTCAAGGAGGCTAACCATGCGTGTAGTGAACTTCTCCGAGGCGCGCAATGGCCTCAAACACGTCATCGATCAGGTCGTCGACGATGCGGACTACACCGTCATCGCCCGCCGCGATGCGCCCGATGCCGTGCTGATGTCGCTCGACACCTTCAACAGCCTCATGGAAACCGTCCACCTGTTGAAGTCCCCGGCCAACGCCGCACACCTGGCCCGCTCGATCGAACAATACCGCCAAGGCAACACGGCGCAGCGGGAGCTGCGCGATGCCGACTGAGCACAGACTGTTGCAACTCACCTGGACCCTCGCCGCTTGGGAAGACTACGAATACTGGCAGGGGCAGGACCGGAAGACGCTGAAGCGCATCAACACGCTCATCAAGGACTGCCTGCGCCACCCCTTTGAAGGCATCGGCAAGCCGGAGCCGCTCAGGGAGAATCTCTCGGGCTTCTGGTCGCGCCGCATCGACGACGCCCATCGCCTCGTGTACTGCGCTGAAGGCGAGTCGCTGGTCATCATCGCCTGCCGTTACCACTACCAGTAGGCCACACGCTGCCCGGTGGAAAAACCCCTAAAGAAATTCCACTGCCACCCGTTAATGGGTTCAACGGCACACAGATCACGCAACAATCGGTTGTCCGAGAGGGCGTTCAGGCCGGGTAATTCGAAGTTCTTCCATTCTTCAGGAGAAGATCATGGCTGCAGTCATCAACACCAACGTCCAGTCGCTCAATGCCCAACGCAACCTGAGCTCCTCGCAGTCCTCGCTGGCCACCTCGCTGACCCGCCTGTCCTCCGGCCTGCGCATCAACAGCGCCAAGGACGACGCCGCCGGCCTCGCCATCTCCGACCGCATGTCGGCCCAGATCCGCGGCCTCAACCAGGCCGTGCGCAACAGCAACGACGGCATCTCGCTGGCGCAGACGGCAGAAGGCGCGCTGTCCGAATCCGGCAACATCCTGCAGCGTATCCGCGAACTGGCCGTGCAGTCGGCCAACTCGACCAACTCCGCGTCGGATCGCCAGTCGCTGAACTCGGAAGTCAACCAGCTCGTCTCCGAACTCGACCGTATCGCCAACACCACCAGCTTCAACGGCCTGAAGCTGCTCGATGGCTCCTTTGCCGCGCAGACCTTTCAGGTTGGTGCCGATGCGCGTCAGACCATCAATGTGAACGTTGGTGCTGCAACGTCGGAGCGCCTTGGTATCAATAAAGTCAGTTCTAGTAACGAGGTCAACGGGATCACTAACGCAACGGGTAATGGCTCGGCTGTTTTTGTCGAGTCTCGCATAGCAACTGGCACCACTGCGGCGCTCGCGTTCACGGCAGCCATGCCTGCCCAGTCGATCACCGCGAAGAACCAGGACGGCGACATTGGTACCGCTGCTATCGCTGGGACTGAACCCGATCTTGCTACTATCGCCGCGAAGATCGGCGGAGGTAGCGCCACAGTGACGTATCAATCCACAAAGGCGACACTGGATCTCACTGGACTTACGGTAGCCACCGGCGGTGGAAACGTTGCGGCAACCTCCGACCTGACGTTCACGCTGAATACCAAGAGCATCGACGTTAAATTCGTCGACGGGGCTGGCACTAAAGCAGAGCAGGTTGCTGCAGCAATCAACACTGCGGGGGTAACTGGCCTGAAGGTCGGCATTGATGGTGAAAAGCTCACCCTCACCGTTGATGGCGGGACCGCTGACAGCTCGATCTCCATCGACAGTTTTTTGCTTGCTGATGCGGCGACCGGATCTGTCAACTTCGAAGGCAAAACTATTAGCGCAAGTGGCGATGATGCTGCGGTAAAGACCGCCGCATTCTCAGTCAATGTCGATCCCGCCTCTTTTACCGGTCTAAGCGCGGGCGATACCATCGTTTCCGTGCAGTCGAGCATCAGCAACGCTGACGGCGGTTTGTTTGCCGGTGCTGCATTCGCCAACGCAGCGCTTGCCTTCGGCAATGCCAACAACGTCAATGGGAATAACGTCGGAGAGCAGACGCTGACGATCAACGGTCAAGTAACAAAGGCCGTCGATGTCAAGGAGAACGCATCCGCCGAAGACATTGCAGCAGCTGTCAATGCCGTGGCAAATGAAACCGGCGTGGAGGCCACCGCATTCAACAGCGCGACGCTTAGCGGCCTTTCGCAGGATGGCGTCGTGAGCTTCAAGCTTAACGGCGCTGATATCTCCGCCAACCTCTCCACGAAGGATTACAGCAATCTGGCGGACGCGATCAACTCAAAGAGTGGCGCGACCGGAATCACTGCGAAGCTCAGCGTAGACAAAACTGCGCTGACACTGACCAATGAGACAGGAGCGAACATCGAGATCTCGGATTTCGGGAGCTCCGTAGCCAAGGATACCAACCCTGTTTCCATGCGTGTGGCGGGTGCCACGGGCGCCGCAGCACTACTGACCGACACGGGTGATACGGCGACTGATCAGGATTCGACGGTGATCGGTGGTACCGTTGAATTCAAGTCTCCCGGTGGCTATTTCAGTGTCTCGAGCAGCGTGGGCCAGGAGGACGGTGGCCTCTTTGCAGGCAATGCAGATGAACTGAAGGCCGGGGAGAATCAAGCGGTTAAGAGCATCGATATTTCCACGGTTGAAGGCGCTACGAAGGCTCTAGATATCGTCGATGGCGCGCTCGCCAAGGTGAACAGCATCCGCGCCGACCTCGGTGCCGTGCAGAACCGCTTCGAGTCGACCATCGCCAACCTCAACACCTCGACCGAAAACCTGTCGGCCGCTCGCAGCCGCATCCGCGACACCGACTTCGCTTCGGAAACCGCCAACCTGACCCGCTCGCAGATCCTGCAGCAGGCCGGCACGGCAATGCTGGCCCAGGCCAACGCCCTGCCCAACCAGGTGCTGAGCCTGCTCGGCTAAGCGGCTAGCGTCGTAAGGCCACTTGGCTGATCCGGGGCGCAGGGCGACAATGCTCTGCGCCCCTTCTTGCTTGAGGAGTACGACATGAACGTGCAACCGACCGGCACCACGGCAAACATGCTGGCCGTGACGCCGCCGCCCTCCTCGTCACCCACCTCGCCGACCGGCGAACGGGGTGCCGACGCGCTGGCCGCCAGTTTGCGCCGCAGCGAAGCGCAGGCGGGCAGCGGCACCGCGATGCCGGTGGACCCGATGCAGGCGGTGAGCGCCACCGAGCGCAGCAACAAGGCCGAACCCGACAAGCGCAAGCAGGTCGAAAAGGCGGTAGACGACGTGCAGCGCTTTGTGGAAACGATGAACAACAGCCTGCAGTTCAGCATCGACGACGATTCGGGCCGTACGGTGGTCAAGGTGGTGGACAAGCAGACCGACGAAGTGCTGCGCCAGATTCCGTCCGAAGAGATGCTGGACATCGCGCGCGCACTGGGCAAGCTGAAGGGCCTGCTGGTAGAGCAGAAGGTCTGATTCTTGCTTTTGCATCTGGACCGGCAAGGCCGGTTCGCATGCATAGAATGAGATTCACAGGAGAAACGTCATGGCTTCGTCCCTTTCCGTTGGTGGCCTGGGCTCCGGCATCGATGTCAGCGGCATCGTCGGCCAGCTCATGGAGATCGAGCGGCAACCGCTGTCCGCCCTCGACAAGAAGGAAGCCAGTTTCCAGTCAAAGATTTCGGCTTTTGGCTCGCTCAAGAGTTCGCTGTCCACGCTGCAGAACGCCATCGCCGGCCTCAAGCTACCGGTGGGTGGCAACGCGCTGGATTTCTACTCCACCTACAAGGGCACGTTGTCGGACGAAGGCATCGCCAGCATCACCGCCGGCGACGGCACGGTGCCGGGCAATTATTCGCTCGAAGTCACCCAGCTGGCGAAGGAAAACCGCCTGATTTCTGCCGCGGGCGCCAGCATCGGCACCGGCGAGTTGACGATCTCGCTCGGCTCCGCCGACGGCTCGACCACGACCAAGAGCACCACGGTGAGCATCGGCAACGGCAGCCTCACGGCCGTGCGCGACGCCATCAACGGCGCCAACGCCGGCGTGACGGCCGCGGTGATCAACGGCGATGCCGGTCCGCAACTGGTGCTGACCGCCAACGAGGGCGGCTCGAAGCAGTTCATCAGCCTGTCGGGCGTGAGCGGGCTGAACTACTCGCCCGCCACGCCCACCGCCAACTTCACCGAACAACAGGCGGCGCAGAGCGCGCTGATCAAGCTCAACGGCGTGACGATCGAGTCGCAGAGCAACAAGGTGACGGACGCGCTGGAAGGGGTGACCATCGACCTGAAGAAGGCGACCGAGGCCGACACACCGGTCACGCTGACGCTGACGCGCGACACGTCCAGCATCAACAAGGCGCTCGAGAAGTTCGTGAGCGCCTACAACGAATACAACACCCTGGTGCGCGACCTGGGCGGCTACAACGCCAGCACCGAGAAGGCTGGCACCCTGCTGGGCGATTCGGCGCTGCGCGGCGCGGACGGCAAGATGCGCTCGATGCTGTCGAGCGTGCCCGCCGAGCTGGCGGGGATGGACAAGAAGACGCTGTCCGACATCGGTATCTCCATCCAGAAGGACGGCAGCCTGAAGCTGGACAGCGCCAAGCTGGACAAGGCGCTGGCGGCAGATTTTGCCGGCGTGGCCAAGGTGGCGGCGGGCTACGGCCGCTCGATGGACGGCATCATCACCGGCCTGATCGGCTCTGAAGGCATGATCACCGGCAAGACGACCGGCCTGCAGGATTCCATCACCGGCATCGGCAAGCAGCGTCAGACGCTGGAGCGCCGCCTGGAGAGCATCGAGGCTCGCTACAAGGCGCAGTTCACCGCGCTGGACACCCTGGTGTCGGGGATGATGCAGACGAGCAATTATCTTGAACAGCAGCTCGCCTCGCTGGCCAACCTCAACAAGAAGTAAGCGTTTACAGAGGTCAAGATCATGTTTGGTAGCTCCTTTGGCCGCGCCAACGCCTATGCCCGCATCGGCGTGGAAACCGGCGTCAGCACGGCAGACCCGCATACACTCATCCTGATGCTGTACGACGGCGCAGTGATGGCGGTGACTGCGGCCGGTGTGGCGATGGACAACAAGCAGATTCCGGTCAAGGGGGAGAAGATCTCCAAGGCGATCGAGATCATCACCAACGGCCTGAAGGTGAGCCTGGACATGAACGCCGGCGGTGAGCTGGCCGAGCGCCTGGCCGCGCTGTACGACTACATGGCCGACCGCCTGCTGTATGCCAACCTGCACAACAACCGCGCCGCGCTTGACGAGGTGAACGGGCTGCTGTGCAGCCTGCGCGACACCTGGCGCGAAATCAGCCCCGGCAAGACGGCCGCCGCGACTGCGGCGAGCGCCTGAGGACACACGGATGCAAACCGAACTCGCCACCCTCAGAACCCTGCTCGCACGCTATGAAGCCATGCTGGTGCTGGCGGAGCAGAACGACTGGGACGCCATGACCGGACTTGAGCAGGAGTGCGAAGCGCTGCGCGCCAGCCTGCAACGTGCCGGCGACCTGAGCGCGAACGCCCGCGCCGAAGACCTGCCCGCCTTGCGCGATACGCTGCAGGCCATCCTCGAGGTGGACGCGCGCATCCGCGAGCACACCGTGCCCTGCCTCGAGAGCACCCGGCAACTGCTGGCCGGTGCGGTCAAGCACCGCAACGTCCGCAACGCCTACGGCGCCGGACTCGGCTAGCCCTCGGCCTGGCCACCGCCGGCGTGCCTGACTCGCCATGATCCCCGCCGACCTCGCCGCCCGCCTGCGCCTCATCAACGAGGCGAGCTTCTTCAACACCGAGCCGCCGGTCGCCGGGCTGCAGCGCGCGCGCGAGATCCAGGCGCAACTGCCCGAGCTGGTGCCGGGCCAGCGCTTCTTCGCCACCCTGCAGCGCACGCTGCCCGATGGCACCTTCCGCGCGATCGTGGCGGGGCAGCAGATGACGCTGTCGCTCAACACCGCCGCCAAATCCGGCGACACGCTGGAACTGGAAGTCTCGCAAGTCACCCCGCGCGCCGTGTTTGCGCGAATCGTCGGCGCAGAGACGGCGGCGAACGCGAACGCCTCGGCCCAGCCGGCGCTGAGCCAGACCGGGCGGCTGATCAGCTTCCTGCTCACCGGGCAGCCCACGCCGCAGCCGGCAAGCCTTGCCGCCAACCAGCCCCTGCTCGCCTCCCCGCCCACCAGTGGTGCCCAGCTCGCGCCGCTGCTGCGTCAGGCGCTGGGACAGAGCGGTCTGTTCTACGAGTCCCATCAGGCTCAGTGGGTGATGGGCGCACGGGACACCGCCAGCCTGATGCGCGAGCCGCAGGCACAGGCTGCCGCCGCACAGACGGCGACTGGCCGGCCCGCCGGCACGCCCGCCCCTGCGACGTCGACGCCACAGACTGCGGCGCCCAACGCCCAGGCCGCTGCAGCCGAAGGCGGCGAACACGCCGGCGCCGCCTCGCGTGCCGCGACGGACGAAGCTGCGCCGGTGCGCGCCAACCCGATCCCGGAACGTCTGCTGCCGCTGGTCCACCAGCAGCTCGACGCGCTGGCCACGAACCAGTACGTGTGGCAGGGCCAGGCCTGGCCGGGGCAGCAGATGGAATGGGTCATCGAAGATCCCGAGCGCGACGGCCGCGAGGGCGAAGCATCGGACCCCGGCTGGAACACCACGCTGCGCCTGACGCTGCCCCGGCTGGGCAACATCGAGGCCCAGATGCACCTGACCGCCGCGGGTGTTGCGCTGCGCCTGCGTACCGACGACGAGACCACGATCGCCGCACTCGACGCCAACGCCGCCGCCCTGGCCTCCGCGCTCGAAGCCGCCAACGTCAAGCTGACCGGCCTGGTCGTGGAGCGCCAGCATGAGTGACGCCAAGTCCGGCCGCAGCGAAGCCGTCGCCCTCGCCTACACGGCCGGCGAGGCCGCGCCACGCGTCGTCGCCAAGGGCAAGGGGGTGGTGGCGCGCGAGATCCTCGAACGCGCACGCGAGGCCGGCGTGTATGTGCATGAGTCGCCCGAACTGGTGAGCCTGCTGATGCAGGTCGACCTCGACGCCCGCATCCCGCCCCAGCTCTACATCGCCGTGGCCGAGCTGCTGGCCTGGCTGTACCGCGTCGAGCAGGGCGGCGAGGCCGGCCCGGCGCCGGCGGCGCACGATCTGCCGGAATCCCTGCGCCCCCGAGGGGCGAATGCGCCACAGTGAGGCACGCGCGCGGCGAGTCGTGCTATAAGCACCGTCGAACTCAATGATGCACGGCGCGATGCGCCGCAACGCCACCCCACCCTTCATGGCGATCGAACAAGAGCTGACCCGCGTCGAACTGCTGCAGGCCGACGACGTCTCGAAATACGTACTGAAGAACGAACGCGAGATCCTGTCCATCATGCGGCAGCTCGTCGACGCCCGTTCGCTGCTCAGCGCGCGGCTCGTGCCCGGAACCGACGCCTTCCTCAGCGCCATCCTGCGCGTCGCCGACGACGGGCGTTCGCTGATTCTCGACGGCAGTCCCGACGTGTTGATGAACGACCGCATCGAGCAGGCCGCCCAGCTCGACTGCGTGACCCAACTCGACAAGGTGCGGATCCAGTTCCGTCTCGAGCGGCCCGTGCTGGAAGCCTTCGGCAGCACGCCGGCATTCCGCGCCCCGCTGCCGGCCGAGTTGCTGCGTCTGCAGCGGCGGGAGTTCTATCGCCTGCAGGCGCCCGTCACGCAGTCGCTTACCTGTACCGTGCCGCTGCCCGAAGACGACGGCAACGCACGCGAATTGACACTGCGCATCATCGACATCAGCGGCGGCGGCGTGGCCATTGCCGTTCCGCCCGAAGGCGTGACCTTCGCGCCGGGAAGCGAATTCACCGGTTGCCAGATCCGGCTGCCCGACAGCGCGCCGATTCCCGCGCGCCTTGTCGTGCGCAACCTCTTCCGCCTGACAACCCGTAACGGCATCGAGATGCTGCGCGCAGGCTGCCAGTTCTCGGGCATGCCACGCGGCGCCGACGAGGTGATCCAGCGCTACATCCTCAAGATCGAACGCGAACGCAGTGCGCGCCAGCGTGCCCTGGGCTGATCCGACACACCATGACCATGAACGCCGAGAACACACCGGCCCCCATCGACGCCGAAATCCACGACGACACGATCGCGAAGTTCGTCCTCAGCGGTCGCCGCCAGGTCCGCCAACTGCTGCAGGAGATCATCGACCACCACGCGCTCATCGGTGGCCATTTCGGCAATGGCGGCTCCTTCCTGACCGCGCTGCTCGAACTGTCGGACGACGAGGATACCCTCACCCTCGACGCCAGTCCCGACGCGGCCACCCACCGCCGAGTCCTCAGCGCGCCCAAGCTCGTGTGCGTGACGCAACTCGACCGCATCCGTATCCAGTTCGTGCTGCGCGATCTGGAAGAAGGTCACGAGGACGGGCGCACGGTGATCTACGCGCCGGTTCCGGACGAAATACTCCGCCTGCAGCGTCGCGACGCCTTCCGTCTGCCGGTGCCGCTGAGCCATGCCGCTACCTGTGTGATCCGGACCAAGGGCGTCGCCGAACCGACCGTAGAGGTGGTCGGCCGGCTACTCGACATCAGCGTGGGCGGCATCGCCCTGCAGGTGCCAACCGACATCGTCGAGTTCGTGATCGGCAGCCAGCTGGAAACGTGTCAGCTGCGACTGCCCAACCTCGACCCCATCCCGCTCCAGCTGCGCGTGTGCAATATCAGCCGCCAGGAACAACGCAGCGGTGCGCAGATGCTGCGTATCGGCCTGTCCTTCGCCGACCTGCCCCGCAGCGCCGAAAACGCCATCCAGCGCTACATCTTCAACACCGAACGCGAGCGCAACGCACGGGAACGCGGTGGGCTGTAAACACTCTGGTACTCTATGCAGAAATCTGCATCAGGAGTTCAGCCATGAGAACCACGCTCGACATTGACGACAACCTGCTCAAGCAGGCCAAGCAACTGGCAGCGCGCGAACACACCAGCCTGACTCGCTTGATCGAGGAAGGCCTGGCTGCCCGTCTGCGCAGTACTGAACGCCCGCCCGCCGAACCGGCCCGCATCCGCTTGCCGGTGTTTGCCGGACAGGGCGGGCTCCAACCGCACATCCGGGACGCCAAGCGTCACGAGGCCATACTCGACGCGCTCGACTACGTGGACGGCGTGCGGTGACGCCCGACGTCAACATCCTCGTCGCCGCCTCGCGGCAGGACCACCCGCATCACACGTCTGCCCTCGCCTGGCTCGAGCGGGCGATCGCGAACAGTGAAAGCGGCCCAGCCCTCGCGCTGCTCCCCATGGTCGCGACCGGCTTCCTGCGGCTGGTGACCCATCCGCGGGTCTTCGTAACCCCCACGCCGCTTGAAGACGCCCAGGCATTTCTCGATGCCGTCCTCGCGGCCCCAGGCGTCAGCATGGTCTCACTCGGTGGCGAGTGGGCACACTTCACTGCGCTGTGCGCCCGTCACAGTCTGTCGGGTAACGCCATCCCGGACGCCTGGATCGCGGCGGCGGCACAGCACCATCACCTGCATGTGGTGACTTTCGACAAGGGCTTTCGCAAGTTCCTCAAGCCCAGCATGGTCACTGTGCTCAAGGGCTGACCCACGCACTGATCGGCGGGCTGCCTGCAAAAAACGAAGGGCGCAAAAAGCGCCCTTGATGATCAGATACCTACATCGAAAACCGCGCGAATCTCAGACCGGCATGTTCATGATGTCCTGATACGCGGTAACCAGCCGATTCCGCACCTGCACCATCTGCTGGAAGGACAGGCTTGCTTTTTGCAGGTTGACCATCACGTCCTGCAGATTGACGTTGGGGTCGCCGGCGGAGAAGTCCTGCGCCATCTGGCGCGCTTCGGACTGCGCGGCGCTGACGTCCTTCAGCGCATCGTTGAGCACATCCGCAAAGTTGACGCCGCCCGCCGCCTGTCCGGCCGCATCCGCAGGCTTGCCTTGGGCAGTCTGGGATACCGAGCGCAGTTCGCTCAACATCTGGTCGATTCCACGGGTGTCCATGCTCATTCCCCGGCCTTTGCGTTTCTGTTGACGTCAGTCTAGCAGAGCAAAGCCCATGCCACCTCCCCGTGTGCGCCCTGCCCGTCACACATCATAGCCTTCGTCGCGGTACTGCTGCAGCTTGTAGCGCAGTGTTCTCTCCGAAATTCCCAGCTTTTCGACGGTCTTCTTGCGTGATCCACCCATTTCACGCAGCGTGGAGAGGATGTGTTCGCGCTCGAGGTCCTTCATGTTGGCTGGCCGTGCAGCCAGTTGATCCTGCGCCGGAGCGCTTGCCGGAGGGGGCGGCACCGCAAGAGAAGCGGCAAAGCTTGCCGCGAAGGCGGCAGGATTTGCCGGATGGACGACCGCTGCCGCAGGCGGGGTCGCCGCAAATGCGGGAACCACCGGCGGCGGGGGCGCAACGGCCGATTCGGTCTGCGCCGCCGATGCGCCGCTCCAGTGCGGCAGGCACAACCGGATCGTTTCCGGACCGACGCTGTCGCCCGGCGTCAGGATCAGCACGCGGTGCAGCGTGTTCTCCAGTTCGCGCACGTTGCCAGGCCACGGGTAGCACGCCAGCAGCGCCTCGGCCTCGGGCGACAGCCGCGCCGGGCGCTTGAGCCGCGCGGCATGCTGGGCGAGGAAGTGTCGGGCCAGCGGCACGATGTCGCCCGGACGCTCGCGCAGCGCAGGAATGGCGATGGGAAACACGTTGAGGCGGTAGTACAAGTCCTCGCGGAAGCGTCCGGCCGCCACCTCCTTCTGCATGTCGCGGTTGCTGGTGGCCAGCACGCGGATGTCGAGCGCCACCGGCTTCTTGCCGCCGACACGCTCGACCTCGCGCTCCTGCAGCACCCGCAGCAGCTTGGCCTGCAGCCCGAGCGGCATCTCGGAGATTTCGTCGAGCAGGATGGTGCCGCCCTGTGCCTGCTCGAACTTGCCGGGCTGCGAGGCCTGGGCACCGGTGAAGGCGCCCTTCTCGTAGCCGAACAGCGTGGCTTCCAGCAGGTTCTCGGGAATCGCCGCACAGTTGATGGCGATGAACGGGCCTGCGCTGCGCGGCGAGTGGCTGTGGATGTAGCGCGCGAAAACTTCCTTGCCGGTGCCGGATTCGCCGGACAGCAGCACGGTGGCATCGGTCTCTGCCACACGCGCCGCCAGTCCCAGCAGGTTGCGGGTGTGCGGATCTTCGGCCACCGTGTCCTCGGCCGCGGGTGGTAGCGCGGCATAGCGACGCACGTTCTCCAGCAGCACCTCGGGCTCGAAGGGCTTCATCAGGAAGTCGCAGGCGCCACCGCGCATCGCCGCCACCGCCTTGTCCACGTCGCCGTAGGCCGTCATCAGCAGCACCGGCAACTGGGGCTGGCGCAGGCGGATTTCGTGCAGCAGCTCGAGGCCATCCATCGGCTGCATGCGCAAGTCGGTGACGACGAGGTTGAAGCGCTGGCGCTCGAGCTCGGCCAGCGCGGCCGGTCCCCCATCGACACCGGTCACGGCATGGTGGGCCATCTCCAGCGTGAAACACACGGCATCGCGCAGCGCGGCGTCGTCCTCGACGACGAGGATGTTGAGTTGTTCGATCATGACAGCGGTGGTGAGGTCGGTTCGGTCGAAGGACTGCCTGCCGGCGCATTGAGCGACAGCGGCAGGCCCAGCGTGAAGGTGGAGCCCTGCCCCGGCGCGGAGCGCAGCAGGATGTCGCCGCCATGGGCACGCGCGACCCCACGGGCGATCGCGAGGCCGAGACCCGTGCCTTCGGCGCGGGTGGTGAAGAAGGGTTCGAACAGGCGTTCCTGCAGCTCGGGGGCAATGCCACGCCCCTCGTCGCTGACCTCGAAGCGCACCGCGGCCACACCCAGGCCGCTTGCGGTCGCCGGCAGCAAGGCAACGTCGAAGCGGACACGGCCGCCGGCCTCACTGGCCTGGATGGCATTCTCGAGCAGGTTGGTCAGCGCGCCGCCGAGCGCCTTGCGGTCGCCGACGAGTTCGGTGTCGCGGCAACCGCAGTGCGCCTCGAAGACGATCTGCCGCGCCTTCGCCAGCGGCTCGAGGGTATGCACCAGCTCCGCCGCCAGGTCGCACACGCCGAAGCGCTGCCGGCCCAGGCTGTCGCCACGGGCGAAGAGCAGCATGTCGCGGATCAGGCGCTCGAGGTAACGCAGGCGTTCCAGGGCGCGGTCGGCGACGCTGGCGCGCTGAGCGGGGTCGAGTTCGGGCTGGCGCAGGTTGCCGGTATAGAGCAGCGCAGCCGCCAGCGGGGTGCGCAACTGGTGCGCGAGTCCGGCCACCATCTCGCCCATCGCGGCGAGGCGCTCGTTGCGCTCGGAGGCGAGGCGCATGCGGTGGGTGTCGGTGATGTCGTGCAGCAGCACGATGCGCTCGTCGCCCGACTCCAGCGCCGATTCGGACACCGACAGGCGCCGCGGCTCTTCGCCCCCTGCCCCGGCCTCCGGCACCAGCGTCAGTTCGCCCGGCGTCTCGGTGGGCTGCAGGCGCGCCCAGGCCGCCTGCCACGCCCTGCCCACCAGCGCGCCGCCAAACAGCGCCTCGGCCGCCCGATTGACCTGGACGACATCGCCCGCACGATCGACCACCACCACGGCCGCAGGCAGCGCCCCCATCAGCACCGTCAGCCGCTCGGTGAGCTGGCCGACCTGCGCCTGCAGCGCGTTGTAGGCGGTCGACAGCTCCTCCGAGGCGCGGCTGAACAGCGCGAAGGCTTCGGCCAGTTGCGCGGCATCGAGCGGCGCGGCTGGCGATCCGGCAGGAGATTGGCTGAGATCCGTATTCACGCCCTGCACTCTAGTCGTCGTTCGCGCTATGTTAGCCGGCAAACAGGCGGCAAAAAATGCCGCTATTCACATGACCATACTTGCGCGCGCCGCGTGACAATGCGTCCATCCGTAAAAGTGGACCCCAAGGACCCGCTGTCATGGCCACTGCCGAAAACACCGCCGAGATGCCCATCGGGGGCCAGCCCCCCGCGGAGCCGACTCGCCTGCAGCAGGCGCTGCAGAACATCACCGCCCTGTCGCAGCGCCAGAAGCTGGCTGCGGCCGGCGCCATCGCGCTGGCCATCGCCCTGATCGCCGCCGTGCTGCTGTGGAACCGCCCGCCCGAGTACGCCGTGCTGTTCTCCAACCTGGACGAACGCGACGGCGGCCAGATCATCAACGCGCTGCAACAGCAGAACGTGCCCTATCGCATGTCGCCGAACGGCAACGCGATCATGGTGCCGACCGCACAGGTCCACGAAACGCGCCTGCGCCTGGCGGCCGAAGGCCTGCCCAAGGGCGGGCTGGCGGGCTTCGAACTGATGGACGGGCAAAAGCTCGGCATCTCGCAGTTCAACGAGCAGATCAACTACCAGCGTGCGCTCGAAGGCGAGCTGTCGCGCACCGTGCAGGCCATCGCCGCCGTGGCCAGCGCGCGCGTGCATCTGGCCATGCCCAAGCAGACGGCCTTCCTGCGCGACGACCAGCGCCCCACCGCATCGGTGATGGTGAACCTGCGTCCGGGCCGCGTGCTGGACGAGAACCAGGTCGCCGGCATCGTGCATCTGGTGTCGTCGAGCGTGCCGCGCATGACGGCCGAAGGCGTCAAGATCATCGACCAGAACGGCAAGCTGCTGACCGTGCAGGGCGACCCGCTGATGCGCGCCGGGCTCAACGCCTCGCAGCTGCAATACGTACGCATGATGGAAGAAGGCTTCATCGAGCGCATCAACAACATCCTGATTCCGATCTTCGGCAAGGACAACTTCCGCGCCCAGGTCACGGCGGACGTCGATTTCAACCAGGTCGAGCAGACCGCCGAGACCTACAAGCCCAACCCTTCGCCCGACCAGGCGATCCGCAGCCAGCAGACCACCGAGATCATCAACCCGCTGCAGGGCCCGCAGGGCGTGCCGGGCGCGCTGACCAACCAGCCACCGGTGCCGGCCACCGCGCCGCTCACCGCGCCTGCCGTGGGCCCGGGCCAGCCGGGGGCGCAAGGTGTCAACAGCAGCAACCGCAGCGCGGTGCTCAACTACGAGCTCGACCGCAACATCCAGCACATCAAGCAGGCGGTTGGCCAGCTCAAGCGCCTCTCGGTTGCGGTGGTGGTGAACAACCGTACCATCCCCAGCCCCGAAGGCGCGCCGACCAACGTGCCGCTGACCGACGACGAGATCGCGCGCATCACCAACGTCGTGCGCGAGGCGGTGGGCTACAACGCCGACCGCGGCGACACCATCAACGTCGCCAACAACGCCTTTGCCGGCGGCGATGGCGAAGCCGTGGTGCCGCCGTGGAAGGATCCCGAGATGGTCGAGCTCGGTCGCGAGGCCCTGAACTGGCTGCTGGTCCTGATCGCGATGCTGCTGGTGTACTTCGGCGTGCTGCGTCCGCTGCTGCGCACCGTCGTGCCGCCGAAGGAGAAGAAGACGAAGGAAGCGCCCCTCGAACCGGGCCTCGCCGGCATCGAAGGCGAGGAAGGCGAAGAAGGCGTGGTCGTATCGTTGTCGCCGGAAGCCGAAGGCGACACCTACGAGACCCGCCTGGCCCGCGCCCGCGGGCTGGCACGCACCGATCCGAAGACGGTCGCCAACCTGATCAAGGAATGGATGGGCGTGACCGAGGAGGGCCGTAAGTGACGACACCCGAAGAAGGCCTCGAGAAGGCCGCCCTGTTGCTGATGACCCTCGGCCCAGATGAGGCGGCCGAGGTTCTGAAGCACCTCGGCCCGCGCGAAGTGCAGCGCATCGGCATGAAGATGGCGAGCATGCCGCCGCAGACCCGCAGCAAGGTCGATCCCCTGCTGATCGAGATGATCGACCACTTCGGCAAGGGCGCGCTGATCGAGTCGGACGAGGAACAGCTGCGCCTGATGCTGACCAAGGCACTGGGCGATGAGCGCGCCAGCCATCTGCTGGCGCGCATGATCCAGGGTTCGGACACGGCCGGCATCGAGAGCCTGAAGTGGATGGACGCCGGCACCGCCGCCGACCTCATCAAGAACGAGCACCCGCAGATCATCGCCACCATCCTGGTTCACCTCGAGTTCGACCAGGCCGGCGAGATCCTGAAGCACTTCAACGACCGCCTGCGCAACGACGTCGTGCTGCGCATCGCCACGCTCGACGGCGTGCAGCCCACTGCCCTGCGCGAGCTCAACGACGCGCTGACGCGCATGCTGGCCGGCGCATCGACGGTCAAGAAGGCCGCGATGGGCGGCGTGCGCCACGCGGCGGAGATCCTCAACTTCGTCGGCTCCGCACACGAGACGGCCGTCATCGACAACGTGCGCGACTACGATCCGGATCTGGCGCAGAAGATTCTCGACGAGATGTTCGTGTTCGAGAACCTCATGGACATCGACGACCGCGGCATTCAGACCATCCTGCGCGAGGTGCAGTCCGACTCGCTCATCGTCGCGCTCAAGGGCGCGCAGCCCGAACTGCGCGAGAAGATCTTCAAGAACATGTCGAGCCGCGCGGCCGAGATGCTGCGCGAGGACCTGGAGTCGCGCGGCCCGGTACGCCTGTCCGAGGTCGAGGCCGAGCAGAAGGAAATCCTCAAGATCGTCCGCCGCCTGGCGGAAGAGGGGCAGGTCATGATGGCGAGCAAGGGAGGCGACGATGGCTTCGTCTAAGGCCGCGGCCCGCAGGCGGAGCCGCGCGTGAGCATTTCTCGCCACCAGGCCGTCGGTGCCTACCAACGCTGGAAGCCGCAGGACTTCGATGCCCCGGAGGGCACGGTCGAGCCCGAAACGGAGGCCGCCCCGGCCCTTCCCGAGCCGCCTCCGGCGCCCGAACCCGAGCCCGAACTGCCGGCCTACGATCCGCTCATCGACCTCAAGCTGCCCACGGCCGAAGAGATCGAGCGCATGCATGAGGAAATCCGCGCCGCGGGTTTCGAGGAGGGCAAACGCGAAGGCCATGCCGAAGGGCTGGCCGCGGGCGAGCGCAAGGGCTACGCGGAAGGCAAGGCCAGGGCCGAGGCCGAAGCCGCGCGGCTGGCGGCGCTGGCCGACCGGCTCGATCAGTCGCTGAGCGGCATCGACCACGAAGTCGCCGAGGAGTTGATGGCGCTGGCCATTGAACTGGCACGGCAGGTGGTCCATCGCACGCTGGACGAACATCCGGAAGCCATCCTCGGCACCCTCCGCGCAGCCCTCCAGCAACTGCCACAAGGCCATGCCCAGATCCGGCTGCACCCCGAGGACCTCGCGCTGGTCCGCGAGCACATGGGTGAGCAGATATCGCACGGAGGCCATCGCCTGCAGGAAGACTTTGCCCTGCAACGCGGCGACTGCCGCATCGATACCCAGGGCGCGCAGCTCGACGCCACGCTCGAAACACGCTGGCGACGGGTGCTGGAGTCGCTGGGACGCGAGCACGCGCAGTTCGCGCCGCAGGATGCGGTCGCCCCCGACGGGATCGACGACAACGATGCCCGGGAAGACGAGCGCTCGGCCGGCGGCGACGGAGCCTCCGCATGAAGCACGGTGGCGAGCTGTGGCGCGACTTCCTGTCCGATGGCCGGCGACTGGTGGAGAACGCCAGCGCCTTCGAGGTCTCGGGCCGGCTCACGCGCATCAACGGCCTCGTCATGGAGGCCGCCGGCCTGAAGCTGCCCCTGGGTTCGGGCTGCCGCGTGCTCGTGCCGGGCGGCGGCGCGGTCGAGGCCGAGGTGGTGGGTTTCAACGGCGACAAGTTGTTCATGATGCCCACCGACGATGTCTTCGGCCTCGCGCCCGGCGCGCGCGTGCTGCCGATGGAGGTGGGCGTGCCACGGCTCGTGCCGGGCAAGCGCATCGGCCCGCGCCGGCGCGCTGCAGACCGCGCCAAGCACCTGCCCGTGGGCGAGGCCCTGCTCGGCCGCGTGGTCGATGGTGCCGGCCGCCCGCTCGACG
>NZ_AMXC01000045.1:0-22519 GCF_000310165.2 Thauera sp. 63
CCGCAGAGCCTGCCGCCGTGGCACCCGCCGCTCAGCCCACGCCGCCGGCAGCCGCTGCGCCGGCCGCGGCCGCACCGATCACGGCGGCACGCTTCGATGCGGCCTACCTCAACAATCCGGCGCCCGCCTACCCCATGCTGTCGCGCCGTCTGCGCGAGGAAGGCCAGGTCATGCTGCGCGTGCTGGTGTCGCCCGATGGACGACCGAATCGTATCGAGCTGCGCACCAGCTCGGGCTCCGAGCGTCTCGACCGCGCGGCCGAAGAGGCAGTCGCACGCTGGCGTTTCGTCCCCGCACGCCAGGGCGAAGCAGCCGTCGAAGCCTGGGTGCTGGTGCCGATCGTCTTCAAACTCAAAGGGAACTGAACAATGGAAACAACGCAGGCCTTCGGCCTTGCTCACCTGTGGGCGCAATCCGACGCCGTCATCCGCGCCGTGGCCCTGATGCTGCTGCTGATGTCGGTCACGAGCTGGTACCTCATCCTGGCGCGCGCTCTGCGTCAGCTGCGGGCGCGTCATCATGAAGGTGCAGTGGAGGCCTTCTGGGCTGCACCGGACCTGGAGAGCGGCCTGAAGCGCCTCAGCACCCAGGCGCCCGAGTCACCGTTCGAGGCCCTGGCCCAGCAGGGCGCCGCAGCCGCGCAGCATATCCGTCGCCACACCGCCAGCGAAACGCTGGGTGGCAAACTCGATGCGGACGAGGTGATCACCCGCGCGCTGCGCAAGTCGATCGCCTTGTCGACCGCGGGTCTCGAATCGGGCATGACCGTGCTCGCCTCGATCGGGTCCACGGCCCCCTTCGTGGGCCTGTTCGGCACCGTGTGGGGCATCTATCACGCGCTGGTGAACATCAGCGCCTCGGGCATGGCGACGCTGGACAAGGTTGCCGGACCGGTCGGCGAAGCGCTGATCATGACCGCCTTCGGCCTCTTCGTCGCGATCCCTGCCGTGCTGGCCTACAACGCCATCACCCGCGCCAACCGCGTCGAGCTGTCCGAACTGGATGCGTTCGCCCACGACCTGCACGCCTGGTTCTCGACCGGTGCCCGCATTGCCCCGGTGGCCCTTCAGGCCGCCAACGAGCGTAAGTCGGCGCGGGCGGTGGCACCGATCGACGGAGCAGCAAACGGAGCGGCATGATGGCCTTCGGCGGTTTCAACAACGGCGACAGCCGTCCCCTGCAAAGCGAAATCAACATGGTGCCGCTGATCGACGTCATGCTGGTGCTGCTGATCGTGTTCATGATCACCGCGCCGCTGCTGACGCACTCGGTCAAAATCGACCTGCCGCAGGCCTCGAGCCAGCCCACGCAGGAGAAGCCCGAGACGGTATCGCTGTCGATCAACGGCGAAGGCAAGCTGTTCTGGAACAACGACGCGCTCGATGACGCGGCGCTGCCGGCCCGCCTGAAGGCCGCCGCCGAACAGACGCCGCAGCCGGAGCTGCACCTGCGGGCCGATCGCGAGACACGCTATCAGAAGCTGGCCGAAGTGATGTCGCTGGCACGCGAGGCGGGCATCGAGAAGATGGGTTTCATCACCCAGCCAAGCAGCGAGCCGAACGCCCGCTAGACCGCGGGCTGAAGACAGGAAAGGAACGCGGCCGCCCTCGGGGCGGCCGATCTGTATCGGGCAGCGCGATCAACCGCGCTTGCCGCGCACCCGGATGATCACATCGACCTGCTCGAGCTCGACGCCCTCGGGCAGACGCGGCACGCCGACGACGGTGAGCTCGTCAGCCGCGACATCGCGCACTTCGCCGGTATCGACGTCGTACAGGTGGTAATGCGGATCGGTGTTCGAATCGAACACGACCCGGTCCGGATCGACGATCAGTTCGCGTACCAAGTTTTTCTCACGGAACAGGCGCAGCGTGTTGTAAACCGTGGCGCGCGAGGTCTCGGGCGCATTGGCACGCACCCGCTCGAGCACCTGATCGGCCGACAGATGCACGGGACGCGCGAACAAGACGCGCGCGATCTCGATGCGCTGATGGGTGACAGGGACGCCGACGCTGCGCAGGCAGGCAATCGCGTCTTCGGTGGCATCTACATTCATGTCTCTCTCTGGGCCCATCCGGGTCTTGTCTTGTCTTCGGAACGAATACCTGGCTGCGTCGAGTCTACGCCCGCCAGCCCGTCCCTGCAAAAAACCCGGCCCTCCACACGGGGAGTCGGCCGGGTTCGTACAGCAAGGCTTACTGCCAGGGATTCGGCTTCGGCGTCGCGTTGGACGACGGCGGCAGGATCGGCATCACGAAGGTCGGCTGGTCGCCGGTCAGCGTCTTCAGGAAGGCGACGATGTCGGAGATCTCCTGTTCGCTGTACTTGCGACCCAGTTGCAGGCGGCCCATGAGCTCCACCGCCTGTTCCAGCGTCGCGGCTTCGCCGTCGTGGAAGTACGGGTAGGTGAGCTCCACGTTGCGCAGTGTGGGCACCTTGAAGTTCATGCGGTCTTCATCCTTGCCGGTGACGCCCGCACGGCCTTCGGCCGGGTTGTTCGTCTTGTACGGCTCGAACAGACCCATCTTCTGGAACGAGGTACCGCCGGCCGCCGGACCGTTGTGGCAGGCCACGCAGCCGCTTTCCTTGAACAGGCCATAGCCGGCGAGTTCGCGGTCGTTCAGCGCCTTGTCGTCGCCCTTCAGCCACTGGTCGAACGGCGAGTTCGGCGTGACCAGCGTTTCCTCGAAGGCGGCGATCGCCTGGGTGATCTTGTCGATGTTGATGTCGGCCGAACCGAACACCGACTTGAACTCCGCCACATAGCCCGGGATGGTACGCAGCGTGCCGACGGCGAGGTCGTGGGTGAAGGCCATTTCGCCCGGGTTGGCGATCGGGCCACCCGCCTGCTCCTTCAGGTCAGCCGCACGGCCGTCCCAGAATTGCGCCACGGCCAGGCTGGAGTTCAGCACGGTCGGCGAGTTGATCGGCCCCTGCTGCCATTTGTCGCCAATCGAGGTCTTCAGGTTGTCGCTGCCGCCCATCGACAGGTTGTGACAGGAGTTGCACGAGATGAAGCCCGAGCGCGACAGGCGCGGATCGAAGTACAGCTTCTTGCCCAGTTCGACCAGCGCCGGATTGGTGACCTGCGCAGGCTGGATCGGCTGGATCGGCTCGTCGCGGGTCGTCGCGGCCCAGGCGGTGCCGGCCACGGCCAGCGCGGAAGCAATCGCAATCGCCTTCAATTTCATGGTGCTCTCCTTGCTTGATTGAAGCCTTGTTTTAAGACTGTTTTAGACTCGATCTAAATTTGAGCCCCATTAGACCCGCGCCTGCAGCCGGCTTTCTTGATCCAGATCAGAAGTCATGCGCGGGCCGGTCCGTGGCTTCATTACGATACAAAGCCCTCCCCGACGAACGTCTATGCTTGGCGCGCTGTCTTCCAGAGGCCACGCACCGGCTCTTCCGAACCTTCCACGCACCACAATGAACCAGAACACAGCCTCTTCAGAAGCCCGATCCCCACGCCGCGGCTTGCGCACCAGCCTCGTCCTCATCGTGCTCGGTCTTGCCGGCGCCGGAACCTGGCTGGCCTGGCCGCAGCTGGTCGGACGGACCGATCCACTCGCCGCCTATCAGTTCGCCACCGTGCAGCGCGGCGATGTCGAAGACCTCGTGACCGCCACCGGCACGCTGCAGCCACGTGATTACGTCGATGTCGGCGCCCAGGTTTCCGGCCAGCTCAAGAAGATCCACGTCGAGGTCGGCAGCGAGGTGAAGGAAGGCGAGCTGCTTGCCGAGATCGACCCCACGGTCTATCGGGCACGCGTCGACGCCTCGCGCGCGCAACTGCGCAACCTGCGCGCATCGTTGAAGGAGCGCGAGGCGCAACTCACGCTGGCGCACATCCAGCTGCGCCGCCAGCAGGCTCTGATGGCCGAAGACGCGACCACCAAGGAAAGCCTGCAGACCGCCGAAGCGAGCGCCAAGTCGGCCGAGGCGCAGCTCGAGGCGCTCGGGGCCCAGATCGAGCAGATCGAATCCACGCTGCGCGCCGACGAAGCCAACCTGCAATACGCACGCATCCTGTCGCCGATGAGCGGCACCGTGGTGTCGATCACCGCCCGCCAGGGGCAGACGCTCAACACCAACCAGCAGGCGCCGGTGATCCTGCGCGTAGCCGACCTCAACACCATGACGGTGCAGACCCAGGTGTCGGAAGCGGACATCAGCCGGCTGAAGCTCGGCATGGACGCCTACTTCACGACGCTGGGCGGTGGTGGCAAGCGCTGGCAGGGCACGCTCGAGAAGATCGAGCCGACGCCGACCGTGACCAACAACGTGGTGCTCTACAACGCACTGTTCGACGTGCAGAACCCCGACGGCCTGCTGATGACGCAGATGACGGCGCAGGTCTTCTTCGTCGTCGCCCAGGCGAAGGATGCCTTGCTGGTGCCGATGGCGGCGCTGGCTCAAGGCGCCATCCGGCCCGCCTCGGCGGCCGGCGGCGGCCGCTCCGGCAGTGGCGCGAGCGGTTCGAACACTGGTGGCGGCGAAGCCCCTGGTGCCGGTCGCGCTGGCGCTCCGCGCCCCGGCGCATTGCGCGCGCCGCGTGCCGGCGGCACGGTCAAGGTGCTCAACGCGAGCGGCGAACTGGAGGAACGCACGGTGCGCATCGGCGTCTCCAACCGGGTGCAGGCCCAGGTTCTGGAAGGTCTCGAGGACGGCGAACGTGTCGTCGCCGGCCTTGGCAGCAGTGGCGCCGGAAGCAGCAACCGTCCGCAGATGCCGCCCCGTCTATGAAGGCCGAACGTCTGCCGCCGCCGGAATCGGCCGCGCTGCCCACGCCCGCGCCGACCAACACGACACCGCTGATCGCGCTGCAGGGCATCACGCGCAGCTTTCGCAACGGCGAGGTCGAGACCCAGGTGCTGCACGGCATCGACCTCGAGATCTACCCCGGCGAATTCGTTGCGATCGTCGGCGCTTCCGGTTCGGGCAAGTCGACGCTGATGAACATCCTCGGCTGCCTCGACCGCCCCACCAACGGCACCTACCGCTTCATGGGCGAGGACGTCGCCGGCTTCGACCGTGACGCGCTGGCGCGGGTGCGGCGCGAGGCCTTCGGCTTCGTGTTCCAGAGCTACAACCTGATCGGCGGTGCCACGGCGCGCGAGAACGTCGAGGTGCCGGCGGTGTATTCCGGCATGCCGCCGGACGAACGCCACCAGCGCGCGTCCGAACTGCTGTCGACACTGGGGCTGGCCGAACGTATCCATCACCGCCCCAACCAGCTCTCCGGCGGCCAGCAGCAACGCGTGTCGATCGCACGCGCACTGATGAACGGCGGACGCATCATCCTCGCCGACGAGCCGACCGGCGCGCTCGACAGCAAGAGCGGCGCCGAGGTCATGAAGCTGCTGCGCGAACTGTCCGCAGCCGGCCACACCATCGTGCTGATCACGCACGAGCGCGAGGTCGCCGAGCAGGCCCAGCGCATCATCGAGATCCGCGACGGGCGCATCGTATCCGACCCTGGCCCGCGGCGGTCGCAGGAACCCGAGCCCGACTTCGCCCCGCACATCGATCGCACCTCGCCGCTGTCGGACGTCGTCGAGGCCACCCGCACCGCGCTGCGGGCGCTGCGGGCCAACCTGTTCCGCGCCATCCTGACGCTGCTCGGCATCGTCATCGGCGTGGCCTCCGTAATCGCCATGCTCGCGATCGGCGACGGTGCCAAGCAGAAGGTCATCGACCAGGTCAGCGCGATGGGCACCAACCTGCTCACGATCCGCCCCGGGGCGCCCAATACGCGCGGGCGGGACGCGCCCGCGACGCTGGTGATCGAGGACGTGCAGGCCATCGCCGAACTGCCGAACGTGCTCGCCTCGGTCCCCGAGCAAGGGGGCACGATTACGGTGCGCACCGGCAACGTCGACCACCGCACCAGCGTCAACGCCACCTCGGCCGACTACGTCGTCGCGCGCAACTGGGCGCCCGCCGCCGGCACCTTCTTCAGCGCCGAGGACGAGGCGCGCTACGCCACGGTCGCCGTGCTCGGGCAGACGGTGGCCCGGGCCCTGTTCCCGGCCGGTGACGGCATCGGCCAGTTCGTGCTGGTGAACAACATCCCCTTCCAGGTGGTCGGCGTGATGACGCCCAAGGGCGCCACGCCCTGGGGGCAGGACCAGGACGACATCGTGTTCGTGCCCTACACCACCGGCAGCCTGCGCATCACCGGCCAGCGCTTCCTGCGCAACGTCACGGTGGCGGTGGAGGACGTCGCGCAGATCGACGACACCCAGGCCGAGGTCACGAGCCTGCTGCTGGCACGCCACGGCGTCGAGGATTTCCAGATCCGCAACATGGCCTCGGTGATCGACACCGTGTCCGAGACGCAGAACACGCTCACCATCCTGCTCGGCACGGTGGCGGCGATCTCGCTACTGGTAGGCGGCATCGGCGTCATGAACATCATGCTGGTGTCGGTGACCGAGCGCACGCGCGAGATCGGCATCCGCATGGCGACCGGCGCACGCATGAAGAACATCCTGCAGCAGTTCCTGATCGAAGCGCTGGTCGTGTCCGCCGTCGGCGGGCTGATCGGGGTGGCGGTCGGGCTGGGCAGTGCGGCGATCATCGCGCGCTTCGGCACCGCGGTGCAGTACTCGCTGACGCCAGTCGTGCTCGCCTTCAGCTGCGCCTTCCTCACCGGCCTCATCTTCGGCTACCTGCCGGCGCGCAAGGCCGCCCGGCTCGATCCCGTCGTCGCCCTGGCGTCGGAATGAAACAGAACGCCCCGCACATGCACCCCATTCACGCCCGCTCGAACGCAAGCCGCACCACCACCGGAAAGCGCGTCGCACTCGTCCTTCTGACCACCGGTGTCCTGGGTGGCTGCGCCATCACAGAGCCGGTCGTGCGCCCTGAATTCGCGCTGCCCGACCATTGGTCCGAGGCCGCATCCGGCACCGCAGCGAAGCTTCCCGACACCTGGTGGCAGGACTTCGGCTCGCCGCAGCTCGACGCGCTGGTCGCCGAAGCCCTGCTCGCCGCGCCCGACCTGCTGATCCAGGCCGAGCGCGTGGTACAGGCCGAACTGGCGCTGCGCCAGGCCGGCGCCTCCTTGCTACCCTCGCTGTCGCTCGCCGGCGGCAGCGGTGTGCAGAGCGCGGAAGGGGACGAATCCGGCTCGACCAGCGTCAACCTCAACGCACGCTATGAAGTCGATCTGTGGGGCCGCCTGGCCGCAAGCCGCGACGCAAGCCGCGCCAACCTCACAGCGACGCGCTTCGACCGCGACGCGGCGCGCCTGTCGATGGTGGCCAACGTCGCCACGCTGTGGTTCCAGAGCCTGGCGCTGGCAGAACGCGTCGACATCGCGCGCAACAACCTCGCGATCGCTGAACGTGTGCTGCGCGTGGTGCAGGCGCGCTACGACAACGGTGCCGCTTCGGCGCTGGAGCTCAGCCAGCAGCGCAGCACGGTGCTGAACCAGCGCAAGGCCATCGAGCCGCTCGAGGTCACGCTGCGCCAGACGCGCTCGGCGCTCGCCATCCTGCTCGGGCGCAATCCGCAGGCCGGCTTCATCGTCGGCGAGCGACTCGCCGGACTGCAAGTGCCCGCGGTCTCTGCCGGGCTGCCGTCCGAATTGCTGTTGCGTCGTCCCGACATCGCCGCAAGCGAAGCCGGCCTCGCCGCCGCCGCCGCCAATGTTGCCGCGACGCGCGCCGCCCTGCTGCCCAGCATCAGCCTGTCGGCCGGCGCGGCAACCAGCAGCGCGGAGTTGCTGTCGCTGGTCGGGCGCAACAGCGTGCTATCGCTGTCGGCCTCGCTCCTGCAGACGATCTTCGACGGCGGGCGTCTCGCCGCCGATGTCGACATCCAGCGCTCACGCCAGCGCGAACTGGTCGAGACCCACCGCCGCACCGTGCTCGCCGCGCTGAAGGAAGTGGAGGACGCACTCGCCGACAGCGCCCGCGACGCCAACCAGGAAACCGCACAACGCGAGATCCTGGCCGAAGCGCAGCGCAGCCTGCGCCTGGCGGAACTGCGTTACCGCGAGGGCGCCGACAGCCTGCTGACGGTGCTGGATGCACAGCGCACGCTGTTCTCCGCGCAAGACCAGATGGCGCAGCTGCGACTGGCGCGGCTGACGGATGCGGTCAACCTCTACAAGGCGCTCGGTGGCGGCTGGCAGGCGCCGAGCGACGGCCTGGCCGAAACGGCTGCCACGGCTGAGAGCGCTTCGCCGTACTGATCCGTCGCGCTCCTCAAGCTTCCCCCGCGCCCACAGCCCTGCTTTGCTTGTTGTATTAATGCGAACCCTTCTCAGTCGCGTTGACACGCGCGACCCTCTTAATGAGAATGGCAAGCATCTGCAACAGCAGAGGTGGGACAGGTCGTCTGCGCACCATCGCGCGATCGATTACCCACCCTAGCCAGCCACTCCGCGAGTCGGATCAGCCAGCCAAGCCAGCCCTTCATCGCTTGACCCGGGGATCCGCACGTCCGATCACGGCGCACGCCACGAGCTGTCCGCCGCACCTCTGTCCGAAGCGAACACCCACGCCGCGCGGCCTGCCGTGTGGGAGGGTGCCGCTCGCTGCACACGGACTCGACATCCCCGCCAGGCCAGGGCTGATCACCCCAACGTACTCGCAACCCGTGATCAGGAAAACCCCATGTCCATGAAGAATCCGCACGCAAGGCAGCCCGCATCGCTGCGCAAGCGTCCTGCCGCCATTGCCGTCGGCCTGTCAACCGCCATGCTGGTGCCGATGGCCGCCATCGCCCAGGAGCAGAAGCCCGCCGAAGAATCCAAGCTGGAGACCGTCAACGTCGTCAGCACCGCGCTCGAAGCCAACCCCAATGCCGAACCGGGCGTGCCCTATAAGGCGAAATACTCGGGTGACGAGCGCCACAAGCGTGCCCTGGCCGAAACCGCTCAGAACATCCAGGTCCTGACCAAGGCTCAGATCGAGGATTCCGGCTACACCGACCTGCGCGAGATCCTCGACGCCCAGCCCGGCATCACCCTCGGCACCGGCGAAAACGGCAACGCCTTCGGCGACCGCTACATCATCCGCGGCCAGGAAGCCCGCAGCGACGTCTTCGTCGATGGCCTGCGCGACCCCGGCATGACCATCCGCGAGAGCTTCGCCACCGAGCAGGTCGAAATCTCCAAGGGCCCGAACTCCAGCTTCGCCGGCCGCGGTACCTCCGGCGGCGCAGTCAACTCGGTGACCAAACAAGCCACCACCGACTACTCCTACACCCGCCTGTCGACCGGCTTCGGCACCGACAAGCACACCCGCCTGACACTGGACAGTAACCAGGTCGTCAACGAAGACCTCGCCGTGCGCGCCAACCTGCTGTACGGCTACGAGGAAGTGCCCGACCGCGCCCCGACCGACCGCGAGCGCAAGGGCCTGGCGCTGTCCGGTTTCTGGACGCCGACCGACGACCTCGACGTCACGCTCGACTACTATGGTCTCGACGCGGACGACAACCCGGACATGGGCGGCTTCCTGGTGGGCACCCTACCCAACCGCAAGCCGGCCAAGAACGTTCCCGTCTATGCGCAGAAACAGGATTTCCTCAGCTCCGACGTCGACATCTTTACCGCACGCCTGCGCTACCAGTTCGACCAGGACACGCGCATCACCAACCTGACGCGTTTCGGTCAGGCCGACAACGGCTACGTGACGACCGGTGCCCGCTCCGGCACCTTCGGTCGCAACGACCCGAACGCTGGCGCGTCGACGATCACCCTCAGCACCCACAACGGCTGGCAAGAAGTCGACTATTTCGTCAACCAGACCAACCTGCATCTGGACCGGGTCATCGGCGGCCTGAAGCACGAGTTCATCTTTGGTCTCGAGTACTCCAAGCACAGCGTGCTGAACGGCGTTTATAACATCACGAATTCGGGCCAGAACTGCATCACCGGCAACACCGCGACATCGAACAACGCCTGGTGCGCAACGGATGCGAGCGGCGCGGAGGTGAACGGCCTAAACACGCTGATGAACCGTCGCATCTCCAAGGGCGACTGGGATATCGACTGGAACGTCAAGACGGTGTCGCTGTCTGCGATGGACACGGTCGACCTGACCGACAAGTGGACTGCTTTCGCCGGCCTGCGCTGGGATCGCTACGACTACGACACGACTGCCATCTCGCGCGGTGTTTCGACCGACTACGATTACTCCGACAGCCTGTGGAACGGCCACCTCGGCCTGACCTACAAGTTCCGTCCGGATGCCAACATCTATGTCAGCTACGCAACCGCAAGCGACATCAACGGCGGCGAGTCCGACGTCGGCTCCAGCTGCGGCTATGGCGGCATCTGCGTAGATAACGCAAACGGCGTCGAGATCGCCGACAGCAAGCCGGAGAAGACGCAGAGCATCGAACTCGGCACGAAGTGGAACCTGATGGGCGAAAAGCTGCTGCTGTCCGCCGCGCTGTTCCAGATCACCAAGTCCGACGTGATGGAATCGGCACCGAGCGGTAGCGGTTACGAGTCCACCGGCGCGCTCAACACCGGCAAGAACCGTGTGCGCGGTCTCGAACTGGCACTGACCGGCATGATCACGCCCAAGCTGACCGGCCAGGCCGGCGTCGCCTTCATGAAGTCGAAGATCCTCGAGTCGAACGTGGAAGCGAACGAAGGCAAGGTCCTCAGCAATTTCGCCGACAACACCGCCTTCGTGCAGCTGAAGTACCAGGCGACCGACAAGTTCGCCTTCGGCGGCGCGGTCAAGTACGAAGACAAGAAGTACGCGGGTCAACCCGACTCGGCCGCCGGCTTCGACGACCAGGGCCGTTACAGCCAGCCGATCCCGTCCTACACGGTGCTCGACCTGTTCGCCAACTACCGCATCAACAAGAACATGGACGTGCGCGTGAACGTCGGCAACGTGACCGACAAGGATTACTACCTGGCCGGCTACCGTTCGGGTTCCTTCCTGTACAAGGGTGACGCACGCAACGCCCGCGTGACCCTGAACTATGACTTCTAAGTCCTAGCGCTTCATCCGGCCGGGCAGCGCCTCAGCGCGCAGCCCGGCCGTTTTCGTTTTGAATACACTTACCCAACAGACTTTCCGCGCACCTGGTCTGCAAGCCGCCCCTCCGAGCAACGGAGCAACCATGCACGCCCAGCCCGCCCTTCACTTCAAGCACACAACTTTCAGCATCCCGTGCGGCGGCGCCCCGGTCCCTGCAGGACATATCGAATGAACGACACCGCAACGCCGCGCGCGCCCCTGTCGCGGATTCCATCCGACATCCTGTGCGCACAGGACTACGAGGCCCTTGCCGCGCATTTCCTGCCGGCCACGCATCACGCCTACATCGCCGGCGGCAGCGGCTTCGAAGCCACGCTGCGCGCCAATCGCGAGGCCTTCGAACGCGTGCAGATCCTGCCGCGACTGCTGCGGGACGTGACCACTGGGCACACGCGCCTCAAGCTCTTCGGCCAGTCCCTGCACCACCCTATCCTGCTTGCCCCTCTGGCCTTTCAGGCGTTGGCTCACCCCCGGGGCGAACTCGACAGCGCACGTGCCGCGGAGGCGACCGACACTTGCCTGGTCGCCAGCACACTGTCGTCCTGGCCGCTGGAAGACATCGCAAGGGAAGGTTGCGGGGAGAAGTGGTTCCAGCTCTACGTCCAGCCCATGCGCGACAGCACGCTCGATCTCGTCCAGCGCGCCGAGGCTGCGGGCTACCGCGCACTCGTCGTAACCCTCGACGCGGCCGTGCAGCGTCCCAGCCTGCGCGCCCAGAGGGCAGGCTTCCGCATGCCCGACACGGTGCGTCCGGGCAACCTCATCCATCATGCAACGCCGCCGCCAGTCGAACTCGAACGCGGCCAGAGCCGCATCTTCCAGGGCCTGATGCGGGAGGCGCCGACCTGGGATGACCTCGACTGGCTGATGCGTCACACCCGCCTGCCGGTCATCGTCAAGGGCGTGCTGCGGGCCGACGACGCGCTGGCGCTGAAGGCGGCCGGGGTTGCGGGGATCATCGTCTCCAACCATGGCGGTCGCGCCCTCGACGGCGTGCCAGCCAGCCTCGACGCGCTGCCTGCCGTGCGCGCCGCGGTCGGTGCGGACTACCCCGTTCTGTTCGACAGCGGCGTCCGCGCCGGCAGCGACGTCTTCAAGGCGCTGGCGCTTGGCGCCGACGCGGTGCTGGTCGGGCGTCTGCAGGTCTTCGCCCTGGCCGTTGCCGGCGCGCTCGGTGTCGCCCACATGCTGAAGCTGCTGCGCGAAGAACTGGAGCTGTGCATGGCACTCGCCGGCTGCGCCACACTTCAGGAGATCACGGCGGACAGCATCACCCTTCGCCACGCCTGAACCTCAGTTCAAACCTTGTCCTGTTCGCGATTCACATCATGCTCATTTCGATCGAAAAGGTCCTCACCAAGGACGAAGTCCGCCAGTTCCGCCAGCACCTCGACCAGGCGCAGTGGGAAGACGGGCTGAAGACCGCGGGCACGCTCGCCAGCCAGGTCAAGCGCAACCTGCAACTGGCAGACGGCTCGGATCTGGCCACCCGCCTCGGCAACCACATCCTGCGCAAGCTGGGGAGTCACCCGGAATTCATCTCCGCCGCCCTGCCGCAGCGCATCTACCCGCCCAAGTTCAACTGCTACCGCGGCGGCGGCACCTACGGCGCCCACGTCGACAGCGCCCTGATGACGGTGCCGGGCACCGACATCACCGTGCGTACGGACGTGTCGGCCACCCTGTTCCTCGCCGAGCCGGACGAATACGAAGGCGGCGAACTGGAGATCGAAGGTCCGTTCGGCGTACAGACGGTGAAGCTCGAGGCGGGCGACATGGTGCTCTACCCGTCGACCAGCCTGCATCGCGTCACGCCGGTCACACGCGGCGCGCGCATCGCCAGCTTCTTCTGGATTCAGAGCCTGGTGCAGGACGAAGGCGAACGCACGCTGCTGTACGACCTGGATCAATCCATCCGGGGTCTGACCGCCTCAGGACGCCAGGACGACCCCGACCTGCTGCGGCTCACCGGCGTGTATCACAATCTGCTGCGGCGCTGGGCGAAGCCCTGATTCAACTCGGCGGTCGGCACAGCCGGCTGGCCGCCCAGTTCTCCAGCATCAGACGCTCGTAGGGCAGTGTTTCGCGCGCAAAGCGGGCGTATGCCCCATGGGCCAGGCAGTGCATGTCGGACAATTGCTCACCCCCCGCTCCACGGCCTGCCCACCGGCATCGACGGGCGCATGGATCAGAATTCCCAAGCGATGCCCGCGTTGGCGATCGTGCGCTCGTTACCACGACCGACGGCCCCCGAGACCTTCAGGCCTTCGACAATGGTGTAACGCAACCCCACTTGCCGATCCGGCCCTGAATGCTCTTCGCCGAATGTCTCGACGACGAAATCGACGCGCTCGCTCAGCGGAACCTCGAGACCCACACCCCAGGCGTTCAGGTCTTCGTCGTCGTGCGTCCACGTACGCCCCAGGTTGAGGTGAACCCGGGGCCCCTGCTCGAAGGCCCAGGTTGCCAGGCCTGCCAGCGAATGGGCGCGCGACGTCCCCTCGCCACTCACCCGCTCACGGCCATACTCGTACTTCAAGCCGGCCGACAGGCCGATCTCGGACTGCAGCGGAATCCATTTCAGCGCTGCACCGACGGCGCGGACCGTGGCATCGGGATCCGCATCGCGATCCTTGGCACGCCCGAAGCCGATCTCGACCTCGACGTTGTCGATCGGCACGAAGCCAGCCGCGCCTTCGTAGCCGCGCACGGCATCATCGCGACTCCAGCCGAACTCGAGCTTGGCACCCCCACGCTCGAGCGTTCCGGCATCATCGACGGCCATCGGCCGCTCGGCCAAGGCTGGCGTTCCCGCACTCGCGAGCAGCAGGGCAAGGGTCGCGAGGCGAAGGCATCTGTTCTTGTTTTGCATGATTCCATTCCCACGAGAGGCAAGGAAAACGCGGAAGCGACGCCTCCCTGACGGCGCTTCCGAAAGATGATCCACCTTTGCCGCAACGCACGCTGCCGGCAGCACGCCCTCGCTGCGTCCGCCTTGCCGGCCGGTGCAGCGAGCTTCAGGACGCGCCCGCCTCATCGAGCACTTCCTCGCAGCCCGTCCCCGAATCAGGCCGCGGACCGACGAACACCGCGCCAAGGTGGAGCGCCGCAAGGCCATAGCCCAGCACCCAGGCGGCCACGCTCACCGCCTGCAGGCCGGCCACCGGCATCCCCGGCAGGCCGGATGCCGCGCGTGCCAGCGCGGCGGTCACCAACCCGGCTGCGGCCACCAGCACCCAGGGCCGCAGATCCAGTTCATAGCCAGCGTGCGTGCGCCCGGCGATGCACAGCACGCCGAAGATCGACACGCCCATCGCCCCGACCGTCAGCAGGTGCAGTCCCGCACTGGGCGTCACCGGCGCGCCGAGCAAGGACAAGCCGATCAGCGCGTAGCCCGCCGCCATGAGCCAATACACCGCGTAGAGCATGAAGGCCCAGCGCGACAGCAGGGCGCGGCCGACATGCCAGTCGTTCAGCAGGTTCAGCACGGCCGCCGCGGCCGCCAGCGCCACCCAGCCGGCAATGACCGAGCCGGGCAGCACGAACTCGACCACGGTGTACAGCGCCACGCCGAAGATGGCGAGATTGCGCCGCGGGGGGCGCGCACGATAGTCGGGCAGGTCGTCGTCCTCAGCGTGACGGCGGGTCGTGCCGCCATCACGGCGCAGGCGCTCGGCATCCAGCGCATCGTTGACGATGCGCATCGAGATGCGGCTGAGCGCGACCACGATCAGCACCATCATCACGCCGACGCCGACCCGCACCCAGCGCATCGGATACGCGCCGCCGAGCGCATCGGCATGGAAACCCGCCAGCGCGATCCACATCGCCCCCAGTCCCCACAGGAAGGCGAGATGGCGCCGCTCGGGGTCGCGCCACAGCCGTGGCGCGACGATCACAATCAGCGCACCCAGAAAACCCACGTTGAGCAACGCGGCCAGCACCTCCCCCGCCAACCCCAGGGTTCCCGACAGCCAGAACGCCAGGCGTGCCGCCGTCCACAGCAAGACCATGCCGAGTGCAATGCGACGACCGAAGGCGGGCGTGGCGGTGAACTCGGGCACCGCGGTCAGCAGGAAACCGGCCACCGCCGCGAGCCCGAAACCGAACATCAGCTCATGCGCATGCCACACCACCGCGCCGCCGGGCACGGCCGGCACGCCCAACCCTGCAGCGAGAAAGCCCAGCCACATCAGCAGCAGGAGCACCGCATACACCGCGCTGGCGAGGAAGAAGGGGCGGAAGCCGCACATGAACAGCGGCCGTGCCGCCAGCCGGTCGAACAGCCGGCCGAACGGCCCGTGGTCGATGGGATGAGACATGGCCTCGCGCTCCTCAGCCGCCGCAACGCGCGCCACCGCGCGCGCTCAGCACCGGCTCGGCCGGCACAACCAGGCGCAGACCCGACGCCGGACGCGTTGCCGCCGCGGCCTGCGGCGCGCGGTCGGCTGCAGCGGCCGCCACGGCAGGCGGCAATCCGAAGCTCTCGCGCACCGCCGCCGTCTGCAGCAGCTCGGCGGTATGGTGATAGACCCAGGCGTCGTCGCGGGTCGCCGCAGGCTGGCCAAGCGCGAAGCGGCACACGATGCGCCCGGGCTCGGGCGCCATCACCAGGATCGCGTCCGACAGCCTCACCGCCTCCATCAGGTCGTGCGTGATCATCAATACCCCCATGCCGCGCTCCGCCTGCTGGGCCAGCAGCAGGCGGTAGAGCTCTTCCTTGAGGCCGACGTCGAGCGCCGAGAACGGCTCATCGAGCAGCAACAGATCGGGCGCCAGCACCAGCGCGCGCGCGAGCGCCACCCGGCTCTGCATGCCGCCCGACAACTGGTGCGGAAACTTGTCGAGGTCGCGATGCGCCAGACCCAGGCGCAGCGCCAGTTCGCGCGAGCGGAACTGCCGTTCGTCGCGCCCGACGCCGACTGCCTTGAGGCCGAGCGCGATGTTGTCGATTGCCGTCTTCCACGGCAACAGGCGCGGTTGCTGGAACATGAAGGCGGTGGTCCCAAAGCGGTTCGACACCTCGCCCTCCTGCACCGTCAGCAGGCCGGCCGCCAGGTGCAGCAGGGTGGTCTTGCCACAGCCCGAGGGGCCCACCAGCGCCACCACCTCGCCCGCGCACACGCGAAAGTCGATGCCTGCCAGCACCTCGTCGCGCGCGAAGGCATGCGACAGGCCACGGACGTGCAGTTCGCCGCTCATGCGCCCTGCTCCCGCCAACGCTCCACCTCGCGCTTGACCGGCTCCAGCACCAGGTACTCGACCGCCAGCAGCAGACCGACCACCGCGGCAATCCAGGCCATCGTGGCCGCCGTGTCGAGATGCGAGCGCGACACGGCCAGCGCCGCGCCCACGCCGTCCTGGGTGGCGAGCAGCTCCGCCATCACCACCACCTTCCAGGCCGTGCCGAGCGCAGCGATCCAGGCCGGAAACAGGTAGGACACCACGTGCGGCAGATAGACATCGAGGAACATCATGCGGCGCGGCAGGCGAAAGGCCTCGGCCATGCCGCGCAGCTGGTTGTCGAGCGTGCGCGTGCCCTGCAGCGCGCCGATGAAGATCACCGGAAAGGCGGCAACGAACACGGTGAACACCGGCGTGCCGTCGCTGGCGCCGAACCACAGCATCGCCAGCACCAGCCAGGCGATCGGCGGCGTGCCCATCAGCACGGTCACGAGCGGGCGCGACATCATCGACGCGGTCATCGACAGCCCCGCAACAAGACCGAGCACGCTGCCGGCCAGTACCGACAGGGCATAGCCCGAGAGCGCGCGGCGTGCGGTGGCGGCAAGCTCCGGCCAGACGGCGCCGCTATCGATGAGGCCCCACAGCGTGGCGAAGGCCGAGCGCGGATCGGGCATCACCAGCGGGCCGTAAACCAGACTGACCGCCTCCCAGGCGGCCAGCAGCAGGAACAGGCTGGCGATCGCCCCCCAACCGCTCCACAGGTACGCAGGCAAACCAGCGAACCAGGCACGCAACAGGCTCATGGCTTCGCGGCTCCGCCATAGAAGCCATCGTCGGGCAGCTTGCCACCGACCAGCGCCGGATTCTTCTTCACCAACTGGCCGAACATGAATTCGAGTTCGGCGCGCGCGGCCTGCACCGGCACCGCCTCCATCTGGCTGACCGCGATCGAGTCGGCAACCGCCTCGGGCGTCAGCAGGTCGATGCGGGCCGCGACGCCACGGCCACAGGCCTCGGCACTGGCGCGACACCAGGCCAGCGAGCGGGCATATTCGGCCTCGATGCGCGCGACCACGTCCGGACGCTCGCGCAACGCCCCCATCACCGCGATGCCGGCCTGCGGGATGCGGGTGCCGCGCGCGAACACCCGCCCCCATTCCTGCTGCAGGTCAACGCTGCGATGCAGCTCCGGCGCAATGACGCTGATCGGGAAGGAGCCCGTCTTGCGCAGCGCCATCGACACCGCCGGCTCGGCCAGCAGCGCGTGGTCGACGCGGCGCATCACCAGCAACTGCATTGCGTCGATCGGGCTGGCGACGTAGCGCAGCGTCAGGTCCTTGCGGACGTCCATGCCCTGCTGCTCGGCAAGCAACTGGAACACGATGTCCGGCATGTCGCCGCGGAAGGGCATCGCCAGTTCCTTGCCTCGCAGGTCGGCAAGCGACTTGAGCGTCGGGTCGCGCGAAACCAGCCACAGCACGCCCCAGGTCGACACGTTGAGCATCCGCAGCTTCGCGCCGCGGTTGTAGAGGTTGGCCGCGACGTTGGTCGGCATCGCCAGCACGTCGGCGCGGCCGTCGAGCGCCATGACGCGCAACTGGTCGGGGTCGCGCCAGGGCACGAACTCGACCACCTCGGCAACGTCGGCCAGCGCACCGGAGTCGACCATGTGGATCAGCGGATTCGACACCGCCGCCGAAGGACCGGCGAGCGTCAGCCTGGGCAGCTTCTGCGCGTCAGCGGTGCCGGTAACGACCAGGAATGCGAGCACCACGCACGCGTGCAACAGGAACCGGCTCCAGCCGGGCAAGGGTGGGCGTGGTGCCTGCATGTCAGAAACTCCCGGAAAGGCTCAAGGTGATGCCGCGGCCCGGCGCCGCCAGCTCCTGGCCCGAGACGCCGTCGGTCAGGTGCTCGTGGTAGCGCTTGTCGGCCAGGTTGTGCAGGCCGACTGCCAGCGTGGCCGCATCGAAGGCGCCGACCGCGCCGAAACGCCAGCCCAGCTCGGCGTCGGCGGTGACGAAGCCGGAGGTCGCGTCCTCGGTGCCATTGGAGAACTTCGTCGCGATGCGATCCTGCTCGGCAACCGCGCGCAACTGCGCGCGCCAGTAGAAGCCGCGCTCGGCCGGCTGGCCGATGCCCAGTGTCAGCTCGGGTGCCGGCATCTGGTACAGCGGCTCGTCGTCCTGATGGTTCTTGCCACGCAACCAGGTGAAGCCGGCATCGGCGACGTAGGCGCCCACTGGCGCGCTGAGACTGCCTTCGACGCCGTAGATCGTGACCTTGTCGAGGTTCTCGGTGCGCTTGAGCGGCAGTCCCGTGCCCGGATGGGACGCACCGGTGATGCGTCCGGCGATGTAGTCGTCAATCCGCGTGTAGAAGGCCGCCACCCGGTAGGTCAGCCCGGCACCTGCGCCCTTGAGGCCGAGTTCGAAGCTGGTCGAGACTTCCGGGTCGAGTTGCGGGTTGCCGACGTGGTAGTAGCCGTCGCCACGCGCCGAATCCTCGAAGCGCTCACGCATGTCCGCGGCGCGGTAGGCGCGGCCGACGTTGGCGTAGGCGTTGAGGTTGTCGGTGAGGGGATGGACCGCCCCGAGCGACCACGACAGGTTGTTGTCCGTGCTGTCCAGGCCGGTCGTCTGGGCCGAAGGCCCCGTTCCCTTCCGCGCCGCATCGCCGCTGACGCGGTCGTAGCGCAGTCCGGCGACGATGCGGGTGGCCCCGACCGCGACCTCGTCCTGCACGAACACGCCCACCGCCTCGATCTCGCCATCCGAGAACGGATCGTTGCGCACGTTGTTGTTGAAGAACGGCGCGTTGTTGTCCATGTAGCGCTCGGGATCGCCCTTCATGCGCCAGGTCTCGGCCCCGACCGTCAGCAGATGGTCCCCGCCCACCGGGAACACGTACTTGGCGCGCGCGCCATCGGTCGTGAAGGAGACGTCGTTGCGTACGTAGTCGCGACCGAGGTTCTCGGCGCGGGCACGGATCTGGCGGAACACTTCCTGGCGATAGATCTCGGCCGACAGCTGCCCTTCGCCGAGCTTCGCATCGACGCCCAGTTCGTAGAGCTCGCGGCGCTGCTCGGGCGAATGGATGGTCGCCACGCCGAGCGGACGCGGAATGCCCGCGCCGGTGCGGGCCGAGCCCGGATACCACACGTCCTCGTCCTCATGACGCTGCAGATTCAGACGCAGGCTGACATCGTCGGTCAGGCGATGGCGATACTTGGCCAGCAGGGTGTCGGACTGGTAGCCAGTCCGGTCCTCGCGCCCGTCGGGGCTGCGGTAGTCATCCACGTCGCGCCCGGCCACACCCAGCACCAGCGCGTGATCGGCGTTCGAACGCTGCACCAGCAGCGCACCGGCCACGCCCTTGTCGACACTGCTGAAGCGCACGCCGGCACGGCCGCCCATGCGCTCCTCCGCGGTAAAGGCGGCCTCGGGCGTGAGCAGGTTGACGACCCCGCCCATCGCACCGCTGCCATGCAGCACCGAGCCCGGCCCCTTGACGACCTCGACACGGTCGAGCAGCCCGAGATCCATGAAGGACGCGATCGCCCCCTGAGGCTGGGCCGAGTTCACACGCAGGCCATCGACCATGACGACGACGCTTTCCTTCTTGAGGCCGCGCAGCACCGGGTTCTGTCCCCAGGCACCGTCGGACTGGGCCGCCAGCCCCGGCTTGCCTCGCAACAGATCACCGACGACCGTGGCGCCCGCCGTGGCCGGACGCAGGACCTCGATCGCCTGAGGTGTCTCCTGCACGTCGGCGGCGTAGCCTTTGGCGGTCACAACCTGCTCGCCGAGCACGGTTTCACCTGCGGCGAGCAGGGATGGTGCGAAAGAGACACCCAGCAGTGCCAACGCCATTGCGCGCATGCGCAGTTCCATGAACAACTCCATCGAGTAGTCGAGCTGGCTGGCGACGGCTGGCTTGCCCGGGATGATTCGGATCAGGTGAGACAACTTTAATTAAACGCGAATCATTCCTATTTGATTTCAATCAAATCTGCATGCGCTCGCTTGCCGAGATCACTTCTTGAATCTCGGGCAGCCCTTGCAGGGCTTGTCCTTCTTGCAGCACTTCTTGCTCATCAGGATCTCCATAACGGTCCCGCCCCAGGCCGGAACCGTCTCAGTGCGAAACGCGCGAGGCTTCAACCGCTGGCTGTTCGCTCAGCAAGGCATACGCACGCCAGTCCTCCACGAGGCTGGACGCGCACTCGCGCACCTCGGCGGCAATGCGCTGATCGGCGCCGATCACCTGCAGATGATCAACAATGGCCCGTGCAAGCGCGGGGGACTGCCGCGCCGGAAAGCGCGACAGCAGCTGAAGCACGGCAGCCAGCGCCAGCTCGGGTCGCGTACCGTAGTGCGGCGCCGACTCGCGCGAGGCACTGAAGTCCTGGCCGCAGCAGGGAGGCAGGCCGCTCACAGCCGCACCGCGTAGTATTCGACGACCTGCTGGACGTCGACCGGGAACGGGACCTCGTCGGGCGAGGGCGTGCGCGTGACGCTGGCAGCGAAGGCTGCTTCGTCAATGCTCAGCCACTCCGGCCGCGTCAGTGCAGGCTCGCCGATCGTCTCGACGACGAAGGGAATTCGGCGGCCACGCTCGGTGAGCTGGATGCGGTCGCCCGGCTTGATGCGGATCGAGGGGATATTCACCGAGCGGCCGTTGAGCAGCACGTGCTTGTGGCGCACGAGCTGGCGCGCCGCCACCGCAGTGGCGGCGAAACCGGCGCGGAACACGAAGTTGTCGAGGCGACGCTCGAGCAGCTCGAGCAGCTTGTCGCCGGTCGGTCCACGGTCGCGCTTGGCCTCGCGGAACAGGCGCTGGATCTGCTTTTCGCCGAGGCCATAGTTGAAGCGCAGCTTCTGCTTCTCGATCAACTGCACGCCGAAACCCGACTTGCGTTTCGGGCGCTGGCCGTGCTGGCCCGGCGGGTAGTTGCGCTCACCGAGGGGCTTGCGCGACAGGCCGGGCAGTTCGGTGCCGAGCGCACGCATCACTTTCAGACGGGGGCCGGTGTAACGGGACAAGATGATCTCCTTCGATCAGTTCGGGAATGAAGCGGTTGAAACGCAGCCGCGCGAAGAGCGCGAGCGAAGCCGACTCGAAGTCGAGGCATCGCCGACTGCGTTCGCGCCGCCGAGATGTCGCGGATGGGATATCGCCTGGTCGAGTTGTTCGCACGATGTCATCAGCTCCTGATCCAGGGTGCTGGCGTCAAGGCAACGCAGCAGCAAGCCCGCCTGGTGCGCAGCACGGGGACAGCCGGTATCGAGGTAGCGCGAAACGTGCATCAGCACGCCGGCCAGCAGACGGGTCTGCTCGAGGGTCGAGTCCGTTGCCATGGAACACCTCTCTTAGTTGCGAATGATTCGCAATATCATCGATGCACCGTAGCTTGTCAACAAGTCACGAAGAATCGAGCCCCGCCGTCGCTGCCCGCCGACGCACCAAATGCCGGTGCGGGCCCGGACCGAGCGCGAGACTTGAGATAGATCAGGAAATAAAAAATGAGATCCATTATCATTAACGAATTGGCAATACCGGGGCATCGCCTTCAGCACCATGAATCACGCCGTCTCGCTCGCTTCTCCATCCGGCGCCCTGCGCACCCTCGCCCTCGTCGGCCATCCCAATGTCGGCAAGTCGGTGCTGTTTCACCGCCTCACCGGCACCTACGTCACGGTGTCGAACTACCCCGGCACCACGGTTGAGGTGTCGCGTGCCGCGCCGCGCTTCGATCGCGAGGCCTCGCTGCTGGACACCCCAGGCGTGCTGGCCCTGCCCTCGCGCAGCGACGATGAGCGCGCCACCATGCGCGCGCTCCTCAATGAGGATATGCGTACGCTGATCCAGGTCGGCGACGCCAAGAACCTGCGCCGCACGCTGAACCTGACCGCCCTGCTCGCTGAACTGGGCGTGCCGATGGTGATGGCACTGAACATGACCGACGAGGCCAAGGCCCGCGGCGTGCATGTCGACGCCGCCGCACTGGGCGAGGCCCTCGGTGTGCCGGTCGTCGCCACGATCGCCACCGGCGGCGAAGGCGTCGCCGCGCTGACCGACGCCCTGCCGCACGCCGCCGTGCCCGCCCCGTTGCTGCGCTACGACCCGGTGCTCGAGCGCGACATCGTGCGCATCGAACAGCTGATCCTCGGCACCTGCCCGCATCCGCGCCTGGCCGCGCGCGGGCTGGCCATTCTCGCCATCGGCCGCGACCCAGAGGTCGAGGCCTGGCTGGCCGCGCAGCCCCGCAGCGAGCCGCTGCGCGCAGCACTGGCCGAGCTCACCGCCGCCATCGG
>NZ_AMXC01000046.1:0-20019 GCF_000310165.2 Thauera sp. 63
TGGGGCGGCGGCGGCGGCGGCAACCGCAGGCGCAGGCGCGGCAGCGGCCGGTGCCGGGGCTGCGGCGGCAGCACCCGACGCCTCGACCTTGATCAGCACCGTGCCTTCGGCAACCTTGTCGCCGATGCCGACGAGGATCTCCTTGACCACGCCGGCGGCCGACGAGGGCACGTCCATCGTGGCCTTGTCCGATTCCAGCGTCGCGATCGCGTCATCGACGGCGATGGTGTCGCCGACCTTCACGAACAGCTCGATCACCGGCACGGCGTCGAAGTCGCCGATGTCCGGAACCTTCACTTCAATGAGTTGGCTCATGTTCTTGTCTCCTTGCCTGCTCAGACCGACATCGGGTTCGGCTTGGCCGGGTCGAGGTTGTACTTGACCATCGCCGCGGCGACCTTGTCGCGGCCGATCACGCCGTCATCGGCCAGCGCCTTCAGTGCGGCCAGCGTGACCCATTGGCGATCCACCTCGAAGAAGTGGCGCAGCTGCTCGCGGGTGTCGGAGCGGCCGAAACCGTCGGTGCCCAGCGTGACGTAAGTGCGGTCGAGCTGCGAGCGGATCTGCTCGGGGAACATGCGGATGTAGTCGGTGGCGGCAACGATCGGACCTTCGAAGCCGGCCAGCTTCTGCTGCACGTGGGTCTTCTTCGGCTCTTCCATCGGGTGCAGCAGGTTCCAGCGCTCGATGTCGTGGCCGTTGCGGGCCAGTTCGTTGAAGCTGGGCGCGCCCCAGATGTCGGCCTCGACGCCCCAGTCGGCCTTCAGCAGTTCGGCGGCGGCGATCACCTCGCGGAAGATCGTGCCCGAGCCCATCAGCTGCACGCGCGGGGCCTTGGCCTCGGCGCCTTTGCGGAACAGGTACAGGCCCTTGAGGATGTCGCTCTCGGCCCCGGCCGGCATCTCGGGATGTTCGTAGTTCTCGTTCATCACCGTGATGTAGTAGTAGATGTCCTCCTGCTCGGCGAACATCCGGCGCATGCCGTCCTGCACGATCACCGCGACTTCGTACTGGAAGGTCGGGTCGTAGCTGATGCAGTTCGGGATCATGTTGGCCATCAGCAGGCTGTGGCCGTCCTCGTGCTGCAGGCCTTCGCCGTTCAGCGTGGTGCGGCCGGCGGTACCACCGATCATGAAGCCACGGGTGCGCTGGTCGGCTGCCGCCCAGCACAGGTCCATGGTGCGCTGCAGGCCGAACATCGAATAGAAGATGTAGAACGGCACCATCTGCACGCCATGCACGCTGTAGGCCGTGCCGGCGGCGATCCAGTCGGCCATCGCGCCGGCTTCGTTAATGCCTTCCTGCAGCACCTGACCGGTCTGGCTTTCCTTGTAGAACATGAGCTGGTCATGGTCTTCCGGTACGTACTTCTGGCCTTCCTGGTTCCAGATGCCGTACTGGCGGAACATGCCTTCCATGCCGAAGGTGCGGCTCTCGTCCGGCACGATCGGCACGACGTGCTTGCCGATCTGCTTGTCCTTCAGCAGCGTGTTCATGATGCGCACGATGGCCATCGTCGTCGACAGCTCGCGACCCTCGCCCGAGGCCTTGAGCAGCGCGGCAAAGGCGTCGAGTGCGGGCACGGCCAGCGGCGCCGCCTTGGTGCGGCGCTGGGGCAGGAAGCCGCCCAGGTCCATGCGGCGCTGCATCATGTACTTGTACTCGGGGGAGCCTTCCTCGAACTTCAGGTAGGGCAGTTCCTCGAGCTTGTCGTCCGGCACCGGCAGGCCGAAGCGGTCGCGGAAGCGGCGGATCGCGTCGACATCCATCTTCTTCTGCTGGTGCGAGATGTTCATCGCCTCGCCGGCCTGGCCCATGCCGAAGCCCTTGATCGTCTTGGCGAGGATCAGCGTGGGCTGGCCCTTGTGCTCGGAGGCGGCCTTGTAGGCGGCGAAGATCTTGAACAGGTCGTGGCCGCCGCGGTTGAGCTGCCACACCTGGTCGTCGGTCCAGTCGGCCACCAGCGCCTTGAGTTCGGGCGTGTTGAAGAAGTGCTCGCGCACATAGGCGCCGTCCTTGGCCTTGAAGGTCTGGTACTCGCCGTCGCAGGCTTCCATCATGCGGCGCTTGAGGATGCCCTTCTTGTCGCGAGCGAACAGCGCGTCCCAGGCCGTACCCCAGATGACCTTGATGACGTTCCAGCCCGCGCCGCGGAACTCGGACTCGAGCTCCTGAATGATCTTGCCGTTGCCGCGCACCGGGCCGTCCAGGCGCTGCAGGTTGCAGTTGATGACGAAGACCAGGTTGTCGAGCTTTTCGCGCGCGGCCATGCCGATGGCGCCCAGCGATTCGACCTCGTCGGTCTCGCCGTCACCGAGGAAGGCCCACACCTTGCGCTTCTCGGCGCGGGCGGCGTCGATCATGCCGCGGCTGGCCATGTACTTCATGAAGCGCGCCTGGTAGATGGCGCACAGCGGGCCCAGGCCCATCGACACGGTGGGGAACTGCCAGAAGTCGGGCATCAGCCAGGGGTGCGGGTAGGACGAGATGCCCTTGCCGCCCACTTCCTGGCGGAAGTTGTCCATCTGCGCTTCGGTCAGGCGGCCCAGCATGAAGGCGCGGGCATAGACGCCAGGCACCGAGTGGCCCTGGAAATAGATCATGTCGCCGTCGTGCTGCTCGGAGGGCGCGTGCCAGAAGTGCGAGAAGCCGACGTCGTACAGGGCAGCCGCCGAGGCGAACGAGGCGATGTGGCCGCCGACGTTGGTGTTCTTGTTCGCGCGCACCACCATCGCCATCGCGTTCCAGCGGATGTAGGAGTGCAGCTTGATTTCCATGTCAGCGTCGCCGGGGTAGGGCGGCTGCTGCTCGGCCGGAATCGTGTTGATGTACTCGGTGGTGGCCGAGTAGGGGATGTTCACCCCTTCCTGGCGGGCGGTCGCGATCAGGGTCTCGATCAGGTAGTGGGCACGCTGCGGGCCTTCGTGTTCGACGACGGCCGCGAGTGCTTCGATCCATTCCTTCGTTTCCTGCGCATCCGTGTCGGTTTGCGGGAGAACGTTGCTGATTCCGGTCATGGTTTGTCTCCTCATGACGTTCGGTTGGCGAACCCTGCCTGGTGGGCAGGACACTGTTTGGTACGGACGCAGCCCTCCAGACAACCGGATGGCTGATTTTTCGAACTATAAAACGCCTTTTCGCTATGTGCAATATCTAAATCAGGGAGGTGCACGCGGACGGCGCAACGGGGCGTTCGCGGCGGCGCCGTGGAATGGAACAGAAACGGCGCGCTCACAGGGATGAGGGCGCCGTCGTTTGGGCAGGGTCAGGACTTGGGAAAAGGATCGGCCGGGGGCGAGGGAGGGAGGGAGAGTCCCCCGGCCGATCAGGCAAACGTGGAAACCAGGGCCGTTCATGGCCACATCGCGCGCTGGCGGTCGGCCTCGTAGGCAAACACGACCTGGCCGTTGCGCACTTCGCCGACGTGGATCTGATGAGGCGAAGTGAGCGTCTCGTGCTGGTCGCGCAAGTAGGGACGCGCATAGGTCATGATGACGCCTCTCACCGGTTCGCGCAGATCCTCGAGCGCTGCGCGAATGCGGTCACCCTCGAGGCTGTTCGCCTGGCGGATGGCCGCCGCGAGCAGAAGCGCAGAATCATACCCCTGTGCGGCGGCAGGGGGGACGGGAATGCGCTGGGTGCCGGTCGCACGCTGCCAGGCGTCGAGGAAATTGCGCGCGGCGGGGGTGGCCGGGTCGGGGATGAAGGTCTGCGGCATGCGTGCGCCTTCTGCATTGGGGCCGGCGTTGTCGATGAAGTTGGACATCGCCAGGGTCCAGCTGCCGATGATCGGCACGCGCCAGTTGAGTCGTGCCAGCGTGTTGGCGATCTGCGCGAGCTCCGGGCCGATGCCGTAGGTGAGCACGGCCTCGGCGCCGGCATCGCGCGCGTGTTGCAGCGGCGCGGTCATGTCGGCCTGACGCAGCTGGAAGCGCTCGACCGCTACGGGCGAGATCCGGCTCCGCCGCAAGGCCTCGATGAGATCCTCGCTGCCCAGCACGCCGTAGTTGGTGGCGTCGTGAAAAATGGCGAGCCGTTGCAGGCCGCGGCGCGTCACCGCCTCGTCCACGATCACCTGGGCCTGCACGCTGTCGTTGGCGGACACGCGGAAGATGTAGTTGTCGGCGAACTCGGGGGGCAGGAACTGGCGCGTGATCAGGGTGCCGGTGGCCACCGAAGTGATCATCGGGATGCGCGCCAGTTGATAGTGGCGCTGGCTGGCCAGCGCGACGCCGGTGTTGACGATGCCGAGCGCGGCGACGATGCCCTCGCGCTGGATCAGCTCCTGTGCGATCTGCGCCCCGCGCTCGTTGCGCGCCTCGTCGTCGCGTTCGATCAACTGTATCGGGCGGTCGAGCAGCCCACCGGCGGCGTTGATCTGGCTGGCTGCAATGCGGATGCCTTCGCGCATCGAGATCCCCATCGGGCTCGAGCCGCCGGTGAAGGGGCCGCAGACGCCGATGCGGATGGGCTCGATGTCGGCGGCGCGGACCGAAACCGCGCGTCCGCCGAGTGCGCAGGCGGCGAGAAGGGGAAGGGCGGCAAGCACGCGGCGCCGGGTGGCGGAAGGCATCATGGTTCGACTGTAGGGGTTGGCAAGGGCGCTGAAATATTGGCGAAAACCCGACTGGCGGCGTACGGGTTAAACCGGATGACGGGCGGACAGGGGCTCGCCGACAATCGGTGGCCCGATATTGCGCCGCGTCATCAATCCACATCAGCGACCTGACTGGCCGTCATTTTCCCATGTCCGAACCTGCGTCCGCGCGCGGCAGTCCGCCGCGCTGGTATTGGGCCGCCCCTTATGTGGCGGTGGTGTTCTTCGCCCTGAGCATGCTGGCCCTGGTCTGGCTGCTGCAGCAGCGCGAACTCGAGACCGAGCGCGGCGCCATCGTGCGCGACCTGCAATGGGCCGAGCAGACCATGCGCCGGCAGATGCTGGGCACGGAGGAGTTCCTTGGCCAGCTCGCGCGCGATGTCGCTGCCGACGCGCTGGATCACGACGGCTTTCAGCTGCGGGCCAACCAGCACATCGCCAACAACAGCGAACTGGCGAACATCGCCTGGGTGGGGGCGGACCAGATCGTGCGCTGGACCGCGCCGTTCGACACCACCGACTGGCTCAGCGGCGAAGCGCTGGCCGGCGAGCAGATCCGCCTCATCGAACGGGCGCGCACTTCCGGCCGGCTTGCCTATGGCGACGCCTACCGCACGGCGCGCGGCGACACGGTGCTGGAGGTCTACACCCCGGTGCTGCGCGGCGGCGAGTTCCGCGGCGCGGTGGTGGGCGCCTATTCGGTCGAGCGCATGGTGCGCCACCTGGTGCCGGCCTGGTTCGCGGACAAGTACCGCCTGGCGCTGCGCAGCGCACGCGGCGAGGTGCTGGCGGTCAGCTCGACGTTGCAGGACATCGACGAGTCGCTGTCCTTCGAGCTCGCGCTCGATCCGCCCGGCAACGGGCTCGCCCTGCGCGCCACTGCGCTGCGCACTGGCGGCGATCTGCCCAAGGCGCTGCCGGCGGTACTGATCCTTGGCCTGTCGGTGCTGGTGCTATGGAGCCTGTGGTCGCTGCGCATCCACGTGATGCGGCGCGTGCAGGTGGAGAAGGAGCGCGACCGGCTGTTCAACCTGTCGCTCGACATGCTGTGCGTGGTCGGCATCGACGGCACGTTCCGCCGCTGCAACCCGGCCTTCGAGCGCATCCTGGGCCATGCCCCCGACAGCCTGCCCGGCCAGTCGCTGATCGATTTCGTGCATGCCGAGGACGTGGGGGCCACGCTCGAGGAGCTGCGCCGCCTGGCGGGCGGTGAGCCGGTGAAGTTCGAGAACCGCTGCCGCTGTGTCGACGGCAGCTACAAGTGGCTGGTGTGGAGCATCAACCCGGTGCGCGAGGAGCGTCTCGTGTATGCGGTCGCCCACGACATCACCGGACGCAAGGCCGCCGAGGAGGCGCTGCGCGCCGAGTCCGCCTTCCGCAAGGCGATGGAGGATTCGGTGCTCACCGGCCTGCGCGTCATCGACCTGACTGGCCGCATCGTCTATGTGAACTCCGCGTTCTGCCGCATGGTGGGCTGGAGCGAGGACGAGCTGGTCGGCATGACCGCGCCCTTCCCCTACTGGCCGCAGGAGACGCGGGCGGTGTGCGAGCGCAACCTGCATCTCACGCTGACCGGGCAGGCGCCGGCGAGCGGTTTCGAGATGCGCATCCAGCGCAAGAACGGCGAGTGCTTCGATGCACGCTTCTACCTGTCGCCGCTGATCGACACCAGCGGTCGCCAGACCGGCTGGATGGCGTCCATCACCGACATCACTGAACCCAAGCGCGTGCGCGCGGCGCTGGAGGCGGCGCACGAGCGCTTCGAGGCCGTGCTGGACGGGCTGGACGCCGCGGTGTTCGTGGCCGATGCGCGGACCGACGAGATCCTGTTCGCCAACCGCGCCTTCAAGCGCATCCACGGTTTCGATGCCGTCGGACGAACGGTGCGGGGTGTGGCCGTGCCCCAGCCCGAACGCGGCGACTACCGTGTCGACCCGCGCGGTCTGGCGCCGGCCGACCTGCCGCGCGAACTCTTCGACGGCGAACTGCAGCACCCGCTGTCGGGCCGCTGGTACCACGTGCGCGAGCAGGCTACGCGCTGGGTCGATGGGCGCGTGGTGCGCATGGGCATCGCCACCGACATCACCGACCGCAAGCAGACCGCCGAGGTGTCGCGCCAGCAGGAAGAGCGCCTGCAGCGCACCTCGCGCCTGATCACGATGGGCGAGATGGCCTCCACCCTGGCGCACGAACTCAACCAGCCGCTGTCGGCCATCGCCAACTACTGCGCGGGGTGCGTGACGCGCATGCAGAGCGGCAAGTGGAAGCCCGAGGACGTCCTGGCGGCGATGCAGAAAGCCAGCTTCCAGGCTGATCGTGCCGGCAAGATCATCCGCCGCGTGCGGGAGTTCGTGAAGAAGAGCGAGCCGCGCCGCAGTGCCGTCAGGCTCACCGACATCCTCGACGACGCGCTGGGCTTCGCCGACATCGACGCCCGCCGCACCGGCATCAAGCTGGTGGCCGACGTCGAGCCCGAGCTGCCGCCGGTGTTCGCCGATCGCATCATGATCGAGCAGGTCTTGCTGAACCTGATCCGCAACGGCCTCGACGCCATGGCCGAGACGCTGCCCGAGCAGCGGCTGCTGGTCGTGCGCGCACGCAGCTTCGGCGACGATGCGGTGGAGGTGGCGGTGATCGACCGCGGCCATGGCATCAGCGAGGAGGGGCGCCAGCGCCTGTTCACGCCCTTCTACACGACCAAGACCGAAGGCATGGGCATGGGGCTCAACATCTGCCGCTCGATCATCGAGTTCCACGACGGGCGACTGATCGTCGACGAGAACCCCGAAGGGGGTACCATATTCTCGTTTACCTTGCCGACGGAGTTTGCCAGTGAGCGAGTTGCCCGCAGCGCCTGATCAGACCATCCATGTCGTCGATGACGACGAAGCCCTGCGCGACTCCATGACCTGGATGCTCGAGGGCAATGGCTACCACGTGGCCGCATACGACTCCGCCGAGGCCTTTCTGGCCGTGTGCCGCCCCGACATGGCGGGGTGCGTGGTGCTGGATGTGCGCATGCCGGGCATGAGCGGGCTGGAACTGTTCGAGGAGCTGGGGCGCCGCCGCTGCAGCCTGCCGGTGGTCTTCATCACCGGCCATGGCGACGTGCCGATGGCCGTGTCGGCGCTGAAGAAGGGGGCGGTGGATTTCATCGAGAAACCGTTCAGCGAGCGCGACATGCTGCGCCTGATCGAGCAGTGCCTGCAGCTCGAGCGCGAGAATCGCGACAAGCGGCGGCTGGAGGCCGATACCGCACGCCGGCTGGAGCATCTCACCCAGCGCGAGCGCGAGGTGCTCGATCTCATCATCGTCGGCAAGCTCAACAAGCAGATCGCCGACGTGCTTGGCATCAGCATCAAGACCGTCGAGGTGCATCGCGCGCGCGTCATGGAGAAGATGGGCGCCAATTCGCTGGCCGAACTGGTGCAGCACGTGGTGACCGTGGAGCCGGGCGCGCTGCTCAGGTAGCCCCCCTCGGGCGTCCGTGCCCTGCCGATTCCGATGCCGTTTTTCCCGGAATGGGTTCGCTTGATTGGATCGATTCCGGGAATCGTGCAGTGTGATAATTTCCGGCAATGACCGGAATCAACGCACTCTTTCTCCTTGTGGGCCTGCTGCTGTTCATCAGCGTGCTGGCCAGCACCATCTCGGCCCGGCTTGGCCTGCCGCTGCTGCTGCTCTTTCTCGGCGTCGGCATGCTGGCGGGCGAGGACGGGCCGGGCGGCATCGTCTTCAACGACTATTTCATCGCGACCCTGATCAGCCAGCTGGCGCTGGCGGTGATCCTGCTCGACGGTGGTCTGCGCACGCGGGTGGCGAGCTTTCGCGTGGCGCTGAAACCCGCGGCGGTGCTGGCAACCTGGGGCGTGATCGGTACGGCCGGCCTGCTCGGTATCTTCGCGACCTGGCTGCTGGACGTTGACTGGCGGCTGGGCATGCTGCTGGCGGCCATCGTCGGCTCGACCGACGCCGCGGCGGTGTTCGCGCTGCTGCGCAACAGCGGGGTGAAGCTCAACGAGCGCGTGCAGGCGACGCTGGAGATCGAGTCGGGCGCCAACGACCCGATGGCGATCCTGCTGGTGGTTGCGCTGGTCGAGATGCTGCTGCACCCCGAGAAGGCGAGCGCGGCCGGCGTTGCCTGGATGCTGGTGAGCCAGATGGGGCTGGGGGCGCTGATCGGTCTCATCGCCGGATGGGTGCTGTCGCGCCTGATGGCCAGGCTGAGCCTGGCCGAAGGCCTGTATGCGCTGCTGATCCTGTCGGGCGGGCTGCTCATCTTCGCTGCAACCAACCTCCTGAATGGCAGTGGCTTCCTCGCGGTCTACCTGGCCGGCGTCGTGGTCGGCAACCGCCGCAGCCATGCCACCGAGCATGTGTTGCGCGTGATGGATGGACTGGCCTGGCTGTCGCAGGCGGTGATGTTCGTCGTACTGGGCCTGCTGGTGTCGCCGACCAACATGCTGGCCCATGCGTGGGAGGCGATGGCAATGGCGGTCTTCCTGACGCTGGTGGCCCGCCCGATCGCGGTGGCCATCGGCCTGTGGCCGTTCAACTACAAGCGCAACGAGCTGGCCTACGTCAGCTGGGTGGGGCTGCGGGGTGCGGTGCCGGTCACGCTGGCGATCTTTCCGGTGATGATGGGGGTGCCCGACTCGGACCTGCTGTTCAACGTGGCCTTCGCGGTCGTGTTGCTGTCGCTGCTGGTGCAGGGCGCGACGGTGCCGGTGGCGGCGCGCTGGCTCAAGGTCGATGTGCCGCCGCGGCCCGAACCCGTCGATATGCGCGAAGTGTGGGTGGGGGACAAGGCCGCGCTCGATCTGCTGGAGTATCGCGTCGAGGCGGGTTCGCGCGCGGAAGGTCGCCACCCCGACGATGTCGCCGCCGAAGCGGGCGGCATCAGCGTGCGCTGCGTGGCCCTGGTGCGTCGTGGCAAGCTGCAGCGAATGGGGCTCAACACGCGCATGCTGCCGGGGGATTCGCTGTGGCTGGTGGCGCCGGACGAGGTGTCGGGGGAGATCGCGCGCCTCTTCACCAGCAGCGGCGACGAACTGACGGCCAATGCCAGCTTCTTCGGCGAGTTCGTGGTCGATCCGTCGGCGCTCGCAGGTGATCTGGCGCTGACCTACGGCCTGAGCCTGGAGGACGACGAGCTTCGCATGTCGGTACGCGACATGATGCGGCGCAGGCTGGGGCGTCCGGCAGTGGTCGGTGATCGCCTGGTGGCGGGCGCTTTCGTGTTGACCGTGCGCGAGATGGGACCGGGTGGCGTGATCGCTGCCGTCGGCCTGAAGTGCCCGTCGCTGGCCGCACCCAGGCGCGACTAGGTCACGTGCCCGCGACGAGGGCGCGCTCCCGCGAGCCGGGGCGATGAATCAGGGCAGTACGCTGCCGGGGCGCCTTGCTGTAAAATCGTGCGCTTTTTCGAGGCTCTACCGATGACCGCTCGCATCATCGACGGCAACGCGCTTTCCGCGCAGGTCCGTGGCGAAATCGCTGGGCGCGCCGCAGCATTGACGGCGCGTGGAGTGCAACCCTGCCTGGCGGTCATCCTGGTCGGTGGGGATCCGGCGTCGGCGGTCTACGTGCGCAACAAGGTCGCCGGTTGCGAGAAGGCGGGCATCCGCTCGCTGCGCTTCGACTATCCGGAAAGCGCCACCCAGGACGAGGTGATGGCTAGGCTCGCCGAGCTCAACGCCGACCCCGCGGTGCACGGCATTCTGGTGCAGTTGCCGCTGCCGAAGCACCTCGACGAAACCGCGGTGCTCGAGGCCATCGACATCAAGAAGGACGTCGACGGCTTCCACGCCGAGAACGTCGGTCGCCTGTCGCAGGGCCGTGAAGCCTTCATTCCCTGCACGCCGCATGGCGTCATGAAGATGCTCGAGAGCACCGGCACGCCGGTGCAGGGCGCCGAGGCCGTGGTGATCGGCCGCTCGAACATCGTCGGCAAGCCGATGGCGATGCTGCTGACGAACGCCGGTGCCACCGTCACCGTGTGCCATTCGAAGACGAAGGACCTGGCCTTCCATACCCGCCGCGCCGACATCCTGGTGGCGGCCATCGGCAAGCCGCGCTTCGTCACCGGTGACATGGTCAAGCCGGGCGCCACCGTCATCGACGTGGGCATCAACCGGCTGCAGGATGGCCCCGACGCCGGCAAGCTGTGCGGTGACGTGGATTTCGAATCGGCCAAGGCCGTGGCCGGCGCCATCACCCCGGTGCCGGGTGGCGTGGGGCCGATGACCATCACCATGCTGCTCGAGAACACCGTGATTTCCGCCGAGCGCGCCGCGCGCGCCTGCGGCAAGTAAGGACAGCGAGATGAGCGAAACCAAACCCGTCGTCGGCATCATCATGGGCTCCAACTCCGACTGGCCCACGATGAAGGCGGCCGCGAAGATGCTGGAAGACTTCGGCGTGCCCTTCGAGGCCAAGGTCGTCTCCGCCCACCGCACGCCCGATCTGATGTTCGAGTACGCCGAGGCCGCGCGCGGCCGCGGGCTCAAGGCCATCATCGCCGGCGCGGGCGGCGCGGCGCATCTGCCGGGCATGGTCGCGGCCAAGACCACGCTGCCGGTGCTGGGGGTGCCGGTGCAGTCCAAGGCGCTGTCGGGGCAGGATTCGCTGCTGTCCATCGTGCAGATGCCCAAGGGCATTCCGGTCGCCACCTTCGCCATCGGCGAGGCGGGCGCGGCCAATGCCGGGCTGTTCGCGGTGGCGCTGCTGGCCACCGAGGATGCTGCGCTGGCGCAAAAGCTCGCCGACTTCCGTGCCCGCCAGACCCAGGCGGTGCTCGACATGACCCTGGATTGAGAGTCGCATCATGATCCTCCCGCCTGCCACCCTTGGCATGCTCGGCGGCGGCCAGCTCGGCCGCTTTTTCGTTTCGGCCGCGCACGAGATGGGCTACAAGGTCTGGGTGCTCGATCCCGACCCGCACAGCCCCGCCGGCCTGATCGCCGACCGCCACCTGGTTGCTGCCTACGACGACTACGTCGCGCTCGACACGCTGGGCAACGGATGTGCCGCAGTGACGACCGAGTTCGAGAACGTCCCTGCAGACACGCTGGACTACCTCGCCAAGTTCATCCCCGTGCATCCGGCGGCGAGCGCGGTCGCGGTATGTCAGAACCGCATCGCGGAGAAGAGCTTCCTCGCCGACAACGGCCTCCCGCACGGTCCCTTCGCCGCCATCCGCAGCGAGGAGGACGTGCGCAACGCCAACGCCGGCCTGTTCCCGGCCGTGCTCAAGGTGGCGCGCTTCGGTTACGACGGCAAGGGCCAGGCCCGCGTCGCCGACCGCGACGAGGCGGTGGCCGCCTTCCAGCACTTCAAGGGCGAGCCCTGCGTGCTGGAGAAGATGCTGACGCTGGACTACGAAGTGTCCGTGGTGCTGGCGCGCGACGAGGCGGGTAACGTGCGCTGTTTCCCGACCGGCGAGAACCGTCACCGCAACGGCATCCTCGACGTCACCATCGCGCCGGCGCAGGCGTCGGCCTGTCTGAGGGACAACGCGCAGGAGATTGCCGAGCGCATCGCCGACAAGCTCGGCTACGTCGGCACGCTGGGCGTGGAGTTCTTCGTCTGCCGCGGCGAGCTGTTCGTCAACGAGATGGCGCCGCGTCCGCACAACAGCGGTCATCACACCATCGACGCCTGCGACGTCAGCCAGTACGAACAGCAGGTGAGGGCGCTGTGCGGCCTGCCGCTGGCCACGCCGCGCCAGCATTCCGCGGCGGTCATGGTCAATCTGCTCGGCGAACTGTGGTACGAGGACGGAAAGGGCCACGGCGCCTACCGCGAGCCGGACTGGTCGCTGCTGCACGCCGTGCCCGGGCTGCGGCTGCACCTGTACGGCAAGCATCACGCCCGCCCGGGACGCAAGATGGGCCACTTCGTGGTGACTGGCGACGATGCTGCCGCGGTGCTGGAGCACGCGCTGGCTGCGCGTGCCGCGATCGGCATCCGCGACGCGTGAGCGCACGACGATGAGCGACACCGGGATCAAGCCGCGCGGCCGCATCGAACCGCCCACACTGGTCGCCATCCGCGAGGCGGCCGATCTGCTGCGCGCCGGCGACATCGTCGGCATGCCGACCGAAACGGTGTATGGCCTCGCCGCCGATGCGTTGAACCCGGAAGCGGTCCGCAAGATCTTTGCCGCCAAGGGGCGGCCGGCCGATCATCCGCTCATCGTCCATTTGCCCTCGGCCGACCACCTGCCGCGCTGGGCGGCCAGCATCCCCAAGGACGCCATCGCGCTCGCGCGCGCCTTCTGGCCCGGCCCGCTGACGCTGATCCTGAAGCGCACGCCCGAGGTGCCCCTTGAGGTCACCGGCGGCCAGGACACGGTCGGCCTGCGTGTGCCTTCGCATTCCATCGCGCTGGCCATGTTGCAGGTGTTCGATTCCGGCATCGCTGCGCCCAGCGCGAATCGCTTCGGCCGCATCAGCCCGACGTCCGCCGTGCATGTCCAGGAGGAACTGGGCGAGCGCGTGGCGATGATCGTCGACGGCGGCGCGTGCGCGGTCGGCATCGAATCGACCATCCTCGACTTCTCGCGCGATGTGCCGGAGATCCTGCGCCCCGGCGCCATCACGCCCGACGACATTGCCCGCGTCATCGGTCGCCGTCCGCGCGTGCGCGGCGAAACCGAGCCCGCAGCGGCCACCGAAGGCGCTGCCGTACCAGCGCCGCGCGTCTCGGGCGCGCTGGCGGCACATTACGCCCCGCGCACGCCGCTGCGCCTGGTCGAACCCGCGCTGCTCGCCGACGAGGCCGCCACGCTGGCGGGCGAGGGTAGCCGCGTCGCCGTGCTTGCGCACGCCACGCCCAATCCGCACGACGCCCGCTTCATCTGGCAGGCGATGCCGGCCGATCCCGCCGCCTACGCGCACGAGCTCTACGCCAACCTGCGCGCCGCGGACGCCCTCGACGCCGACTTCATCCTCATCGAAGCCCTGCCGGGTGGGCCCGGCTGGGCTGCCGTGGCCGACCGCCTCGGGCGCGCCGCGGTGGGCTCCGGCGCGGAGGACGACTGAGGTTGATCATGGCTGCGCCGAAGCGGAAAGGGGCTTCCATTTCGCGCGCCGGCTCACTATAATTCTCGCTCTTTCAGGGCCGATAGCTCAGCTGGGAGAGCGCCGCGTTCGCAATGCGGAGGTCGAGGGTTCGATCCCCTTTCGGTCCACCAGATACCCTAAGATAAAAGCCTGATTATTCGGGCTTTTTTCTTTTGTGCTTCCGGCTCGTTCGATCTGATCAGTCATCCTTGCTTAGTTTCAGGGTGACGTACGGGTGACAGCCGGGTGACCGACCATCGGCACCAAGGCTCCCACAGCGGTTCACGTCAGGTCAAGATTCTGCGGGTCTTGTTGCCCCTCCCCCTTGCTCCCTCGTTCTGAGGTCGAGCAATGCACTGATCACCATCAAGCAGGACAAGGATGGGCGCTACTGCCTGAACGATTTGCACAAGGCAGCGGGCGGGGAGAACCGACACCGTCCTCAGTTCTGGCTGGCGAACGAATCAACCGAAGATCTGATAGCCGAGATGGAAAAGGATGGAAATCCTACCTTTTCTACGAAGTGGGGCCGAGGAGGTGGCGCCTACGTCTGCAAGGAACTGGTCTATGCCTACGCGATGTGGATCAGTCCCGCGTTCCACCTCAAGGTCATCCGTGCGTATGACCGACTGGCTGGGAGAACAGCTATTTCTCCGATGCGGATAGAATAGGGGTTCCCGCATAACCAACAGCTGTTAAGGGGAAGTCATGGACGAAAAGGTGTTAGAGGGGTTGTTGTTCTGCATCGAGGAACTACAGGCGCAGGTTTCTGCGCACCAGACATTGCTTATCGCGCTGCTTTCTGCAGCAGAGCGAACACCCGAACAGGCGGCTCTCGTGAAGGAGATCCTCGGTAAGGCGGAGGCGGGTGTGCAGGCTACGTTGATCGCGTCTCCCCTGCCTGACAATGCGCTTGCTCTTCGGCAGCGGCGCTTGATTGAGATGCTTCCGCTGGGTTTTCGATCAGCTGTTGAAAATTGAGCAACGCAGTCCAACTCTTCAACTTCAACAACAACCAGATCCGCGTGGTCGAGATCGAAGGTGATCCGTGGTTTCTTCTCAAGGATGTAGCAGAGACCATCGGACTGAAGCCCCACTCCAAGGGAGGGCATCACCATCACTTGCTCTACCTCGGTTCTGAAGAGGTTTCCCACAGTTCAGAACTGGGGGTAACGCTCCCGGGAAGCGGTATGTACCACGCAAAATGGATCTCCGAGTCCGGTCTCTACAAGCTGGTGATGCGTTCGGACAAACCCGAGGCCCGCCGCTTCCAAGACTGGGTGACCAAGGAAGTCCTGCCGTCGATTAGCAAGACCGGTGCTTACGTGGTGGGGCAGGCTCGTGAGGGTTTCACCGCAAAATTGTCTGGGGTCTCTCTCGCGCGGGCTGGAGCGGCTACCCCCCGGTGCCCCCTCAGACCTCTGCGGTCCCTCGCCTATGGCTGTCACAGTTCAACTCACAACCTTGCCCACAGCTTCCCCGGTCTCCGCTGACTCTCCTTAGCTGGTCACTTAACGAACGCTTAGTGACCGCCGCAGGTGCCCCCTTGTAATGTGGTCACTAACATAGGGTATTTACTTCGTGACCATCTCTCTATATCGTGACCACCTGTTAGTGATCACCAAGGGGAACAACATGGCAGTCTTCGGATACGGGCGAGTCTCCACCAGCGACCAGACCAGCGAGAACCAACGCAGGGAGATCGAGGAGGCAGGTTATCGGGTTGAACACTGGTACGCCGACGAGGGGATCTCGGGTAAGACTCCCGCTACCTCCCGTCCTCAGTTCCAGAAGCTCCGTTCCTACATCCGCCCCGGTGAGACTCTGGTGGTCTCCAAGCTTGACCGACTGGGGAGGGATTCTCTTGATGTTGAACACACCCTCAGGGATCTTGAAGCGCAGGAGATCCGAGTCATCGTCCTTCAACTTGGAGCCACTGACTTGACCTCTACCGCTGGGAAGCTGATCAGGAAGGTTCTTGCAGCAGTGGCCGATATGGAACGGGACTTGATCAAGGAACGGACCCAAGCGGGTCTAGCCCGAGCGAAGGCCGAGGGGAAGTCACTGGGGCGTCCTGCGAAGCTCATTGGGAAAGACCAGAGACGAGAGGTCTTGGAGATGTTGAGCGAGGGGAAGTCTCTGGGGCAGACTGCGGAAGCCTTCGGGATCTCTCGGGCTTACGTGGCAAAGATCAAGAAAGAGGCCACGCTACAGCCCTCCTGAGGCTCTCCCTAGCGGTACTGACGGGGTCAGGTGATACCTACCCCTTAACGAGGACTCAGGGACGCAGGGGAGAGGTGACTTCCTTCTGGCCTTGGTGGGAGAGGGGGCGAATGGTTAATAAATAAGGAATGCTTATGTGGTCATAACCCCGACACCTTAGGGATAGGGCAACTTATCCCGGAGCCGACGAAGGGAACTCAGGATCAGACGATCTCGTGTACCTCTGCTCCGCTGAGTCAACGGATATCCGCAAGGATGCCCGACGACTACACGACACTTTGAGCCAGGACAGCCCCTATCCCCCTGTGACACCACAGGCTCGCGATAGACGGTGAAACAGACCTGATCAGACAGTCGGGGAGGTGATGGCCCCCGGTTTAGTCTGGCTACATACCCGTTTGGGTGTGGTGTGTTGTGGATGGCGGAGCCTCTGAAGAGAATCTAGGATCAGCCGATCTTTCTCTCTTAGGATAATCCTTAGGATTCTCTCCCTAGTTGTTCATCATTGAAGGTTATCAACAATAAACACCTCCTCGGACTTCTACAGTCTCTCTGTAGATCCCTTGAGAGTTGAACAGCTTCGCTGTACTCAAGACCGCTACAGCCCCTCTGTAGCATCAAGCCTTCCGGCTTCCTCTTGGTTGGTTATCCATACCGGTTATCACTGACCAAGATCATCCCCTAGACCACCTTAACGCCCCTCTGGCCTTCCGAGGAAGACAACCAGAGACCGGCCTAAGGCTGGCTCAGGCTTGACCAGTTATTCACCCGTCAAGGGTGGCACGCTGGTTTTTTCCTCTTACTACGTCACTCCTGCCCCTATTCATCAGCTCCCCGCTAGATGAGCGGCAGGCGTTCGTCTGTATCTCCGAGATTCCTATGGCTACCTCCCGAGTAAAAAACACTAACTCCCACTCCCGAGAGTTCCGACTAGATCCCCTCAGTCTCTGTCGTTTGGCTTGGCTTCAATCCTTCTTTGAACATCATGGATGGAAGCCCTCCGGTTCAGTCATCGTTCGTCGGGCCTTGGCGCTATACCTCGCCCATGTTGAATCGTTGATGGCTGAAGAGGCAGAGAGTCTTGATTACGAACTGGTCAGGATCAAGGCCCACACCCACAACGAGATCTCACCCCTCAGTGATGTGGAGCGATTCAATGGTCGCCCCCTGAGTGAGATGCTGCAGGACTCCCGAGAGTCCAAGCTCCGAGATGAATTTGGCTTGGATCGTCCCAGCCCACAGCAGTCCGAGCAGTGGCGACAGCTATGGGAGAAGTTGGACCGAGGCGAGAAGGTATGAGCGCCGCACCACGCGAACAGCTTCAGGAACTCCACAGGCTCCTTGCTGGAACGTTTCTCGACTACCTGACCAAGACCCCGCAGGACGAGTGCACAGCTTCGATGCTGGAGGTGATCCGTTCATTCCTCCGTGATAACGGGATCACAAAGTGAATCGCCCCGGGTTTTGAGGAGGCTCCAACTCTTGAGAAGATGGAGCCATGAACAAATCATCGAAGTTTTCACCGGAAGTGCGTGAGCGCGCTGTGCGCATGGTGCAGGAACACCGAGGCGAGTACCCCTCGCTGTGGGCGGCGATTGAATCGATCGCCCCCAAGATTGGCTGCGTGCCGCAGACCCTGCATGACTGGGTCAAGCGCGAGGAGATTGACGGTGGCCAGCGCGATGGGCTGACGAGCAGTGAGCGCGAGCGCCTCAAGCAACTGGAGCGAGAGAACAAGGAGTTGCGCCGTGCCAACGACATCCTCAAGGCGGCGAGCGCGTTTTTCGCCCAGGCGGAGCTCGACCGCCGTTTGAAGAGCTAAAGCACTTCATCGACCAACACCGTCACACGTTCGGGGTCGAGCCCATCTGCCGGGTTTTGCAGATGGCCCCGTCCTGTTACTGGCGCCATGCGGCACGCCGACGCAACCCGCAGCTCCGCAGTCGCCGCGCGCGGCAAGACGACAGCCTGGCAAACGAGGTCCAGCGCGTGTGGCACGCCAACTGGCAGGTCTATGGTGCAGACAAGGTCTGGCTGCAGATGAACCGTGAGGGCATCCGGGTGGCCCGCTGTACGGTCGAGCGGTTGATGAGGCGCTTGGGGCTTGAGGGGGTACGTCGTGGCAGGAAGGTCCGCACGACGCTTCCCGACGCCTCGGCGCCCTGCCCACTGGACCGGGTCAATCGGGTGTTCAAGGCCCGCCGCCCCAATGAGCTGTGGGTGTCGGACTTCACCTACGTTTCGACTTGGCAGGGGTGGTTGTATGTCGCCTTCGTCATCGACGTGTTCGCCCGGCGCATCGTGGGCTGGCGCGTCAGTCGCACCATGCAGACCGATTTCGTCCTCGACGCGCTGGAGCAGGCTTTGTACGAACGGCGGCCCGATGCCAACGGCTTGGTTCATCACTCGGACCGAGGCGCTCAGTACCTGTCCATCCGCTACTCCGAGCGGCTGGCTGAGGCCGGCGTGAAACCGTCGGTGGGCAGTCGTGGCGACAGCTACGACAACGCACTGGCCGAGACCATCAACGGCTTGTACAAGACTGAGCTGATTCACCGCCGCGCGCCCTGGAAGAGCAGGGAATCGGTGGAGTTGGCCACCCTGCAGTGGGTGCACTGGTTCAACCACACCCGACTGCTCGAGCCGATTGGTTATATTCCACCGGCCGAAGCTGAGGCAAACTACTTCCGGCAACTCGCCGAGAAGACAGAGACCGCAGTCTTAACTTAAACCAACCGGCCTCCTCGAAACCCGGGGCGATTCAAAGGACTTGACCTCATACGCTGATGTTCAATCGTCCTTAGGCTCTCTGGCGTCCCTTGATATTCCGTTCTTTAACAATTAGCCATGAAACCAACCCTTCAACAACGTAATACCGAGTTCAGGGGCAAGCCTTGTGTCTTCCCCGGTTGCGAGAAGTCCCGCACTAGCGTTAGTCAGTATTGTTCGCACCACAGACGAACGGCTAGTTACTTCGGACACCCCGAGGGGAGGGCTATTCGTCGTCGGGAATATCTCAAGGAACTAAAGGACGTCGCCGAGCTTCTCCAGTCGAATCAAGACCACCCCGGTCTGACCTCGGTCCTTCGCTGGTTGAACGAGTGGATGGCCTTGGCTTCGACTGGAGATGCCCCCTGCGGCCATAGCGTGTTCAAACACCTACACAGCCGACAGGTTCCCGCCCTCGATCTCCTTACCGAGATCTGCGCCGTCTGGTTATTTGCCCACAGGAACCTGTCAGGCGACACCGTAAATTGACCCCCTAGCGACACGAGGAACTGACCCCCTCGTTCGCAAGGAGGCCACTGTTGGAAACGAAGCACAGCGAGGTGAATCCTGTACGCCGTCTGGTTTGCGGAGTGCAGGAGATGTTGGAGCCGGAGGCGGTCACGACGATCGTTCGGTTGGGGCAGTCGGGGTGGGGCGCGAAGCGGATTGCCAGGACGTTGGGCATCGCGCGCAACACGGTGCGGCGCTATCTGAACGCGGGCGGGCCGGTGCCCTACCGGCAGCCGCAGCGCGACAGCGTGCTGGGCGGTCATGAGGCGTGGCTGCGGGAGCGTTTCCTGCAGCACCGGGGCAACTGCGACGTGGTGCGTCAGCAGTTGAGCAAGGAGCTCGGGATCGACACGAGCCTGCGCACGGTCGAGCGCGCGTGCCGTGGGTTCCGCCAGGAGCTTGAAGCCAGTCGCCGTGCGACGATCCGCTTCGAGACTGCGCCGGGCGAGCAGATGCAGATCGACTTCGGCCAGACGCGGGTGCTGATCGGTGGCGAGCCGGTGCGGGTGTTCCTGTTCGTGGCGACGCTGGGCTATTCGCGCCGGGGGTTTGCGTGCGCGTTCCGGCACGAGCGCCAGAGCGTGTGGTTTGCCGGGATCGAGGCGGCCTTTGCGCATTTCGGCGGACGGCCGCAGACGCTGCTGATCGACAACGCCAAGGCGCTGGTCGACAAGCACGACACACAGACGCGCCAGGTTCGGCTCAACAGCCGCTTCGAGGCGTTCTGCCGGCACTGGGACATCGCTGCCCGGGCATGCGCGCCGTTTCGCGCCCGCACTGTCACTGACCGCCACAATAGAGCCACCGATGATCGGCATATAGAAGCCACTCGAACCGGGCTCTGACGGACGTCGT
>NZ_AMXC01000047.1:0-18171 GCF_000310165.2 Thauera sp. 63
GGCGCCATCCCGGCCGGGCCGGAAACTCGCTGCGCTCGGACAGCCGGCCCGGACTGCCCCGGGATGGCGCCGCCCGAGCCGGCGGGCCTGAAATCGCCCCATCGCGCCCCGCCCCCTCCGGGGAGACGTGGGTGGGGGGCTCGGAGGGGGCGTTCCGGGCGCGCCTTCGACAGGTGTTTGGCAGGAGGCGTGTGCTTCAGCGATGGCTTGGCGGCTGGTTGGGGATGCCCTCGATCGGGCATTCCGGCGTGCCCACGGTCGAACGGGTGATCGCCTCCACCTTCTTGCGCGTGCCTTCCGGGTCGTTGATCCACTCGCCGTAGAAGCTGTAGGGGCAGGCGGCGACGCCGGTGGGCTCCTCGCCGGAGTTGATCTTGCCGGTGTAGCCGCGGTGCAGCAGCTTGAAGAGGTGGTTCTGCGACTGGGCGTTCTTGCGAAAGTCGCGGATCAGGCTGGTGGAGAGTTCGGCGTACTGGATGCCCATCTCCTCCTCGCCGCATTCGCCCAGCGTGCGGCCGTCGAAGCCGACGATGGCCGAGTGGCCGAAGTAGGAATACACGCCGTCGAAGCCGGTGGCGTTGGCGACGGCCACGTAGCAGTTGTTCATCCACGCCATCGCCTTGGCCACCATCACCTGCTGGTCCTTGGCCGGGTACATGTAGCCCTGGCAGCGCACGATCAGCTCGGCGCCCTTCATCGCGCAGTCGCGCCAGATCTCGGGGTAGTTGCCGTCGTCGCAGATGATGAGGCTGATCTTCATGCCCTTGGGGCCGTCGGACACATAGGTGCAGTCACCCGGATACCAGCCCTCGATCGGCACCCAGGGCATGATCTTGCGGTACTTCTGCACGATCTCGCCCTGGTCGTTCATCAGGATCAGCGTGTTGTAGGGCGCCTTGTTGGGGTGCTCTTCATGGCGCTCGCCGGTCAGCGAGAACACGCCCCACACCTTGGCCTTGCGGCAGGCGGCAGCGAAGATCTCGGTCTCCTCGCCCGGCACCGTGGCGGCGGTGTCGTACATCTCCTTGGGGTCGTACATGATCCCGTGGGTCGAATACTCGGGAAAGATCACCAGGTCCATGCCCGGCAGGCCCTGCTTCATGCCCACCACCATGTCGGCAATCTTGCGCGCGTTGTCCAGCACCTCGGCCTTGGTGTGCAGGCGCGGCATCTTGTAGTTGACCACCGCAACGCCCACGCAATCGGCGCTGCTCGAAATATCTCCGTGTCTCATGGATTGGGTCTCCCGGTGAGGCGGGTTGCAAAGGATGTGGCCTCATTGTCGGGAGGGTGATGCGCTGCACAAATACGTTGTTTGACGTATCGGGGCTGCTTGGATCATTCGATGGTGAATCTGAATTGCATAGATGACTCCACCGTCCCTGATATCGTCTACGCTCGCTGCGGCGCGCAAGGGCTCGAGCGCGAAGAGATGTTGCACGAACGAGGGACACATGGCCGGACACGACAAGAAGCTCATCCGTAACAGCACCGCCGAGTTCCTGATCTTCACCGGTCAGGCAGGCGACCAGAGCATCGAGGCGCGCTACGAGGACGAAACCGTCTGGCTGACGCAGAAGCTGATAGCCGAGCTGTTTGCTGTGGATGTGCGCACGGTCAGCGAGCACCTCAGGAACATCTTCGCCAGCGGCGAGTTGGACGAGGAGGCGTCAGCATGACGCAAGTGATTCTCTACACCAGCGAAGACGGCAAGAGCCAAATTCAGTTGCGCGCAGATGGGCAAACGGTGTGGCTCACGCAGTTGGAAATGGCGGAACTGTTTAGTGCCACCAAGCAGAACATTTCGCTGCACCTGAAGAATGTCTTTGCCGAGGGGGAGTTGGACCCGGCGACAACTGTCAAGGAATCCTTGACAGTTCAAACCGAGGGCAGACGTCGGGTTAACCGGTCACTTACGCTGTACAACCTCGACGCCATCCTGGCCGTGGGCTACCGCGTGCGCTCGCCGCGCGGGGTGCAGTTTCGTCGCTGGGCGAGTACGGTGCTGAAGGAGTACCTGCTCAAGGGCTTCGTCATGGACGACGAGCGGCTGAAGAATCCGGATGGCCGCCCGGACTATTTCGACGAGATGCTGGCGCGCATCCGCGATATTCGCGCCTCGGAAAAGCGGTTCTATCAGAAGGTGCGTGATCTCTTCGCCCTCTCCAGCGATTACGAGAAGACCGACACGGCCACCCAGCAATTTTTCGCCACCGTGCAGAACATGTTGCTGTACGCGGTGACGCAGCAGACCGCTGCTGAACTCATTCTGGCGCGGGCCAACCCCGCCGACCCCCATTTTGGCCTGCTGACTTGGAAGGGCACGCAGGTGCGCAAGCAGGACATCGTCGTCGCCAAGAATTACCTGACCGGGGACGAGATCGACACCCTCAACCGGCTGGTGGTGATCTTTCTCGAAACCGCCGAACTGCGCGCCAAGCGGCAGACGCTCACCCCCATGGCCTTCTGGCAGGAGAACGTGGGGCAGATCATTACCGCGAATGGCTTTCCCTTGCTGAGTGGCGCGGGTTCGGTCAGTCATGCCCGCATGGAGCAGAAGGTGGGTACGCTGTTTGTCGATTACGACCAACGCCGCAAGAGACTGGAGGCGCAGGCTGCCGATGCGCAGGACGAGGCGGAATTGAAAGCACTGGAAAGCAGGATCAAGCGCCGCACAGGAAAAGCTTCATGACCGATCTCAGAAGAGGAAAACTGCGCTCGACAAGCACAACGCCCTCCTGAAGGAGTTGGGGCTGCCGAACCTGCTGTGCAGGGTACGGCCGGGCGCGTCACCTTCCCCCGTCAATGACTAATCATCCACGGCCTTTTCGTCGGAAACGCCTTCGACCCATCGGCCGCCCTGACCGTCGACTTCGACGGTTTCCCGCTGCAACACCCGCACCCCGGCCCGTGCTTGTGCCGCGCTGCATACTCCGCGCTGGTCATCGGCGCATTGGCTGCGCGTTCGTTGGTGGCGTGGGCGTTGCGGGTGGCGCCGTCCATCGTGGCCAGCGTCGGGGCGCTGAGCATGACGCGGTAGGCCTCCGCGCCGCAGTGGGGGCAGGCGCAGGGTTCGTTGCGGGCGCTCATGGGGCGCAGGGCGGAGAAGTCGCCGCAGTCTTCGCAGAAGTATTCGTAGGTCGGCATGTTGGGCTCCCGGTGGCGGTGCCCGCCGCGCGGGCGGCGGCGGGCGGGCTGCGGTGGAGGCGGGCTCAGGTCTTGTCGTAGGCGATGGGCATGTCGACGCCGCCGCTGATGAACTTCGTCGGCCCTTCGGCGGTGGGGTTGATGTCGAAGTCGAAGATCTCGGTGGGCAGCCACAGCGTGGCGCAGGCGTTGGGGATGTCGACCACGCCGCTGATGTGGCCCTGCACCGGTGCCGTGCCGAGGATGGAGTAGGCCTGGGCGCCGGAGTAGCCGAACTTCTTCAGGTACTCGATGGCGTTGAGGCAGGCCTGGCGGTAGGCGACGTGCACGTCCAGGTAGTGCTGCTTGCCCTGTTCGTCGACCGAGATGCCTTCGAAGATCACGTAGTCCTTGTAGTTGGGCGTGATCGGGCTGGGCTTGAAGATCGGGTTCTTGATGCCGTACTTGGCCATGCCGCCCTTGATGAGGCTGACCTTCATGTGCACCCAGCCGGCCATCTCGATGGCGCCGCAGAAGGTGATTTCGCCGTCGCCCTGCGAGAAGTGCAGGTCGCCCACCGACAGGCCGGCGCCCTTCACGTACACGGGGAAGAACACGCGCGAGCCACGCGACAGATCCTTGATGTCGCAGTTGCCGCCGTGTTCGCGCGGCGGCACGGTGCGGGCGCCTTCGGCGGCGGCCTTGTCGCGGGCCTCGCCTTTCAGCTTGCCCATGTGCGCGGTCTTGGGCGCGGGCGGGTTGGCCAGCGGCGGCACGCGGTCGGGCTGGGTGGCGATGAAGTCGACCTCGCGCTCGTTCCACATGTCGAGCATCTTCTGGTCGGGCAGGCAGCCGATGAGGCCTGGGTGGATGAGGCCGGCGAAGCGCACGCCGGGGATGTGGCGGCTCTTGGTGAACATGCCCTCGAAGTCCCAGATGGACTTCTGCGCGTGCGGGAAGTGCTCGGTGAGGAAGCCGCCGCCGTTGTTCTTGGAGAAGAAGCCGTTGAAGCCCCACAGGCTTTCGTCCTTGGCGCCGATGTCGAGCAGGTCGACCACCAGCAGGTCGCCGGGCTCGGCGCCTTCGACGCCCACCGGGCCGGACAGGAAGTGCACGGTGGACAGGTCCACGTCGCGCACGTCCGAGGCGTCGTCGTCGTTCTTGATGGCGCCGCCGGTCCAGTCGTAGGTCTCGAGGACGAAGTCGTCGCCGGGCTTCACCCAGCACGCCATCGGGATGTCCGGGTGCCAGCGGTTGTGCACCATCTCGTTTTCGTACGGGGACTGCTTCAGATCGACCTTGATCAGCGTTTCAGGCATGGCACACCTCTTTTTGGTGGGTTACACGGAGAGGAACTGCTTGATGTGGGCTTCGTCGGTGTCGGCGCGCGCGCTTTCATGGACGAGGCGTCCGCCTTCGATGACGAACAGGCGGTCGGCCACGTCCATCGCGAAGGAAAGGACCTGTTCGGACACGACGATGGTGATCTGGCGGATCTTGCGGATCTCGTTGAGCGCCTTCGCGATGTCCTTGATGATCGAGGGCTGGATGCCCTCGGTGGGTTCGTCGAGCAGCAGCACCTTGGGGTCGGTGACGAGCGCGCGGGCAATCGCGAGCTGCTGCTGCTGGCCGCCGGAGAGGTTGCCGCCCTTGCGCCGGCGCATGTCCCACAGCACCGGGAACAGCGCGTAGATCTCGTCGGGCACCTTCTTGACCTTGGCGTTCTCGAGGCCGGTGTGGATGTTTTCCTCGACGGTGAGGGTGGGGAAGATCATCCGCCCTTGCGGCACGTAGGCGATGCCCTTGGCCACGCGGCGAAAGCTCTCGTCCTTGCCGACTTCCTGGCCGTCGACCTCGACGCTGCCGGACTTGAGCGGCAGCACACCCATCAGCGACTTGAACAGCGTGGTCTTGCCCATGCCGTTGCGGCCCATGATGGCGACGGCTTCATTGCGTTCGGCCGCGAACGAGATGCCGTGCAGCGCCTCGCTCTGGCCGTAGTTCACGACGAGGTTGGATACCTTGAGCATGGTGTTCTCCGAGGAGGCTCAGTGGCCTAGATAGACGTCGATGACCTTGGGATCGGACTGGACCTTGTCCATCGAGCCTTCGGCGAGGATCTTTCCCTGGTGCATCACCGTGACCTTGTGGGCGATGCGGGCGACGAAATCCATGTCGTGCTCGATGACGATCACCGACCGGTTCTGGCAGATGCGGTTGAGCAGGTCGGCGGTCAGTTCGCGCTCGCGGGCACTCATGCCGGCGATGGGCTCGTCCAGCATCAGCAGCTCCGGGTCCTGCATCAGCAGCATGCCGATCTCCAGCCACTGCTTCTGGCCGTGCGACAGCAGGCCGGCCTCGAGGTCGAGGCGGTCGGCGAGGCCGATCATCCCGGCGACCTCGTCGACCTTGGCCTGCACCGCGTCGTCGCACTTGAAGCCGAGCGCGCCGAACACGCCGCGGCCACGCGGGAAGGACACCTCCAGGTTCTTGAACACGCTGAGGTTTTCGTAGATGGACGGGGTCTGGAACTTCCGCCCGATGCCGGCGCGCACGATCATGTGCTCGGGCAGCCGGGTCATCTCCTGGTTCTTGAACTTGATGCTGCCGGCCGAGGCCTTGGTCTTGCCGCAGATGAGGTCGAGCAGGGTGGTCTTGCCGGCGCCGTTGGGGCCGATGACCACGCGCAGCTCGCCGCGATCGACGTAGAGGTTGAGGCTGTCGATGGCCTTGAAGCCGTCGAAGGAGACCGTCAGGTCTTCCACGGCGAGGACGAAGTCGGTGTTGCTCATGATGTGGGTCTCCCTGTTCCGTCAGGCCGACTGGCTGCTGACCTTGGCGCCGAGGTGGATGTCGGCGGCCGGGGCAGCGGCGCTGCTGGTGGTGGTGTGCGGGACCGTCGGGGCGGCCGGGGCCGTGCTTGCGCTGGGCGGCTCGCCCCCGCTGCCGGCCGGCGCCGACGCCTGCTTGCGGCGCGCCAGCCAGGGCTTGACGTGGCTCTCGTACAGGCCGGCCAGACCGTTGGGGAAGGCCATGACCACGCCGATGAAGAGCGCCGCCATCAGGAACAGCCACAGGTCGGGGAAGGTCTCGGAGAAGTAGGTCTTGCCGAAATTCACCAGCAGCGCGCCATACACCGCGCCCACCAGGCTCATGCGCCCGCCCACTGCGGCGAAGATCACCATCTCGATCGAGGGCACGATGCCGACGAAGGACGGCGACATGAAGCCGACCTGCAGCGTGAACATTGCGCCGCCGATGGCCGACAGGGCGGCCGCCAGGCAGAAGGCGAAGACCTTGAACATCGACACGTCGTAGCCCGAGAAGCGCACGCGGTCTTCCTTGTCGCGCATGGCCAGCAGCAGGGTGCCGAGCTTGCTGAGCTGGATCCAGCGGCACAGCAGGATGGCGCCGAGCAGCAGGGCGGCGGTGAGGAAGTACAGCAGCGTCTTGGCTTCGTCGGTGCGGATGTCCCAGCCCATCAGGGTCTTGAGGTCGGTCATGCCGTTGACGCCGCCGGTGTAGCCCTGCTGGCCGATGATGAGCACGGTCAGGATCAGCGCCACCGCCTGGGTGATGATGGCGAAGTACACCCCGCCCACGCGGCGCTTGAACATGGCGTAGCTGATGATGAAGGCCAGCAGCACCGGCACCGCGACCACCGCGAACAGCGTGAAGCCGAAGGAGTTGAAGGGCTCCCACCACAGCGGCAGCTCGGTGAGCTGGTTCCAGTCCATGAAGTCGGGGATGCCCGGTGTGGATTGGATCTTGGTGCTCTCGGGGTCGGACGCCTCGAGCTTCAGGAACATGGCCATGGCGTAGCCGCCGAGGCCGAAGAACACCCCCTGGCCCAGGCTCAGCACGCCGCCGTAGCCCCACAGCATGACGAGGCCGATGGCGACGAAGCCGTAGGTGAGGTACTTGCCCACCAGGTTCAGGCGGAAGGTGTCCATCGCCAGCGGGAACACCACCAGCAGCAGGACGGCGAGGATCGCGATGCTGGCAAGGCCGCTGCGTCCCAGCCAGGTTTTGATTGCATCCATGTTGGCTCTCCGGTCTTGGATTCGGGATTCGGTCGTGTCGGTGCCGGCGGACTCAGCGGCGCACCTTGGAGGCGAACAGGCCTTGCGGGCGCAGCATCAGGATGGTCACGATCAGCAGCAGCGTGAGCACCTTGGCCATCGAGCCGGACAGGAAGAACTCGGAGATCGACTGCGTCTGCGCGATGCCGAAGGCCGAGACCACCGTGCCCCACAGGCTGGCCGCGCCGCCGAAGGTCACCACCAGGAAGGCGTCGACGATGTAGAGCGAGCCGCTGGTCGGGCCGGTCGAGCCGATGGTGGTGAATGCCGCCCCGGCCACGCCGGCGATGCCGCAGCCGATGGCGAAGGTGACGCGGTCGGTGCGCGTGGTGTTGATGCCGATGGCGTTGGCCATGCTGCGGTTGGCGACCGTGGCGCGCACCCGCAGGCCCCAGCGCGACTTGTAGAGCGCGAGCAGCACGCCGCCGGTGACGACGATGGTGAGGCCGAGCACGAACATGCCGTTGATCGGGATGTCGAGCCCTTCGGCCGGCGACCACGAGCCCATCAGCCAGTCGGGCAGGGTGGGGCTGACTTCCTTCGGCCCGATGATGGTGCGGAAGGCCTGCTGCATGCCCAGCGACAGGCCCCAGGTGGCGAGCAGGGTGTCGAGCGGGCGCTTGTACAGGTGCCGGATCAGTGCCCATTCCGCCAGCCAGCCGAAGGCGAAGGCGACGAGGAAGGCGCACACGATGGCGAACGGGAAGTAGGCCTGGATCAGGCCCGGCGCGTAGGTTTCGGTGAGGCTGGAAAGCAGGAAGATGGTGTAGGCGCCGATGGTCATGAACTCGCCATGCGCCATGTTGATGACGCCCATCTGGCCGAAGATGATCGCCAGGCCGAGCCCCATCAGCAGCAGCACCGCGAACAGGCTCAGGCCGGCAAAACCCTGCATCAGGGCGATGTTGTAGATTTCGTCGAACGACATGACGGACCTCCGGAGGGGTGGGCGGAAGACGGCTGTTAACAGCCGGAAACCGCCGCGGCCTGAGCCGCGGCGGCCGCGTGGCTTACTGGTAGCCCTTGGGGAAGGGGTCCGGAACGATCAGCTCGGGCGATTCCGCCACCACCTTGAAGGTGCCGTCGGCCTGGCCCTGCGCGATGCGGGCCTTGCTGTACAGGTGGTGGTTCTCGTGGATCTTCACGTAGCCCTCGGGCGCGGTCGGCAGCTCGATGCCCGGCGAGGCGGCGACCACCTTGTCCACATCGAAGCTGCCCGCCTTCTCGACCGCCGCCTTCCACAGCCAGGGGCCGAGGTAGGCCGCCTGGGTGACGTCGCCGATGACCGCCTTGGGCCCGTAGGCCTTCTTGAAGGCTTCGACGAAGGCCTTGTTGTTGGCGTTGTCGAGGGTCTGGAAGTACTTCATCGAGGAGTAGAAGCCCTCGAAGTTCTCGCCGCCGATGCCCAGCATCTCGTCCTCGGTCACCGACAGGGTGAGCAGGAACTGCTTGGCGCCGGTGATGCCGGCGGCCTTCAGCTGCTTGTAGAAGGCGACGTTCGATCCGCCTACCACGGCCGCGAAGATGCAGTCGGGCTTGGCGATCTTGATCTTGTTGATCAGCGAGTTGAAGTTGGTGTTGCCGAGCGGGTAGTACTCTTCGCCGACGACCTTGCCGCCCTGGAAGTTCTCGATGTGCTTGCGCGCGATCTTCATCGAGGTACGCGGCCAGATGTAGTCCGAGCCCACCAGGAAGACCTTCTGTGCGCCCTTTTCCTTCTTCGCCCAGTCGAGGCCGTAGAGGATCTGCTGGGTGGCTTCCTGGCCGGTGTAGATGACGTTCTTCGACTGCTCCAGGCCTTCGTAGAAGGTCGGGTAGTAGAGCAGGCCGTTTTCCTTCTCGAAGATCGGCAGCACCGCCTTGCGCGAGGCTGAGGTCCAGCAGCCGAACACGGTGGCGACCTTGTCGTTGACCAGCAGCTTGCGCGACTTCTCGGCGAAGGTCGGCCAGTCGGAGGCGCCGTCTTCCTTGATCACCTTGATCTTGCGGCCGAGGATGCCGCCCATGGCGTTGATCTGGTCGATGGCGAGCTGTTCGGCCTGGATGGAGCCGGTCTCGGAGATGGCCATGGTGCCGGTGGCCGAGTGCAGCTGGCCGACGATGACTTCGGTGTCGGTCACGGCCAGGCCGGTGGTGTTGACCTGGGCGGTAGGCAGCGCGGCGGCGTGGCCCATGCGGGACATGGCCAGTGCGAGCGGGAGAGCGGCGGCGCCGAGCATGAACGTGCGGCGCGAGGAGGAAGGCAGGTGCTTGTCTGACATGGATCGCTCCTTGATGAGTGGGCTGCAACACGGATCTGGCGAGGCGGCGGGCCGGTCGGGCTGGCTCGATTTGTCGTCTCGTTGCGGTGCACAAGCTATCCATCGGGGGCGAAACAGCGAATACGTCAAACGACGTATGGGGATGCGCAGGGGGTGTCGCTATCGTCTTGTGCGGCGCACAAGAGGCGGCGGGGCCGCGGCATGTCCGTTGCCGGGCGTGGTGCATGCACCGGCCGGGGCGCCCCGATGTGGTGCGCGCGCGGGCTGCCGGCGGGGTGCGGATGGTGCGCCTGCGGGCCCTGCATGCACCGCGATGGGTGGGAATGCTTCTTGCTGAAGCACCGGATCGATCCTGACCACCCTTCATCGCCCACTGCCGTGACCGCCCCTGCCAGCCAGCGCATCATCCACATCCGTCGCGAGTACAACAGCTGGGTCGCCGACGAGACGCTGGAGGACTACGCCTTGCGCTATGCGCCGCGCAGCTTCCGCAAGTGGTCGTTCTCGCGCATCGCCCACACCGCGCTCGGCGCCGTGTCCTTCCTGGCGATGGAGGCCATCGGCGGCACCATCGCGCTGAACTGGGGCTTCACCAACGCGGTGTGGGCGATCGGCCTGGTGGCGCTGGTGATCTTCCTCACCGGCCTGCCGATCAGCTACTACGCCGCGCGCGAAGCGGTGGACATGGACCTGCTGACCCGCGGCGCCGGCTTCGGCTACATCGGTTCGACCATCACCTCGCTGATCTACGCCTCCTTCACCTTCATCTTCTTCGCCATCGAGGCGGCGATCATGGCGCTGGCGCTGGAGCTGTGGTTCGACCTGCCGCTGCAGTGGGGCTACCTGCTGAGTTCGCTGGCGGTGATCCCGCTGGTGACGCACGGCATCACCTGGATCAGCCGGCTGCAGGCGTGGACCCAGCCGGTGTTCGTGGTGCTGCTGCTGACGCCCTTCCTCGTCGTGCTGCTGCGCGAGCCCGAGCTGTACGCCGCCTTCACCGAGCTCGGCGGCCGCCACGGCAACGACTTCGACTGGCTGGCGGTGGGCGCCGGCTGTACCGTGGCTTTCGCACTGATCGCGCAGATCGGCGAGCAGGTGGACTTCCTGCGCTTCCTGCCGCCGGCGGGCAAGCGCAACCGCGGGCGCTGGTGGGCCTCGGTGGTGGCGGCGGGGCCGGGCTGGATCATCCCCGGCGCGCTCAAGATGGTCGGCGGCGCCTTCCTCGCCTTCCTCGCGCTGCAGGCGATGGTGCCGCCGGAGAAGGCGCTGCAGCCCACACAGATGTACCTGGCCGGCTTCCAGCACGTGGTCGACGATCCACGCGCGGCGATCGCGCTGGCCTGCATCTTCGTCATCATCTGCCAGGTCAAGATCAACGTGACCAACGCCTATGCGGGGTCGCTGGCGTGGTCCAACTTCTTCTCGCGCCTCACCCACAGCCACCCGGGGCGGGTGGTGTGGCTGATCTTCAACGTGCTGATCGCGCTCATGCTGATGCTGCTGGGCGTGTTCGAGGCGCTGGAGCACGTGCTGGGCGTGTATGCCAACGTGGCGGTGGCGTGGATCGGCGCGGTGGTGGCCGACCTGGTGGTGAACAAGCCGCTCGGCCTGTCGCCGCGCCACATCGAGTTCAAGCGCGCCTACCTCTACGACGTCAATCCGGTGGGGGTGGGTGCGATGCTGGCGGGCTCGGTGCTGGGCATCATCGCCTTCGGCGGCCACCTGGGGCCGGTGGCGCAGGCCTTCGCGCCCTTCATCTCGCTGCTGACAGCCTTTGCGCTGGCGCCGCTGATCGCCTGGGGCACGCGCGGCCGCTTCTACCTGGCGCGACCGCGTGAGACGCAATGGCGCGTGGCCGAGTCGCTGCGCTGCGTGGTGTGCGAGAACCACTTCGAGGCCGAGGACATGGCGCAGTGCCCGGCCTACGGTGGCGCCATCTGCTCGCTGTGCTGCACGCTGGAGGCGCGCTGCCGCGACCGCTGCAAGCCCGACGCCGGCCTGCTCTCGCGCTTCGCGCCCTTGCTGGCCGGCTGGATGCCGTCGTCGATGTCGGCGCGGGTGGCCCGCCGCGTGAGCCAGTTCGTGATGGTGTTCTTCGTCAGCAGCCTGGTGATCGCCTCGGTCGTGGGCCTGGTGTACCAGCAGGAACTGCTGGCGGAGCAGGCGGGGGCGACCGATCTGGGGCTGGCTTTCCTGCGCATCTTCGCCGTGCTCGTGCTGCTGGCGGCGGTGGGGGTGTGGTGGCTGGTGCTGGCCAACGAGAGCCGGCGGGTGGCGCAGGAAGAGTCCGAGCGCCAGAACCAGCTGCTGCTGCGCGAGATCGAGGCCCACCGCGACACCGACGCCAAGCTGCAGCAGGCCAAGGAGGACGCCGAGGCCGCCAACGCGGCCAAGAGCCGCTACGTGCGCGGCATCAGCCACGAGCTGCGCACGCCGCTCAACACCATCCTCGGCTACTCGCAGATCATGCTGCGCGACACCGACCTGCCGCGGCGCCGGCGCGAGGCGATCTCCACCATCCAGCGCAGCGGCGAACACCTGCTGGCGCTGATCGACGGCCTGCTCGACATCGCCAGCATCGAGGCCGGGCGCCTGCAGTTCAACCGCCAGGAGTTCCGCTTCGGCGAGTTCCTCGCCCACGTCGAGAAGATGATCGCGCTCGAAGCCGGGCGGAAAGGGCTGGCCTTCCGCACCGAGTTTGCCGGGCGCATGCCCGAGGTGGTGCAGGGCGACACCAGCCGCCTGCGCCAGATCCTGATCAACCTGCTCGCCAACGCCGTGCGCTACACCGAGCGCGGCGAGGTGGTGCTGAAGATCACCTACCAGAGCGAGATCGCGGTGTTCGAGATCCGCGACACCGGCTGCGGCATTCCGGCGGCCGACCTGGAGCGCATCTTCGAGCCCTTCGAACGCGGCACCGGCAACCAGCCGCCGAGCGCGCCGGGCACGGGCCTCGGGCTCACCATCACCCGTCTGCTGATCGAGCTCGCCGGCGGCCAGCTCACGGTCAGCAGCACGCCGGGGCGCGGCAGCGTGTTCCGCGTCAAGCTGCATCTGCCGCGGGTGGCGCATCCGCGGGTGGCGACGCGGCCGGAACGCGAGATCCGCGGCTACTTCGGTCCGCGGCGCAAGCTGCTGGTGGTCGACGACCAGCCGGCGCAGAGCCACCTGATCGCCGACATGCTGCGTCCGCGCGGCTTCCTGGTCGAGGAGTGCGAGCGTCCGGACGAGGCGCTGCGCCAGGTGGAGGCGTTCGCGCCGGACATCGTGTTCCTCGACGTGTCGATGCCGGTGACCGACGGCTGGACGCTGAGCCGCCAGCTGCGCGATGCGGGCTACAGCGGGCCGATCGTGATGGTGTCGGCCAACGCCTACGAGAACCTGCCGGACCGGCGCACGGCCGCGGGCTGCGACGACTTCATCGTCAAGCCGGTGCTGGAGACCGAGCTGTTCGCGCGCCTGAGCACCTGGCTGGGACTGGCGTGGATCTACGCCGAGAACGGCGAGGCGACGGCGGTGCCTGCGGGCGCGCGTGCGGCGCTGCCGCCGGCCCTGCCCGCCGATCACACCCCACCGGTCCGTCCCGCGTCACTTGCGCCGGCGGCGCTGTCCGCCCTGTCCGGACACCTCCGCGCCGAGCTGCGCGAGTTCGCCGACCTCGGCCACCTGCAGGGCCTGGTGCGTCGCCTCGACGAACTCGAAGCCCTGCATCCCGAACTCCGCGCCCCGCTGGAAAGCCTGCGCGCGCTGACCCTGGAGCTGCGCTTTGACACCCTCATCCACATGCTCGATGGAGTCGCCGATGACTGCCCCGATGCCGTCGCTCCGTGAGCGCGAAGTCGTCCTGCTGATCGACGACGCACCGGACACGGTGCGCATGATCGCCGAGGCACTCGACGAGGCCGGCTACACCGTGCTGGTCGCCACCGACGGCGCCACCGCGCTGAAGCGGCTCGAGCGCATCACCCCCGACGCGGTGCTGCTCGACGCCTGCATGCCGGGCATGGACGGTTTCGAAACCTGCCGCCGGCTCAAGCAGGCGCCGGGCATGCGTACCGTGCCGGTGATCTTCATGACCGGGCTGGCGGAGACCGAGCGCCTGGTCGAGGGCTTGTCCGCCGGGGGCATCGACTATCTGGTGAAGCCGGTCGTGCCGGACGAACTCGTGGCGCGGCTGCAGGCGCACCTGCGCGTGGCGCGCGACATGAATGCGGCGATGCGCGCGCGCAGCGAGGACGCCGAGCCTGCCGCGGCGCTGCTGCCCAATCCGCTGACGCAGCGCGAGATGGACGTGCTGGAATGGGTCGCGCGCGGCAAGACCAACCGCGATGTGGCGGAGATCCTCGGCATGAGTCCGCGCACGGTGAACAAGCACCTCGAGCACATCTACGAGAAGCTCGGGGTGGAGACCCGCACCGCGGCCGTGGCCCAGTTCGCGCGGCTCGCGCGCGGCTGAACCGTGGCTGCGGTGCCGGCCGGGTTTGCCGCTCAGCCGCCCTGCATCTTGCGTCGGGCTTCGTGGATTTCCTGCGCCTCGACGCTGAGGGTGGCCGTCGGCCGTGCGAGCAGGCGGGCGATGCCGATCGGCTCGCCGGTATCCTCGCACCAGCCGTAGCTGCCGTTGTCGATGCGCACCAGCGCCTCGTCGATCTTGTGCAGCAGCTTGCGTTCGCGGTCGCGCACGCGCAGTTCGAGGGTGTGGTCTTCCTCGAGCGAGGCGCGGTCCGAGGGGTCGGGCGTGCTCTCGAACTCCTGCAGGTGCAGCGTGGTGCGGTGCGCGGATTCGAGCAACTGGTCGCGCTCCTCGATCAGCTTGGCGCGGAAAAAGGCCAGTTGCCGGGGCGACATGTAGTCATCCAGCGGCGCCTTGCGAATCTCGGCTTCGGTCAGCAGGGTGTCGGGGACGGTGGCCGTTGCGTTCATGGTGCTTCTCCTCCTGACATGCGGCGTGGCGAACGGGGGTTCGAGCGTCGGATGGCGGTCTGATCCCAGCACCATACACGCCCACGCCGCCGCCGGGGTGGTTTCCGCGCCTACGGCTGCGGTGCAAAGGGAAACAGCAGGGGGAGCACGGTGACGCACACCAGCAGCACCAGCACCGTGAAGGGCACGCCGACGCGCACGAAGTCCATGAAGCGATAGTGGCCAGGGCCGGTCACCAGGGTGTTGACCGGCGACGAGACGGGCGTCATGAAGGCCGCGGAGGCGGACAAGGCCACGGTCATGGCGAAGGGATAGGGGGAGAGGTCCAGCTGCTGGGCCAGGGCGATGCCGATGGGGGCCATCAGCACCGCCGTGGCGGTGTTGGAGATGAACAGGCCGACCACCGACGTGAGCACGAAGAGCATGGCCATGACCACCCGGGGCGAGGCCTCGCCGCTCAGGCCCAGCAGCGAGGAGACGATGAAGTCGATGCCCCCGGTCTTCTGCAGCGCGATGGCGAAGGGCAGCATGCCGACGATGAGGATCAGGCTCTGCCAGTGCAGGGAGCGGTAGGCGCTGTTCAGGTCGATGCAGCGGAAGGCGCCCATCAGCAGGCAGCCCAGCAGGGCGGCGATCACGCTGGGCACCAGGCCCGAGACCATCAGCCCGACGGTCAGGGCCAGGGTGAGCAGGGCGAAAGGCGCGCGACGCGCGGCGGGAGCGGCCTCGTCCATCTCCGCCGGCACGCTCAGCACGAGAAAGTTCTGCGGCTGCATGTTGAGCAGGCGGATGGCCTTCCAGGTGCCGGCGATCAGCAGCGTGTCGCCCATCCTCAGCCGCTCGTGGAGCAGGGTGTCATCCAGGGCGTGACCGCCGCGGCGCAGGCCGATGACGTTGATGCCGCGCTGGGAGCGCATGCGCAGTTCGAGGATGGAATGGCCGATGAGGGTGGAGCCGGGCGGAATGACGACTTCCGCCAGCCCCAGTTCGCGGGACATGTCGGTGAAGTAGTCCTGCTTGAAGGCACGCTTCTGAAGATGCATCTCGGCGCAGAAGCGCTCGATGTCGAGCTCGGCCCGGACGAAATCCACCAGCAGGATGTCACCGGCCAGGATCTCCCGGTTGGCCGAGGTGGTGAGCATCACCTGACCGAACTGGCGCATGCGCTCGATGGCGATCACGTTGGCGCCATAGCCGGCGCGCAACTGCAGTTCGCCCAGGGTGTGTCCGATCATCGGCGAGCCCGCGGCGACCTGCATGCGGCGCACCCGGTCGAGCAGATGGTAGTCCTTGGCCAGTTCCCGCAGGCGCCGGCGGCCCTGAGCACTGCGGCCGTGCGCCTCGGGTTCGGCGCCCAGCCAGCGGCGCGCGTACATCATGTAGGCGATGCCGAGGACGAGGACGATGAGTCCGGCCGGGGTGAAGTCGAAGAATCCGAAGCCGGAGAGCCCCGCCCGCTGCAACTCGCTGTTGACCACGAGGTTCGGCGGCGTGCCCACCAGTGTCAGCATGCCGCTGATCAGCCCGGCGAAGGCAAGCGGCATCATCAGCCGGCCGGCACTGGCGCCCAGCCGGGCGGCCACGCTCAGGGCCACCGGCACGAAGATGGCCACCACGCCGGTGGAGCTCATCACCGAACCAAGGCCCGCCACCGCGAGCATCAGCAGCACCAGGAGGCGGGTCTCGCTGCTGCGGGTGGTGTGTACCAGCCAGTCGCCGACGCGGTGGGCGATGCCGGTCTGAACCAGGCCCTCGCCGATGACGAAGAATGCGGCGATGAGGATCACGCTGGGCTCGCTGAAACCTGACAGTGCCTCGTCGACCTCCAGGGTGCCGCTGATCACCAGGGCGAGCATGGCAGCCAGGGCCACCACGTCCATCCGGGGCCGGTTGGCGATGAAAGCGGCCACGCAGGCGGCCAGCAGGGCGAAGACCCACAGCATTTCGAGGTTCATGACATCGGGCGGATTCGGAGGAAGGGAAAGTCTTGGTGACGCTGAAAGGGCCGTATGGTAACGATTTAAGCGAGCGTGCCGGCCGCGGACGGTCTTTGTCCGCGTGGCACCCCTGCCCGTGCTGCGCGGCGGCCGGGGAGGCATCGGCGCCCAGGCCAGGGGCGGTGACGCTCATGCGATACCCGTAGAATCGCGCGCATGGGTCTCCGCAAAGCCTCTTCCTGCGTCTCCGGCTGCGCCGCCTGTCCGGTGTGCGGGGCGGTCGATGTGCGTCCCTTCATGCAGGTCGACGGCCGGGCCTACCTGCGCTGCCTGGCGTGCGAGGCGACCTTCGTGCCGCCCGCGCAGCGTCCTGCGGCGGCGGTCGAGCGGGCGGAGTACGAACTGCATCGCAACGATCCGTCCGATCCGGGCTACCGCCGCTTTCTCGACCGCCTTGCCGGGCCTTTGCTGGCGCGGCTGGCACCGGCGAGCGCGGGCCTGGACTACGGCTGCGGGCCCGGTCCGGCGCTGGCCGACATGCTGTGCGCGGCCGGCCACCGGATGACGCTGTATGACCCTTTCTTCGCGCCGGATCGTGCCGCCCTCGCGCGGACCTACGACTTCGTCACCTGCACCGAGGTGGCCGAGCACTTTCACGACCCGGCCGGTGAGTTCGCCCGCCTCGACGGCCTGCTGCGGCCCGGCGGCTGGCTGGCGGTCATGACCTGCTTCCAGACCGACGACGTGCGCTTCGCACACTGGCACTACCGCCGCGACCCGACCCACGTGGTGTTCTACCGCGAGGCCACCTTCCGTGTGCTGGCCCGGCGCTTCGGCTGGCAGTGCGAGGTGCCGTGCAAGGACGTGGTGCTGATGCGCAAGCCGGGCGGCTGACCGCCTCCCCGGTCGGGGTGGCCCGGCGCACCATCCGGGTGCGCCGGAGGACGGTTTCGTCGCACTGCAATGGTGCGCGCGCCGGAGCGCCGCGGCGTGGCGGGCCGCGACAGCCCGGCAGCCGGGCCTTTCCACGGGCTGGCCCGCTATTTGCTGAGCTTGGTGCATGAATGCCCCGCTCGTCTTCCCCGCCGATCACCTCGTCGCGCCGCCGCGGCAGCAGGGCTGGCAAGCGGCCTTGTCACTGGCCTACGCCCGCCGCGGAGAACGGAGCGTGCTGGTCCGCCGCAGCCATGTCGGGCCGTTGGTGGTGCAGCGTCCGCTGTATCCGGAAGGGGATGCGGTCTGCCACACCGTCCTGGTGCATCCGCCAGCCGGCATTGCCGGTGGCGACCGCCTGCAGGTGACGGTGCAGGTCGATGGCGGTGCCCATGCCTTGCTGACCACGCCGGGGGCGGGCAAGTGGTACCGCAGCGCCGGCGCCGCCGGCGCCCTGGTGCAGCGCATCGCGGTGGCCGCGGGCGGCGTGTGCGAGTGGTTGCCGCAGGAGAGCATCGTCTATGACGGCGCGCTCGGCGAGCTGGCGACCGAGGTGCGCCTGCAGGGCAACGCCTGCTTCGTCGGCAGCGAGATGTTGTGCTTTGGCCGCACGGCCGCCGGTGAGCGCTTCGGCCGCGGTGAGATGGCGATGCGCATCCGCATCGAGCGCGATGGTCGCCCGCAGTGGCTGGAGCGCGGCGTGCTGCGCGGCGGCGATGCGCTGCTGGGCGCGGCGGTGGGGCTGCAGGGGCAGCCGGTGAGCGGCAGCTTCATCGTCGCTTCGCCGCGCTGCGATGCGGACCTGCTGGCCGCGTGGCGCGACATCGTGCCCGCGGCGGGCGAAGGCGGCGTGACCCTGCTGCCGGGCCTGCTGGTGGCGCGCTGGCTGGGGCCGGCCTGCGAGCCCGG
>NZ_AMXC01000048.1:0-17403 GCF_000310165.2 Thauera sp. 63
GTGGGCGAATCCGCCTGCGCAGCGGCCTCGCCCGCGGCCGGCCCGACGTGGTCGAGCACGGCCAGCCCGCCGAGGCGGCCCAGCGTCTCGCGCCCCAGGCGCGCTGCGCCGTCGGCACGCTCGCTGTAGCGGCCGAGCCAGAAGAAGCTCTCCGCCACACGGCTGGCCAGTCCCGGCGCCGCGAGGCTGCGCTCGCGCAGCGCGATCTGCCCCGGCACCGCGGGGCGCCGGCTTGGCCGCGCCGTTTCCGCCGGGCCACTGAGCACCCACGCATCCTTGCTGCCGCCGCCGTGCTGCATCGACACCACGCGCATGTCGGTCTCGGGTGCCACCCGCACCAGGCCGCCCGGCATCACGCGAAAACCGTCGGGCCCGACCGCCGCGAACACCCGCAGGCCGATGTTGCGCGCCACCAAGCCCGCGGCCGGTCCGTTCTCAATCGCCAGCACCGGCGCCTGCGAGATGTTCACCATCTCCTGCGCGACGAACTCGAACGGACGTGCGGCAATGCGCGCGGCGAGGGCGTCGAGTTCCGCCGCCGGCAGGTCGCGACAGAACAGCGGACCGGCGCCCACGGTCGGGTAGGCCGGCTTCACCACCAGCTCCCGCAGGTGCTTCAGCGTGTAGTCGCAGGCGGCCTTCTCGCCGCACCACCAGGTCGCGACCGAGGGCATCCTCAGCTTCTGGCCGAGCAGGTGTTCGGCCAGGCGCGGCAGGTAGCCCAGCAGCGCGCCAGTCTCGAGGATGCCGCTGCCCAGCGCGTTGGCCACCGCGACCTGGCCGGCGCGCACCGCCGCCACCAGGCCGGCCACCCCCAGCGCCGAGTCGTCGCGCAGCTCGAGCGGGTCGCACCAGATGTCGTCGACGCGGCGCAGGATGACATGCACCCGGCGCAGGCCCTCAAGCGTGCGCAGGAAGACCTTCTCGTCGCGCACCGTCAGGTCCTGCCCCTCGACCAGCGGGAAGCCCATCTCGCGCGCCAGGAAGGCGTGCTCGAAATAGGTTTCGTTGTACGGACCGGGCGTCAGCACGACGATCAGCGGGGCATCGCCGTCCCCGGCCCGGCCCGGCCCCTTCTCCTCTCCTCCATCCTCCGGGGCCAGGGCCGCCAGTCCGTCACGGAAGGTCTCGAAGAAGGGCACCAGCGGCTGCACGCCCGCGGCGCGATACAGCTCGGGCAACGCACGCGCCACCACGCCGCGGTTCTCCAGCGCGTAGCCGGCGCCCGACGGGGCCTGGGTGCGGTCGGCCACCACCCACCAGCGGCCGTCCGGCGAGCGCGCCAGATCCACCGCATACAGATGCAGGAACAGGTCACGCGGCGGCCTGGCCCCCACCAGCGGACGCAGGAACCCGCTGTGGCCGTAGATCAGCGCCGGCGGAATCAGCCCCTGCTGCAGCAGGTTCTGCTCGCCGTAGAGGTCGGCGAGGATGCGGTTGAACAGCGTCGCGCGCTGCAGCACCGCTGCCTCGATCTGCGCCCATTCCGCCGCCGGCAGGATGTAGGGCAGCAGGTCGAGCTCCCAGGGCCGCTCGAAGCCGCGCGGATCGGCATACACGTTGTAGGTGATGCCGTTCTCGTGGATCTGCCGGCGCAGGGCCTCACGCCGCGCCGCGGTCTCGGCCGCCGGCATCGCCGCCAGGCCGTGGAAGAAGTCGCGCCAGTGCGGTCGCAGCACCACCACGCTGCCGATGCGCTGGCACAGTTCGTCGTAGCGATCGGGCCGTGCAGCGTAGTCGGCAAGCAGTTGGGGCGGGCTGTGCGGCTGGACCTGCATGCTTCGTCAGCCCTGTCGACGCAGGTCGAGCGTGAACGGGAAGTCGGCGTTGCGCTCCGCCGCCACCGGCGCGATCCGGCCCGGCGTGTGGCCGGTGGTGGTGAAGCGCGCCAGGCGCCGGCCTTCCGCTTCGTAGGGATTCACCGGGTAGGTCTCGTAGTTGCGCCCGCCCGGATGCGCCACGTGGTACATGCAGCCGCCCATCGAGCGCTGCATCCAGCCATCGACCAGATCGAACACCAGCGGCGCGTGCACACCGATGGTCGGATGCAGGCAGGACGGCGGCTGCCAGGCGCGGTAGCGCACGCCGGCGACGAACTCGCCCACCGTGCCGGTCGGCTGCAGCGGCACGGCGCGGCCGTTGCAGCTCAGCACGTGACGGTCGTCGTTGAGCCCGGACACCTTCACCTGCAGCCGCTCCACCGAGGAGTCGACATAGCGCACCGTGCCGCCGGGCGCACCCTCCTCGCCCATCACGTGCCAGGGCTCGAGCGCCATGCGCAGCTCGACGCGCACGCCGCGCGCCGCGAACTCGCCGTACTTCGGGAAGCGGAACTCGAAGTGCGGTGCGAACCAGTCGAACTCGAGCGGGTAGCCGAATTCGCGTAACTCGGTGACGACGTCGCGGAAGTCCTCCGCCACCCAGTGCGGCAGCAGGAAGCGGTCGTGCAGCTCGGTGCCCCAGCGCCGCAGGCGGCCGGGGGCGTAGGGCTGCTGCCAGAAGCGCGCGATCAGCCCACGCAGCAGCAGTTGCTGGGCGAGGCTCATGCGCGCATGCGGCGGCATCTCGAAGGCGCGCAGCTCCAGCAGGCCGAGCCGGCCGGTGGCGCTGTCCGGGCTGTAGAGCTTGTCGATGCAGAACTCCGAACGGTGGGTGTTGCCGCTGGCGTCGATCAGCAGGTTGCGCAGCAGGCGGTCGATGAGCCAGGGCGGCACTGCCTTGCCGATCTCGGGGAACTGCTGGAAGGCGACCTCCAGCTCGTGCACCGAGTCGTGGCGCGCCTCGTCCACCCGCGGCGCCTGCGAGGTCGGCCCGATGAACAGCCCGGAGAACAGGTAGGACAGGCTGGGGTGGTTGTGCCAGTAGCTCACCAGGCTGCGCAGCAGGTCGGGCCGGCGCAGGAAGGGCGAGTCGGCCGGCGTGGCGCCGCCGAGCACGAAATGGTTGCCGCCACCGGTGCCGGTGTGGCGGCCGTCGAGCATGAACTTCTCGGTCGACAGCCGCGACTGGTGGGCTTCCTCGTACAGCGTGGTGGTGCGTTCGACGAGTTCGTCCCAGCTGCCCGCGGGGTGGATGTTGACCTCGATCACGCCCGGGTCCGGCGTGATGCGGAAGTGCTGCAGGCGCGGATCGGACGGCGGCTCGTAGCCTTCGAGCACCACCGGCAGCTTGAATTCGGCGGCCGTGTCCTCGATGGCGGTGACGATCTCGAGGTAATCCTCCAGCGCCACCGTCGGCGGCATGAAGAGATGGAGCAGGCCGCCGCGCGGTTCGGCGCACAGCGCGCTGCGGGTGATCCAGGCCGCCGACTCGAAGGGCGCCGGGCGGCGTGCCGGGTCCACAGCTTCGTCGCGGCTCGCCAGCGCGGCCTCGGCGGCGCCGGTAAGCGGCATGGCGGCCTCGCCCTGCGTGCCATGGAAACCGGCATGCGCGGCGCGACCGGGCGTCCAGCCGCCACCGTGGGCGGTATAGCCAAGCCCGCTGTCGGCGCCGACGGTCGCCCCTGTCGGCCGCAGCTGCTGGCGCAGTTCGGCATGCGCCGGCAGCGCGGGGAAGGCCTGGTTGGGGTCGGCGGCATGGATCCACGGGAAATCGCCCTTGCCCACCCAGGGCTGCGAATCCAGCGGCAGGCGGTAGCCGATCGGCGAATCGCCCGGGATCAGGTACAGGCGTTCGGCACGCAGGAACCACGGACCGCTCTGCCAGCGGCCGGCACCGCCGTGATTGCGCACGATCGGCAGCACATGGCCGATGACCTGCTTCAGGCCCCGGTCGAAGACCTTGGTCAGGCGCGCGCGCTCGAGCGGATCGTCGACGCGCGAGTCGTGCGGATCGACGTTGGCCGGCAGCCGACGCTCGCGCCACAGGTAGTACCAGGCGTCCTCGAAGGCCGGCATCATCCACTGCGCCTCCACGCCCAGGCGCTCGCCGACGCGGACGAGGAAGCGCGCCGCCATCGCCTCGTCCACCGCGGTGGCGGAGAGTTCGCGCGCGAACAGGTCCGGATCGCGCCAGATGGGTTCGCCGTCACGGCGCCAGTAGCAGTTCAGCGACCAGCGCGGCAGCTGCTCGCCCGGGTACCACTTGCCCTGGCCGAAATGCAGCAGGCCCTGCGGCGCGTAGTGCTCCTTGAGGCGGAACATCAGGTTCTCGGCCAGCGTGCGCTTGCTCGGCTTGCTGGCATCCCGGTTCTGCGGGTCGAGCGCGTCGCTGTTCCAGGCCGCACCGTCGCGGTCGTCGAGCGACACGAAGGTCGGCTCGCCGCCTTGAGTGAGGCGTACGTCCCTGGCCGTCAGGTCGCCGTCGATGCGGTGGCCCAGCGCCTCGATCGCCGCCCACTGTTCATCGGTGTAGGGCTTGGTGACGCGCGGCGCCTCCCACACGCGCTCGACCTTCATGCGGTGCTCGAACGCGCACTCGCACTCATCCGAGAAGCCGGTGATCGGCGCCGCGGACGAGGGCTCGGGCGTGCACGCCACCGGGATGTGGCCCTCGCCGGCAAAGAGGCCCGAGGTCGGGTCGAGGCCGACCCAGCCTGCACCGGGCAGGTAGACCTCGCACCAGGCGTGCAGGTCGGTGAAGTCCGCCTCGGTGCCGGAAGGGCCGTCGAGCGACTTCACGTCGGGCGTGAGCTGGATCAGGTAGCCGGATACGAAGCGCGCCGCCAGCCCGAGGTGGCGCAGCAGCTGCACCAGCAGCCAGGCCGAGTCGCGGCAGGAGCCGCTCGCCAGCGTCAGCGTCTCTTCGGGCGTCTGCACGCCGGGCTCGAGCCGCACCAGGTAGCGGATGTCCTGCTGCAGGCGCTGGTTGAGCGCGACGAGGAAATCGACGCTGGCCTTCGGCTCGCGCGGGATGGCTTCGAGGTAGTCGAGGAACTTCGGCCCCAGCGCGGCAGCCGGCGCCTTCAGGCGGTAGGGCGCCAGCTCGACGCTCAGGCCCTCGTCGTAGGCGAAGGGGATCTTCTCCGCCGCCGGCTCGAGGAAGAAGTCGAAAGGATTGATGACCGACATCTCGGCCACCAGATCCACCTCGATGCGCAGTTCGGTGGTCTTCTCGGGAAAGACCAGGCGCGCGAGGTAGTTCGACTGCGGGTCCTGCTGCCAGTTGATGAAATGCCCGGCGGGCTCGACCTTCAGCGAATAGGCATGGATCGGCGTGCGGCAGTGCGGCGCCGGACGCAGACGCACGACCTGCGGCGACAGGCTGACCGGGCGGTCGTAGCGGTAATGAGTGACGTGGTTCAGCTTGACGTGGATGGACACGAAGGCCTCGCGATGCGCAGATGGGCAATGCCAACCGAACAGCAAGAAGCGTGCGCGGACGACGATGCGCCCCGGCGCCTGCGGAGGTCCGCCAGGGCCGACGCCTCGCCCGCGCACATGCACCTCCACGGCGCATCGCGCACCAGCCCGGTGCGGGCCCGCGCCACCCGCATCAAGGAATGCCGCCGCGGGAACTGGCAGAATCGGGGGGGCCTCAGAGAAGGACACTGGCCCGGCCCCAGGACGGGACCGCTTCGCGCCCCCTGCCGGCGCCGCCCGCCGGCGCTCCACCCCGATGACCCGAATCGCACCCGCCTCGCTGCCACGCACCCTCGCCCTCGCCTACGCGCTGCTGATCGCCTACGCCTGCCTGCATCCGCTGACCGGCTGGCAGGCGAGCGGACTGCCGCTGTTCGACTACCTGATCGCGCCCTGGCCGAAGTACTTCATCCTCGAGGACTTCGTGTTCAACATCCTCGGCTACCTGCCCTTCGGCTTCCTCGCCGCCGCGGCGATGCCGGCCACATGGCCCGCGTGGCGCGGCATCGCGCTGGCCACCCTGCTCGCGGGCCTGCTCAGCCTGGGGCTCGAGACCGCACAGAACCTGCTGCCGAGCCGCATCGCCAGCAACCTCGACCTGGGCGGCAACATCCTCGGCGGCCTGCTCGGCGCGCTGCTGGGCGTGCGCTGGGGACAGGCCTGGTTCGGCGCGCGAGGCTTCTTTCACCGCTGGCGAGCCGAATGGGTCATCGGCGGGCGCACTGGCGAGGCCGGGCTGATCCTGCTCGGGCTGTGGCTGCTCGGCCAGCTCAGCGCCACCGACCTGCTGTTTTCCAGCGGCGACCTGCGCAGCCTGCTGGGCATCGCCGCCCCATTGGCCTTCCAGCCCGAACGCTTCATCGCTTTCGACGCCGCGCTCACCGCAGCCTCGATCCTCGCCGTCGGCCTGTTCGCGCGCTGCATGATGCGCGGGCGCAATCCGCTGCCGATCGTGCTGTTGCTGGCGCTGGGCATCGGCGCCAAGTCGCTGGCGACCGCCACCTTCTTCGAACCCGGCGCGCCGCTGGCCTGGCTCACGCCGGGTGCCGAACGCGGCCTGGTGATCGGCGGCGCCCTGCTCACGCTGACGCTGCTGCTGCCACGCCTGCTGCAGCACGCGCTGGCGGGCACCGCGCTGCTGGTGGCGACGGCCCTGGTCAACCTGATGCCTGAGAATCCCTACCTGGCCTACAACCAGCGCCTGGCCCAGTACAGCAACATCCTCAACTTCCACGGCCTGACCGAACTCGTCGACAGCCTGTGGCCCTTCGTCGCGCTGGCCTACCTGTCGGCGCTCGGCCTGTGGCGGGGCGAACACCTGACCGCCCGGGCGGGGCCGGCCCGCCGCGGCCTATAATCCGCTCCACCTCCCGGTGCGCCGCGCGGCGCACCCGAACCGCTGCGAGACACCGAGACCCCATGAGCTACTTCAAACACCACGTCTTCTTCTGCTGCAACCAGCGCGCCGCCGGCGAAACCTGTTGCAACGACCACCAGGCCAGCGAACTTCAGACCTACGCCAAGGAGCGCACCGCCGCGCTCGGCCTGAAGGGCAAGGGCAGCGTGCGGGTGAACAAGGCCGGCTGCCTGGGCCGCTGCGACGAAGGTCCGGTGCTGGTCGTCTACCCGGACAACGTCTGGTACACCTACGTCGACAAGGAAGACATCGACGACATCATCGACAACCATCTGGTGCATGGCCGCGTCGTCGAGCGCCTGCGCCTGCCGGAGGACGCTGCATGAGCCGCCCGCTGCCCACCGAATCCGCCCTGCTGCGCGGCCCCGAAGGCCAGATCGAGGTGCTGATCGACGCCCCGGAGACGGTCCGCGGCATCGCCCTGGTCTGCCATCCGCACCCGCTGTTCGGCGGCGCCAACACCAACAAGGTGGCGCACACGCTCGCGCGCAGTTTCCGCGACCTGGGCTTCGCCGCGATCCGGCCGAACTTCCGCGGCGTAGGCCAGAGCGACGGCACGCACGACGAAGGCGTCGGCGAGACCGAGGACATGCTGTCGGTGCTGAGCTGGGCGCAATCGCGCTGGGGCAGCCTGCCGCTGGCGCTGGGCGGCTTCTCCTTCGGCAGCTACGTGCTGACGCGCGTCGCCAACCGCCTCGCCGACGGCATCGCGCCGCCGCGCCAGCTGATCCTGGTGGGCATGGCGGCCGGCGAGACCGCCGGCAGCGGGCGCCGCTACGAAACGCCGACGGCGCCGGCCAACATCCCGACCCTGGTCATCCACGGCGAGAACGACGAGACCGTGGCGCTGGCCAACGTGCTCGACTGGGCGCGGCCGCAGGAGCTGCCCGTCACCGTGGTGCCCGGCGCCGACCACTTCTTCCACGGCAAGCTGCACGTGATCCGCGACGTGATCGCGCGCAACGTCAGCCGCGCCGACGCCGGCTGAACGCGGCGCTCAGGACCCGAGGCGGGGCTCGCGCGCGACGAGCGCCTCGCCCGCCTCCGGCGCGCAAAGACACATCCCCCCGCCGCTCTGCAACAATAGCCGTGCGCCCGGCGGCGATGGGCTCACGCCGCGCGACCACCCCGTCCAAGGAGACTCGCCCCATGAAACTGCTCGCCTCGCTCACCAGCCCCTACGCGCGCAAGATCCGCGTCGTGCTTGCGGAAAAGAACTTGCCGTTCGAACTCGTCGTCGACTCCCCGTGGGAAGCCAACACCCGCGTGCCGACGCTCAATCCGCTGGGCAAGGTGCCGGTGCTGGTCGCGGACGATGGCGAGACCTTCTTCGATTCGCCGGTCATCGTCGGCTATCTCGAGACCCTCGGCGTCGCGCCCGCGCTGTTGCCGGCCGATCCGCTGGCGCGCGTGCGCGCCCGTCAGGCCGAAGCGCTGGCCGACGGCATCACCGACGCCGCGGTGGCTGCCTTGCTGGAGTCGCGCCGCCCGGACGGCGAGCGCAGCGCACGCGAGATCGAGCGCCAGCACCACAAGATCGAACGCGGACTGGTCGAACTCGGGGCGCGGGTCAGCCGCCAGCGCGGCTTCGACGGGGCTGCGCTGCAGATCGGCGACGTTGCCGCCGGCTGCGCGCTGGGCTACCTCGACCTGCGCTTCCCCACGCTCGACTGGCGCGCCAGCCACCCGGTACTGGCCGCCTATGCCGCCCGCCTGCTGGCACGCCCGAGCTTCGTCGACACCACGCCGCCGGCTGGCTGAGGCCGGCCGTGTCGGCCGGCGCCGCGCGCGTCGGCCAATTGATGCGGAGCAGGTCAAACGGCCGGCGACTCTGGGACAATCGCGGTCTGCCACTCGGAGACCGCCATGGCCGATACGCTGCTTGTCCTGACCAACCTGCCCGACCGCGACAGCGCGGACGCGATGGCCGCTGCGCTCATCGAGGCGCGGCTCGCCGCCTGCGTGAACGTCCTCGCGCCCTGCACTTCGGTCTATCGCTGGCAGGGCGCGGTCGAGACCGCGACCGAGGTGCCGCTGCTGATCAAGACCACCGCCGGGCGCTACCCCGCGCTCGAAGCCGCGATCCGCGCCCGCCACCCCTACGAACTTCCCGAGATCGTTGCGGTCCCTGTGGTGCTGGGCCTGCCCGCTTATCTCGACTGGGTTGCGCGCGAAGTCGCCACGGATGCCTGAGCCCCGCCCTTCACTTCCCCAACAAAGAACACGATGCACCGCCTGCTGATCCTGCTTTCACTGCTCGCCAGCCTGCTGCTGCCGGGCCTGTCCCACGCCGACCCGATCGAACCCGAAAAGGCCTTCGTACTGCGCGCCCAGGCGCTGGATGCGCAGACGGTCGAAGTCGTCTTCGAGGTAGCCAAGGGCTATTACCTGTACGGCGACAAGTTCCGCTTCGAGGCCGAGCCCGCCGAGGTCACTTTCGGTCCGGCGGAGAAACCGGCCGGCAAGACGCACAAGGATGAGTTCTTCGGCGAGGTGGAAACCCACCGCGGCGAGCTGCGCATCCTGCTGCCGGTGCAGGCGCCCCAAGGCGTGACGCGCTTCGGGCTGATCGCCACCAGCCAGGGCTGCTGGGATGGCGGCATCTGCTATCCGCCCACGGCGCAGACGGCAGCGATCGACCTCAGCGCGCCGCCGAAGAAGGCGGGCGGCGGCTTCCTCGACAGCGTGCTGAGCGGCGGCTTCGGTTCATCGGCTTCGGCGCCGGCGGCCCCGGCGGCTTCCGCTGCAGGCGCTCAAGCGGGCAGCGCCGTCTCCAGCGACGAGACGGGCGACATCGCGCGCCTGCTGTCGGGCGCCAGCGTGCCGCTGATCCTGCTGAGCTTCTTCGGCTTCGGCCTGCTGCTGGCCTTCACGCCCTGCACCTTCCCGATGATCCCGATCCTGTCGGGCATCATCGTCGGCCAGGGACACGCCGTCTCGCACATGCGCGCCTTCGTGCTGTCGCTCGCCTACGTGCTGGGGATGGCCGTCACCTACGCACTGGCCGGGGTTGCCGCCGGGCTGTCGGGCACGATGCTGACCGCCGCCCTACAGAACGTATGGGTGCTGTCGGTGTTCGCGCTGCTCTTCGTGCTGCTGTCGCTGTCGATGTTCGGCTTCTACGAGCTGCAGCTGCCGTCGTCCCTGCAGAGCAAGCTGGCCGACACCGCCAGCCACAAGAAGGGCGGCAGCCTGGGAGGCGTGACCGTGATGGGCGTGCTGTCGGCGCTGATCGTCGGCCCCTGCGTGGCTGCGCCGCTGGCCGGCGCCCTGCTCTACATCGCCCAGACCGGCGATGCGGTGCTGGGCGGCTGGGCGCTGTTCGTGATGGCGCTGGGCATGGGCGCGCCGCTGCTGGCGGTGGGCGTGGCCTCGCGCAGCCTGCTGCCCAAGGTCGGGCCGTGGATGGAAGGCGTCAAGAAGGCCTTCGGCGTGATGCTGCTGGCCGTGGCGCTGTGGATGATCACCCCGGTGATCCCGCCGCTGGCGATGATGCTGGGCTGGGCGGCGCTGCTGCTGTTCTCCGCGATCTTCCTGCACGCGATCGATCCGCTGCCGCACAACGCCAAGGGCTGGCAGCGCTTCTGGAAGGGTGTCGGGGTCGTGCTGCTGCTGTCGGGCGCGGCGATCCTGGTCGGTGCGCTCGCCGGCTCCCGCGACCCGCTGCAGCCGCTGTCGATCCTGCGCGCCCAGGCCGCCGCCCCGGTCAATGTGCCGCAGTTCGAGAAGGTGAGCTCCATCGCCGAGCTCGACGCCCGCCTGGCCGCCACCGACCGCCCGGTGATGCTCGACTTCTATGCCGACTGGTGCGTGTCGTGCAAGGAGATGGAGCGCTTCACCTTCAGCGACGCGCGCGTGGCCGAGCGCATGGGCCGCATGCTGCTGCTGAAGGCCGACGTCACCGCCAACAACGACGAGCACAAGGCGCTGCTCAAGCGCTTCGGCCTGTTCGGTCCGCCGGGCATCATCTTCTTCGACGCCGAGGGCGAGGAGCGCGCGGGGATGCGGGTCGTCGGTTTCATGAAGGCGGAACCGTTCGCGACCGTGCTGGATCGGGCGCTCTGAGCGAGGGCGGGGTTTTTCCCCTACAATCCGGCCTTTCCCCTTACGGTTCAAACCCTTCATGTTTTCAGGCATCGTCGCGGCCATTGGCCGCATCGAACACATCGAGCCGCTCGCGGACGGCATCCGCATCACCGTCGACACCAACGGCCTGGACCTGTCCGACGTCATCATCGGCGACAGCGTCGCACACAGCGGCGTGTGCCTGACCGTGATCGAGATGCACGGCCCCAGGCTCAAGTACGACGTCTCGCGCGAGACGCTGAACTGCACGGTGGGCCTGGACGCGGTGGGCAACGAGGTGAACCTGGAGAAGGCGCTGCGCCTGGCCGACCGCCTGGGCGGCCACCTGGTCACCGGCCACGTCGACGGCGTGGGCGAGGTGCTGAAGTTCGCGCCCATCGGTGAAAGCCACGAACTGATGATCCGCGCCCCGGCGGCGATCGCCGGCTACATCGCGAAGAAGGGCTCGATCACCGTCAATGGCGTGAGCCTCACGGTGAACCGCGTCGAGGGCCGCGACTTCTGGATCAACCTGATCCCGCACACCGTGGCGATGACCAACCTCAAGCACCTGCAGGCCGGCAGCACGGTCAATCTCGAGATCGACCTCATCGCCCGCTACGTCGAGCGCATGCTCGAATGGAAGAGCGACGACGCGGCGCAGTAAGGCCTCCGATGCGTCGCAAGTACACCGAAAAAGGACACAGCATGAGCGCACTGGCGCCGATTACCGAGATCATCGCCGACATCAAGGCCGGCAAGATGGTCATCCTGGTGGACGAAGAGGACCGCGAGAACGAGGGCGACCTCGTGATGGCGGCCGAGTTCGTCACCCCCGAGGCGATCAATTTCATGGCCAAGCACGGCCGCGGCCTGATCTGCCTGACGCTCACCGACGAGCGCTGCCGCCAGCTCGGCCTGCAGCAGATGGTGCGTGACAACCGCACCCCGCACGGCACCGCATTCACCGTCTCGATCGAGGCCGCCACCGGCGTCACCACCGGCATCTCGGCGCACGATCGCGCGCGCACCGTGCAGGTCGCGGTCGGCCGCCACGCCAGGCCCGAGGACATCGTCACCCCCGGCCACATCTTCCCGCTCACCGCGCAGAAGGGCGGCGTGCTGATCCGCGCCGGTCACACCGAAGCCGGCTGCGACCTCGCCCAGCTCGCCGGGCTGGAGCCCGCGTCGGTGATCTGCGAGATCCTCAAGGACGACGGCACCATGGCCCGCCTGCCCGATCTCGTCGAGTTCGGCAAGGCGCACGGCCTCAAGATCGGCGCCATCCGCGACCTGATCGAATACCGCGCGGCCACCGAGCATCTGGTCGAGAAGGTCAGCGAAAAGGACGTCGACACCGCCCACGGCCGCTTCACGCTGTCGGCCTTCGAGGACAAGACCTCGGGCGACGTCCATTTCGCCCTGTCGCGCGGCGACATCGCACCCGAGCGCGAGACCCTGGTGCGGGTGCACGAGCCGATCTCGGTGGTCGACTTCCTCGACCCGGCGAGCGGCCGCCACAGCTTCCCGGTCAACGACTCGCTGGCGACCCTCGCGGCGGCGGAAGCCGGCGTGATCGTGCTGCTCTACCGCCCGATGTCGGGCCGCGAGCTGCTCGCGAACCTCAACGGCACCCAGGACCGCCCGGTGAAATGGGACGCGCGCCTGTTCGGCGTCGGCGCCCAGATCCTGCGCGCGCTGAACGTCGGCAAGATGCGCCTGCTCGCCAGCCCGCGCAAGATCCCGAGCATGGCCGGCTTCGGGCTGGAAATCACCGGCTTCGTCGACAAGAACTGACCGAATCACAGAGAACCGCATGCAACGCAACCAACCCGAAAACGCCCGCCAGGGCGCCCGCTACGACGGTATCGAAGAGATCGACCCCAACTTCGATGGCGCCGGCGTGCGCGTCGGCATCGTCATGGCGCGCTTCAACCTCGACATCTGCGAAGGCCTGCTGTCGGCCTGCACCGACGAGCTGCTGCAGCTTGGCGTGGCACGCGGCGACATCCGCATCGTCACCGTACCCGGCGCGCTCGAGATCCCGCTGGTGCTGCAGACCATGGCCAGGAGCGGAAACTACGATGCGCTGGTGGCGCTCGGCGCGGTGGTCCGCGGCGAGACCTACCACTTCGAGCTCGTCTCGAACGAAATGGGCGCGGGCGTCACCCGCGTCGGCCTCGACACCGGCCTGCCGATCGCCAACGGCGTGCTGACGACCGAAGATGACGACCAGGCGATCGCGCGCATGCGCGAGAAGGGCGCCGACTGCGCCCGCGCCGTGGTGGAAATGGCCAACCTGCTGAAGGTGGTGCGATGAGCGACATGGACAACACCAGCCCGGCGCCCGAAGGCGCCGGCGCCCCCAACCCGACGAGCAAGATGGCCCGCCGCCGCGCGCGCGAGCTCGCGCTGCAGGGCGTCTACCAGTGGCTGCTGTCGGGCAACACGATGGCCACGGTGCAGCGCCACCTCGAGTCGGAAAGCGAGAACCTCGACAAGACCGACCGCGAGCTCTTCGTCAGCCTGCTGCGCGGCGCCATCGGCAGCGCCGACGAACTGCGCGGCTGCTTCGAGCCGTTGCTGTCGCGTCCGCTGGCCGAACTGTCGCCGATCGAGCACGCGATCCTGCTGCTCGGCACGCTCGAGCTGCGCCACAATATCGACACGCCCTACCGCGTGGTGATCAACGAGGCCATCGAGCTGGCCAAGGGCTACGGCGGCACCGACGGTCACAAGTTCGTCAACGGCGTGCTCGACAAGCTCGCCGCCCGCCTGCGGCCCGAGGAAGTCGCCGCGGCACGCGCAGCGCGCGGCTGAGCCGCAAGCCTGCCTAGTTACGCGCCGCCGCGGCGCTGCCGCGCACCAGCCGTACATTGACGTAGTCGGTGTGCGGACCGATGCCGGTGGCGCCGTTGTAGAAGGACACGCCCCAGGCGGCAAAGCGGTAGCGCTCGTCCGGCGTCGCCGACCAGAACTTGTGCGCGGGCGAATTCGGGAACACCGTGACGAGCAGCGTGGGCATGCGATACCCCCCTTCGCAGCTGCCCGGCACCCCTTCGCGCTCCGGCGCCCGGCGCACGCCCGAACTGCAGTAGATCAGCCCCGCCAGTTCGTCGCGCGTCGGCACGCGCCAGTCGGCATGACCGGCAAAGACCATGTCCTCGCCTGCCTTCTGCGCCTGATCCCAGCTCGACAGCTTTGGCTCGCCGACGCACACGCCCGTGTGCCAGGCCTGGCCCACCGCGCAGCGCATCCACATCAGCCCGGAGGCGATATCGACCGCTGTGCCGTCGTCGCGCAGCTCGAAACCCGCCGTGAAACCCTGTTCCCGCTCGTCCACCTTCTGCAAGGCCTGCTGGTGTGCCGCCTGGGCTACGGCGAGTGCCTCGGCTGAGACGGCCGCAGCCGTTGGCGGCGCATCGGAACCACACGCGGCGAGCAGGCTCGCAGCCAGGGCCGCGATCAGGGTGAGGAAGCGGGAAGGCGGAAGAATCGGCATCGTTTCTCCATCGGCCGCCGGCTACGGAACGGCATCGGATTGGGCGCTGGGCGCCGGGCAGGCGATCGTACGCGGAATCGTCGCGGGTGGGGCGGGCTCGCAGCCGGTGCGGATCAGTTGCGCCGTGCGCGCATCACGACGCGTGTACCGTCCCGCAGTTCGAGGCTGCCCTCGCGGGTGAGGGCGAACCCCCTGATCCGGTCGGCGGCGGACAGGAAACGCTGCTCTTCCTCCATCAAGCCGGGTTCGCAAGCCATCCGCGTCGCGGCCAGCTGCGAAAGACGCAAGCCCTCACCCGTCAGTGCGTAGCGACCCGCATACCGGTTGCAGGCTGCAATGCCAGCGACACGGCCATCGTCCGAGAAGCTCAGCGTGAGGCGCGTCGGGTCATCCACCCGGCGGCCATCCACTTCGAGCACCTGCCACGGTTCGCCCTGAATCAGCTCGGCCGGGTCGCCGCCGCAGCCCGTCAGCACGCGCGCCTGCCAGCGCACCTCGACCGTTTTCGGGTGCGGCAAGCCGGTCATGGTATCGGCGCAGAGGCGATCGAACACCGTCACCGACATCTCGCCGCCGGCCGTCATGCCCTGATAGCTGCGCTGTCCCGGCGTGTCGATGACCAGCGGCCCCGGTGCGAACGCGCGCAGATCGCCCCCCTCGGTGAGCAACTCCATGCCTTGCGCCCCGATGTCCAGCCGCCAGGCCGGCTCGTTGCCAACCGCGCGGAACTGCGGTTTCGCGCCTTCGATCCGGCACTCGGGCAGATCCGCGCCGTTCAAGCGCAGGCGCGCCGCGTTGCCCTTCACCCAGATCTCGGTGTCGTCTTCATCCACCGACACCATCCGCATGCCCGAGGCGCTGCGCTCGGGACGCAACGTCCAGTTGCGGCCCTCCACGCTCAGCGTCGCCAGTTCGCCGAAATGGCGCAGGCTCGCCGTGCGCTCACCGCAGCGGAAGCTGACCGGCGGCTGCGGGTCGAGCTCGAGCACCGCGGCCCGTTCGGACGAAGAGGCAGAAGAACCAAACATCGAGCAACCCGCCAGCACGAGGGCCGCAGTGCTCAGCAGGACGCAACGAGAGATCGAAGACATGGGGGATCCGGACTGGAAAGCGTGTCCGCGCATTCTATCCGCTTCGCGTACCCGGCTTCCCTGTCGCAGACAACGCTTACACCTGCCCGCGGGTCGCGGTAAGCTCGGCTTGCGAGGAAAAGTCCCATGCATGAAATGTCCCTGGCCGAAAGCGTGCGCAGCATCATCGAGGACGCGGCGGAAGCGAACGGCTTCACCAGGGTCCGCCGCGTGATCCTCGAGATCGGTGAGCTTGCGGCGGTCGAAGTCGATGCGCTGCGCTTCTGCCTCGACGTGGTGCTGCAGGACACGCCGGCCGCGGGCGCGGCAGTCGTGGTGGAGCGGGTTGCCGGTGCCGGCTGGTGTCCGGTCTGTGCGAAGACGGTACCGATGCGCGGACGCTACGATGCGTGCCCCCATTGCGGCGACTATCAGCTCAAGGTCACGGCGGGCGAGGAACTGCGCGTCAAGGCACTGGATGTGGCCTGAGCGAAGCCGTGCCCGGCGCACCAAACCAGAGGAAACCCTGCAATGTGTACGGTGTGCGGTTGCGGAACAGGGGAAACACGAATCGGCGCATTCGGGGGCGGCAAACCGCCAGCACGCGCGCGGCCGACCCCGGGGACGACGCGGGCGTGGCGCCCCCTCGCCAGCCCCACTGTCATCACCGGGTCGACCACCCCTCTTCACGGGGACGCAGCCGCCACGAATGCGACGCAGGACGCGGCCGCACGCGAAACACGCGCCCCGCCCCACCCTCAGCGCCTTGACTTCGGCACGGGCCCCGCGCGAGCGCATGCGCCTGGCTTGAGCCAGGGCCAGATGCTGAAGATCGAGCGCGACATCCTCGGCAAGAACGACACCCGCGCCGCCGGGAACCGGGCCTGGCTGCGTGCACGCGGCATCTTCGCGCTCAACCTCGTCTCCAGCCCCGGCTCGGGCAAGACCTCCCTGCTGGTGCGCACCCTGCAGGCGCTGGGCGGACGCGTGCCGGCCGCGGTGATCGAGGGCGACCAGCAGACCGAGTTCGACGCCGAGCGCATCCGCGCCACCGGCGTACCCGCGCTGCAGATCAACACCGGCAAGGGCTGCCACCTCGATGCCGACATGGTGGCGCGCGCGCTGCCGCGCATGGCACTCGCCGACGGCAGCCTGCTGCTGATCGAGAACGTCGGCAACCTGGTCTGCCCGGCGGCCTTCGATCTTGGCGAGGCGCACAAGGTCGTGATCCTGTCGGTCACCGAAGGCGAGGACAAGCCGCTGAAGTACCCGGACATGTTCGCCGCCGCCGACCTGCTAATGCTGAACAAGGTGGACCTGCTGCCCTATCTCAGCTTCGATACCGCACGCGCCATCGACTACGCGCTGCGGATCAATCCCCGCCTGCGCGTGATCCGCAGCTCGGCCACCAGCGGCGAAGGCATCGACGAATGGCTGGCGTGGATCGACGCGGGCCTGGCCGCCGCGCGCGCCTCGGCGCAGCCTGCATGAACGGCCTGCCCGAACCGCGCCGGCCGCCGCCCCACGACGGCCCGGTCGTGACGCCCTCGCCGGCTCCCGGTGGCGGCGAGATGGCAGCCGCCCCGGAGATCCGCTTCACCAGGGGGCTCGCGGGCACGGGGCACGCCCTGCCCATCCTCGCCCTCGGCGCCTGGTTCAAGCACGCGGCCTGCCTGCTGGAACACGATCGCGCGCGGTTCGGCCCCAATCTGGGCGACCTCGACAACGCCGATGCCTGCCGCGGCGTCGAGCCGGCCGCCGAAGCCCTGCTCGCGCAGGCGGACGGCGGGGTGCGCGCCGTTGCGCACGACCTCCACCCCGACTTCCACTCCACCCGCGTCGCCGCCGCGCTCGCGGCGCGGCTGGGAGTGCCGGCGATCGGCGTGCAGCACCACCACGCCCACGTCGCCGCGGTGCTTGCCGAGCACGGCCGCTTCGACGCGCGCCCGGTGCTCGGCCTCGCGCTCGACGGCGTCGGCCTCGGCACCGACGGCGAGGCCTGGGGCGGCGAGCTGCTTTGGGTCGCCGGCGCGCGCTTCATGCGCCTGT
>NZ_AMXC01000049.1:0-15995 GCF_000310165.2 Thauera sp. 63
ACGACGTCCGTCAGAGCCCGGTTCGAGTGGCTTCTATATGCCGATCATCGGTGGCTCTATTGTGGCGGTCAGTGACAGTGGCCGTGCGGCTTGGCGTCAGCGCCCACAGTCTCTACACCTGGATCAAGCGTTACGGCGTTCCGGCGGAGCAGCGTGCCGAGCGCGACAGCCAGGCGGACGAGATTCGGCGCCTGAAGGCGGAGTTGCGGCGCGTGACCGAGGAGCGCGACATCCTAAAAAAGGCCGCCGCGTACTTTGCCAAGCAGTCCGGGTGAGGTACGCCTTCATCGACGCCCACGTGGTGCAGTATCCGGTGCGTCGCCTGTGTTCGACGCTGGCGGTCCATCCGAGCGGTTATTACGCGTGGAAGCAGCAACCCGTTTCCGAGCGCTCGGCTAATGACCAGCGCATCGGAGCGCTGATTACGCAATGCTGGGAGGCCAGCGGGCGTATCTATGGCTATCGCAAGATCCGTAACGATCTGCACGACATGGGCGAAGCGTGTGGCAAGCATCGCGTGGCGCGGCTGATGCGCTTGGCGGGCCTGCGCTCGCACACCGGCTATGGACGCCGCCCCGGTCGCTACGGTGGGCGGCCGGCGGTGGTTGCGCCGAATCTGCTCGAGCGCCAGTTTGCCCCGACAGCGCCGAACAAGAGCTGGGTGACCGATATCACTTACATCCGAACCCACGAGGGGTGGCTGTACCTGTGCGCGGTGCTCGATCTGTTCTCCCGTCAGGTCGTCGGTTGGTCGATGGGCGAACGGATGACCAAGGAACTGGCGTTGAACGCCTTGCTGATGGCGGTGTGGCGGCGCAAACCGACTGAGCAGGTGCTGGTGCATTCAGATCAGGGTAGCCAGTTCAGCAGCCACGACTGGCAAGACTTCCTGAAGTCGCACCGACTGGTGCCGAGCATGAGCCGGCGTGGCAACTGCCACGATAACGCGGTAGCGGAAAGCTTCTTCCAGCTGCTCAAGCGCGAGCGGATCAAGCGAAAGATCTACACGGATCGGGCGCAGGCTCGCTCCGATGTTTTCGATTACATCGAGCTCTTCTACAACCCACGGCGACGCCACGGTTTCACCAACCAGCTCTCGCCGGTAGAGTTCGAGCGGCAGTATTTTTTGAAGAACGGGACCGTCTAGGAAACCCGGGGCGATTCACTCTTAACGGCTGGTATGCAGGAAAGACGCGCCTCGGGCGCTGCGACTGAACACTCCGCGGGGCAGGTCGACCGGGACTCCATTGAGTACCGAATGGCGTATATCGACCGCGGCGGCAACGTCGCGGATAACGATCCACTCATCGACGAATTCCGCAACCGGATAGGATCGATTGCATCACGCACTGGATACTCACCGGAACGTATTGCGGACCTAACGACATATGGTTGGAAGGATCTGCAAGACCGAGGCATTCGCATGCGCTTGATCGAGTTCACCCGCGAGGCACATGAAGCATCGAAGACCAATGTCGACATCAAGTACGATGCAGTTATTGCAATGCTTATTCGTTACATGGAGAAGGCAGGTGATCCTTGAGGTGGGGCACACGAATCGGGCCGATTACGAGTCAAAAGTCCAGTTAGAGGTAGAAATGAATTCAGCTTGCGAAACTACGGTCCGAGGCCAAGACGACTGACGCCTAACCGCTCATATATGGACTCCCCCGTAAAGCAAGATAGATCGTTTTTTGACTTTCCAGGGTGAATCATCTGAAGTCGCATATCCGGTATAATCTGGCGGTCGAGCGAACCTCCGCGAGAAACCGTGTACGCCGCTTGCCTCTACGTAGGGCGTCAATAGAAACGAAGCATTGCATTAAGTTTTTTCCCGGTAGCTCTCGTTGACTATGTCTTTGCCAGAGAAAGAGTTCTTCCCACTCGATGAGATCATCGACCGATGGCGATTCGCCAGATGTGATCGAGCTACATTGTTGGACTACGCTCGCAGAGATTTACTGATCTTCTCTGTATATCTGCGGGAACTCGGAAGTCACCAGCGCGTCCGCGAAACGGAGGATCGGATAGTCACGACAACGACCACCACTACATTCTCGTTCAGGACCCCAGACTACGAGTGGCACTCCATTCGTTATCTGAAGGCCGAAGATGCTCGTCGCATCCTTGAGTGCCATGAGACTGAACGCGCGGGCGTCTCGGTCTTATACTCGTCACCGTCGCGAGATAAGGCGTCGGGCACTGGCTACCTCCAAGCGCACTACTTCACGCCCTCAGACCTGCTCGTGACCAAGGCGGAACGTGATCGCTTCGAGCGGGAGCACAACGTCAATCTTTCCAGCGGCCGTCTCGCCAATGCTTGGTTGTGGCTCTGTGACGCAACCAATCAGAAGGCGCTCGCAATCATCGGCAGTGTTTTGACCGCGCTCGCAGTTGGGGGTTGGACGGTGTACAGCGCTCTCGCGACCAAAATGTTGTCGCCATGAAGCTGACGCCCAACCCTTGCTTGCAGCAGACCGTCGAGATACTGTGCATTTCGCCGTCCCCTGAAGCGTCACGTTGAGCGACAGCTTTCCTGAAAACTCAATAGCGGCACCACCTCCGGACGTGCGACGGGTACCCCCTCCCTGATTTCGGTGGGTTAGTGAAGTTTTGCTCGCTCAAGCTGCTCAACAACCTTGTCAAGTTTGCTTGAAGAAGCGGGGTGTTTTCCGTTCTTCATGAGCACTTCTGTCAGCCTTTGCAGAGCTTGCGGGTTCTCTACCAGTACTTCGACCTGCTCGAGAGGGGTCATCTCTTGGGAGTTGCGCTGCCAAGCAAGCTCGGGAGCTAGCTGAAGCAAGCGCTGAGTTGCATGGAGGTTCCCCGACCATGCCGCTGTATGTAGTGGAGATTGGCCGTCATCGGTGCGCTTGTCCAGGCGGCAGGGATGGTCGAGCAGGGCATCCACGCAACCGTCCGATCCGGACTTGATGGCTGAGTGTAATGCGGTCATGCCCTTCCAGTCCTGGACGTCGGGATCAGCTCCGGCTTGGAGCAAGAGCTTGACCAATTCAGTATCTCCGTTCTCAGAAAGCAACATGAGCGGAGTTTGCCTCTTGAAGTCTGGCACGTTTAACTGCTTTGGTGCCTGCTGTGCCAGTACTCCGATGGCCTGCTGCAAGCGACCCAATAGGGTTTCAACGGTATCGTGTTCGTTTTGAGGTACGAGGTGAGTCATCTGACGCATCAAGGAAGAATTCTTCGCGAAATGAGTCCGCAACTTGATCCAGCACATCAGCGCAGTTTCACCGCTCACCAGCGGTAGGTGCGAATTGAGCTCTTTCCGATTGCACTTTATCCAGCGGAGTAGTTCTTGTTGGTCGCCCGTCATCAGAAGCCGGATTGACTCAGCGATCTTTTCGCCCGCCATGGGTTTCAGGCGCTCAAGGCCCGGATAAGGCTTGTAGAGCGTGCTCCAGAAGTAGTCGGCGGCCCAGCGTGCTGTATCTTCGATGGTGGGAATCTTTTCGCCCTCGATGACCCCTCCAGCCAGCATTTCACGATAGTACTTCTCGTGGTTGTTCACGATCAGCTTCTGATTGGCGACGGACACAGCAAGGCAGTCCCGCGCAACTTCGCCCCGCAGTGGGCCGTAGTTGCGCTCTCGTCCAGCTTCCAGCGCCTCCCTGAACAACTCTCCAGCGCCCTCGAAGTCATTGCAGGCCAGCAGGTGTTTGGCCTTGTATTGCAGGATGGCGGCTTTCCAAAGGCGATAACCTTCGCTTGCACTTGCCTCGTCGAGCAACGCCTGAACCCGCTCGCGGACATCCTTCGGCTGTTGCTTGCGCTCGCCGTTAAGATAGCCATTGAGCTCGAAAAGAATGGTTTGTACCGTCAGTGCCGGCGTGACGGAAAGTTCGCGTAAGCGCTGGGTAGCTGCCTCTTTTGCGCGCGAGCTCAGGTCAGGACGGTGGCCCACCTGGCGGACCACGGCGTAGCGGTGCTCCCCTTGCAGGGCCCGCCACGGGGAGGCGCTCTTCATGCGTTCGACGAGGTCTGACTCAGCACTCAGCTCGTCTGCTAGTGCAGCTACGCGCTCGTCGTTCCGTCTGATGATGGTTATCGACGTTTCGGCATCAAGCCCGACATGATTTTCGAGCTCCGAGCCTTCCTGCATTTCGGAGAAATGGCGAGTCAGCAATCGTGCAAGCTCCAGACTGGATGCTTCTCGCTGTGAGGGAAGGATGGAGAGGAAGAGCCCGAATTTATCAGCCTGGGGCAGGTGTTCCTCGAACCAGACGTTTTCCGCCGCCTCGCCGTGATCACTGCAGTTGCGCCAAGCGTCAATGGTCAGGTTGTAGATGAGCTTGTAGATGGCGAACAGTTGCAGCAGCTTGTTGTTCCGGGCATCAGCACAGAGCCGGTCAACGCCGGGGCATAGAAATTTGAGCAGGCGGGTGTAGCCATCCTGGATCATCCGGGCGAACAGGAGGCGTTGGCGGATGGTATGAGGTGACGGCGGTGCGTAGCGGTCAGAAAGACATCTGACGAAATGCTCTTTCTCATCCTCATCGGCGCAGCCATCCAGAACTGCCTCGATCCGGCCGGGCTGAGTCATCGGGATCTCTAGGCGCAGTTTGTCGGCAGTCAGCTTCTTGCGGGATACGAAACGCTGGGCGGCATCGAACTGGTCGGCAGGCGAGTGCGTGCTATCGGGGGAGAAGGCGCCCTCGAATTTGACCTGTAACTCGTCCGGGAAGTACTCCCTGATGGAGTTCAGCTCAGGTGTGGTGCCCCTGCGCCAGTTGTACAGCGAGCGCATCAGGGCTTCCGAGGATTTGTCGTCCGAGTCTTCAAGAGACTGGCTGCGTTGGTTGGCAAATTCCTCCAGCGGGACGCCCAACAGATCCAGCAGCCAGTATGAATCGCCCCGGGTTTTGAGGAGGCTCCAACTCTTGAGAAGATGGAGCCATGAACAAATCATCGAAGTTTTCACCGGAAGTGCGTGAGCGCGCCGTGCGCATGGTGCAGGAACACCGAGGCGAGTACCCCTCGCTGTGGGCGGCGATTGAATCGATCGCCCCCAAGATTGGCTGCGTGCCGCAGACCCTGCATGACTGGGTCAAGCGCGAGGAGATTGACGGTGGCCAGCGCGATGGGCTGACGAGCAGTGAGCGCGAGCGCCTCAAGCAACTGGAGCGAGAGAACAAGGAGTTGCGCCGTGCCAACGACATCCTCAAGGCGGCGAGCGCGTTTTTCGCCCAGGCGGAGCTCGACCGCCGTTTGAAGAGCTAAAGCACTTCATCGACCAACACCGTCACACGTTCGGGGTCGAGCCCATCTGCCGGGTTTTGCAGATGGCCCCGTCCTGTTACTGGCGCCATGCGGCACGCCGACGCAACCCGCAGCTCCGCAGTCGCCGCGCGCGGCAAGACGACAGCCTGGCAAACGAGGTCCAGCGCGTGTGGCACGCCAACTGGCAGGTCTATGGTGCAGACAAGGTCTGGCTGCAGATGAACCGTGAGGGCATCCGGGTGGCCCGCTGTACGGTCGAGCGGTTGATGAGGCGCTTGGGGCTTGAGGGGGTACGTCGTGGCAGGAAGGTCCGCACGACGCTTCCCGACGCCTCGGCGCCCTGCCCACTGGACCGGGTCAATCGGGTGTTCAAGGCCCGCCGCCCCAATGAGCTGTGGGTGTCGGACTTCACCTACGTTTCGACTTGGCAGGGGTGGTTGTATGTCGCCTTCGTCATCGACGTGTTCGCCCGGCGCATCGTGGGCTGGCGCGTCAGTCGCACCATGCAGACCGATTTCGTCCTCGACGCGCTGGAGCAGGCTTTGTACGAACGGCGGCCCGATGCCAACGGCTTGGTTCATCACTCGGACCGAGGCGCTCAGTACCTGTCCATCCGCTACTCCGAGCGGCTGGCTGAGGCCGGCGTGAAACCGTCGGTGGGCAGTCGTGGCGACAGCTACGACAACGCACTGGCCGAGACCATCAACGGCTTGTACAAGACTGAGCTGATTCACCGCCGCGCGCCCTGGAAGAGCAGGGAATCGGTGGAGTTGGCCACCCTGCAGTGGGTGCACTGGTTCAACCACACCCGACTGCTCGAGCCGATTGGTTATATTCCACCGGCCGAAGCTGAGGCAAACTACTTCCGGCAACTCGCCGAGAAGACAGAGACTGCTGTCTTAACTTAAACCAACCGGCCTCCTCGAAACCCGGGGCGATTCAGTCGACAACCTGAGCTACCGGTAGGTAAAGAGTCATCTCGCCATCAACATCTCGCGGCTCAGGCAGGTACCAGAAGCGTCCCCCCGGCATGCCTTTGTCCAACGCGTCACCAAGGTTCCAGAACGCCGCACGGCGCGCCAGTCCGGGCACGTAGAAGTAACCCAGCAACATCCAGAGGATTTGGCGCTCATCTGCAGCGAAGGTCCAGGTATTCAGTTCAAGTGTCTTGTAGGCGTTCGCGAACTCGGTTAGCCCATCAAGCACATCAAGTCGTGCCCGTGGAGCCATGTCTAGGGCATCAAAGATGGTGTGCAGGACTTCTTCGCCCATGACCTTATGGGCTTCCATGCTGGCTTGGCCGGTCACGAACTTGTTCTGCTTAACTGTCGCATAGCGGGCGCAGCCGAGGCTCTGGTGGATCTCGAGGAGGATCGCTTCGGTGAGGGGTAGTGTGCTCATGAGGGCAAATTTCGCTGTGTTGGTTGCGGTGCGCCGATGATTACAAGGATCGGATGGCTGCCCACTGAAAATGCCCGTACCCCCCCTTGTACAAAGTGACGGACGAGGGGGTACGCGGTTCTTCATACCGGCCAATCGGGCTCACTGACACCCTTTGCGGACTCAACCCCTTGGAGTCCGTGTCATGCACAACCCCGCCCCGCTTGTCATCAACTGGCACCTCACCGAAGCCTGCAACTACCGCTGCCGGTACTGCTACGCCGGCTGGAACGAGTCCGCCAACTCACGCGAACTGATCCACTGCCAAGAACGAACGGCAGCACTCCTCGGCGAGTTGTACCGCTTTTTTCAACCGTCCAACCGAGCTAACCCGCTGGCGAGCCGAATGAACTGGAACGCGGTCCGCCTCAACCTTGCCGGTGGCGAGCCGTTGCTCCATGCCGGCAAGCTGCCTGCTATGGTCAGCCATGCGCGGGCTCTCGGCTTTGAGGTCTCGCTAATAAGTAACGGTAGCCACCTCGATCATGAGCAACTCCGCAGACTGGCGCCGCAGCTGACCTGGCTCGGCATAAGCATCGACTCTGCCATATCCGCGACCAACCGCGCCATCGGTCGCGTCGACCGCCGCGACCGGCTGCTCGATCTGCACACGCTCGAGAGCAGCCTAGCCAGTGCCCGCCAGTCAAATCCGGGTTTGCGCCTGAAGCTCAACACCGTGGTCAATCGGCTAAATCACTCCGAGGATCTCAGCGAGCTTCTCCGCTGCTTCGCACCGGAGAAGTGGAAGGTTCTTCGCATGCTGCCGGTGGTGAATCAAGAACTGGTCGTCAGCGATCAGGAGTTCATGGCCTTTATCACGCGCCACCAGGCCTTCTCTCGAATCCTCTGCGCTGAAGACAATCAGGATATGCGCGAGTCGTACCTGATGGTCGATCCTCACGGACGATTCTTCCAGAATAGTTTGTTGATCGCCGGGCAGGGGTACCGCTACAGCAGACCCATTCTTGAGGTCGGTGCCGCTGCGGCCTATTCTGATGTCGCCTTCGACTCCGCACGCTTCACAGCGCGCTATGCCTTGTCCGATGTGGCGGGGAGGAGCGCATGAAATACTGCTCTAACAAAGAGATGAACTGCTTGATCCGCAAACTGGTTCGTGAGGGATGGGGCTTTCGTCGTGGAGGCAAGCACGGAAAGCTCAGCCATCCGTCTGGTTGGCCGATAGTGACCGTCGCGAAGTCGCCGAGCGACTGGCGGAGCCTAGAAAACTTCCGCCGGGACCTGCGCCGGGCTGAGTCCAGCCTGATCCAGAGGGTGGGTTAGATCACTAAGCTGATTGACCTTGACGTGCTGAGGGATGAACCTTCGTTGGGCAGTCACGCCATGCAACGCAGAGGTCGCTGCGTTCGCCGAGGCATCTGCAATACCCTGCTAGAGTAATCGCCGGACACGATGATCAGTGGACAGTTTATGGGGGAGGGAATCCGGATGAAGAAATTACTGCTCGCTCAGTTACCCGAACCCGTTGTGCCGGACTTCGCGGCCCAGTTCCCGGACGATATCGCACGCCTGGTTGCGACTGCAGCAAAAGCAGGCTTCGAGGTTTCACCGGATGTGGCGGCGCAACTCTGGGCCCGCTACTCGGATGGCCTGTGTGCGACCTGGCTCTTGATGTCGGAGTGGAGCGATGAAACCGTCCTCGAGTGTCTTCTCAAGCACGGGGCAATCATCGACACGCCCGCAGGGTTGCCGGCGGTGCCCGCCGGCTATCAAACGTGGCTCGACTACGCCGTCGCGAACATGGAGTTGCCGGCCTCGGAGGTCGGTGCGCTGACGGGCGAAGAATTGGCCGCAGCGACGCTCGCCATACGTGAGGCAGCAGGGACCGAACTGCGCCTCCTGCGACAGCCGGTAAGTTGCGTGCCGCGCTGACGCCTCTCCGCAGCGTGCGCGACAGCCCACTGACGGTCGCCAGTATCGACATTGGCGGTGCGCGGAAGGGCTGCCATCTTGTGGTCCTGCGCGGCAGCGCCATCGTCTCCAACATCCGCAGCGGCGACCCGGACCATTTGGCACGCATGTGGGAGGGGCTTGGTGCGGTAGCGGTCGGTATCGATTCGCCACTGCCAGTGGGGGCAACCGCAATCGGGCGGCACGACGCAACGGGGCCACCCCAGTGCAGTTTACTGTGGAGGTGTATGACCTCGAGCGGCTGAGCTATGCGAAGGCTATCGCTTGACCACACCTTGCGCTGGTTTCCCCCGTCGCGCTTCATCGGCATCCAGCGCCAGCTGAGCATCGAGAGGCCGCCCGTTAAGGGGGCGTACCTCACGAGGAACGATGCTTCGCGGGCTTAGCGGTCTTCCAAAGGGAAGTGTCCGCTTTCTCTCACGTCGGAATCCTCGGGTCCGTGTAGTCGCACCAGTCAAGCTAGCTCAAGTCTTATTTTCGGTGCGGGTGTGAGTTCGCCGACTTTCAGCTCATCTTTCATTTCTTGACTGATTCGCGTTGCGTTCTTGGCTCTACTATTCATGCGCCTTAGACGCAAGGCCCAGCACAGGTTTCATTTACCTGTCTCCATGGCCGCGGAGCCTATAATGCGCTCCCGTCACGATGATCCCGATGCCGCCATGCGCCACAACCTGAAGGTCCCGTTTGCCGAGAAAGATCAGGCCAAGAAGCTGGGTGCGCGCTGGGATGCCGCGCGCAAGCTCTGGTTCGTCGAAGGGGGTCTGGACTTGGCGCCGTTCTCGCGCTGGCAACCGACACCGCATGACCCCTCGGTGGCGGCACCTGTGTCCGCGCCCGCACCGCGACGCAGCCCCGCGGCGAAGCCGATGACCGAGGCCAAGGTCCAGGTGGGCAGCCGTTTCGTGGCGCTGCCGCGGGTGTGCGACTGCCTGCCGTGGGATGACTGCGACAAGTGCCGGCTGCAGTCGTGGCCCGAGCCCCAGCAGGGGTGTTGAGCATGGAAGTGGTGGCGGTGATCGACTTCGAGACCACTGGCCTGTCGCCCTCGCAGGGCGATCGGGCGACCGAAGTCGCGGCGGTGATCGTGGAGGGCGGTCGGGTTGTGGACCGCTACCAGAGCCTGATGAATGCCGGCGTGCGCATCCCGGCCTACATCGAGGCGCTCACGGGCATCTCCAACGCGATGATCCGCAGCGCGCCCCCGGCGGACGCGGTCATGCGCGAGGTGTCGGACTTTGTCGGCGGCATCCCCATCGTCGCCCACAACGCTTCGTTCGACGCCAGGTTCTGGGATGCGGAGCTCGAGCACATCCAGCGCGAGCGGAAGCAGGACTTCGTCTGCTCTCTGCTCCTGTCACGCCGCTTGCTGCCGCTCGCGCCCAGTCACAAGCTCGGCGCCCTGGTCGAGTACGCGAAGCTGCCGGTCGCCGGTCGTTACCACCGGGCGCTCGCCGATGCCGAGATGGCCGCGAGCCTCCTGCTTCGGCTCGAAGAGGAGCTGCGGCTGCGTCACCGGGTGCCCGAGGTGTCGGTCGACCTGCTGCGCCGGATACAGCGAGCGTCGAAGGCACAGTTGCCAAGGTGCCTCGCGGCTGCGCGCGGCGGCTGAAGTGTCGTTCCAGCGGCCGCCTGGAGCGGGCAGCCCTCACAGCCCGGACTGCCTTCGACGATAATCGCGGCCTTTGACGCAACTCCGGGGCGTGGCTGCCCCGTAACCCCAACACGGATTCCTACATGAGCAGCAAGGTCAGAATCGCCATCGCTGGCTATGGCAACCTGGGCAGAGGGGTCGAATCGGCCCTGGCGCGCACCCCCGACATGGAGCTCGTCGCCGTCTTCACGCGGCGCGACCCGGCCGGACTCGTACTGCAGAGCGGCGGCGTGCCGGTGCATGCGATGGCGCGCATCGAGGACTTCGTCGACGCCGTCGATGTGCTCATCCTGTGTGGCGGATCCAAGACCGACCTGCCCGAGCAAGGGCCCGCACTGGCGGCGCTGTTCAATACCGTCGACAGCTTCGATACCCACGCCAAAGTGCCGGAGTATTTTGCCGCGGTGGATGCGGCGGCGCGTGGCGGCAAGCGGGTCGCGGTGATTTCGGTGGGCTGGGATCCCGGTCTGTTCTCGATCAACCGCCTGTATGGCGAGGCAGTATTGCCCGACGGGGCGAGCTACACCTTCTGGGGCAAGGGGCTCAGCCAGGGGCATTCGGACGCGCTGCGCCGCGTGCCGGGCGTGCAGGGCGCGGTGCAGTACACGATACCGTCGCAGGCGGCGATCGAGCGGGTTCGCAGCGGTTCGCGCCCCAGCCTGACGACGCGCGAAAAGCACACCCGCGAATGTCACGTGGTGCTCGAAGCCGGCGCCGATCCGAGCGCGGTCGAGCAGGCGATCCTGACGATGCCGGACTATTTTGCCGACTACGACACCAAGGTGAATTTCATCAGTGCGGAAGCGCTGCGGCGCGATCACGCCGCCATGCCACACGGCGGCTTCGTGATCCGCAGCGGCACCACCGGTGTGGCGTCCTCGCAGATCATGGAGTTCGGGCTCAAGCTCGACAGCAACCCCGAGTTCACCTCCAGCGTGCTCGTCGCCTATGCGCGCGCTGCCTTCCGCCTCGGCCAGCAGGGCGAGGTTGGCGCCAGGACCGTGTTCGACATCGCGCCGGGGCTGCTGTCGCCCAAGAGCGCGGCCGAACTGCGCAAGGAGTTGCTCTAGGCCCTGGCGCAGGCAGGCCCGCTCAGGCGGGCTTGCGCGCCACCATGCCGATCAGCGCCGACCGTCCCACGTGTCCGCTGCCCTCGGCGATGGTGTCCTCGTACTCGACCAGTTCCTCGATCTCCCAGTCGGCGAACGCCTCGCGCAGGATGTCCTCGGTGTAGAGGTTCTCGGCTGCCGACGGGCCGCCCGTGCGGTATTCGAGCTGCTTGGGCGTATAGCCCTGCAGCAGGATGCGGCCACCGGGGCGAGCGAGCCGCTTCATGACTTCGAACTGGCGATCGCGCCATTCCGGGCCGACGAACTGGATGAAGATGCCGATCACCCAGTCGAAGGCGGCCTGCAGTTCGGCCGGCGGCCAGCGGGGCGCGAGCATGTCGGCCTGGACGAAATTCACCTCGACCTTGCGCGCCGCGGCGAGGTGGCGGGCCTTCTCGATGGCGACGGCGGAGATCTCGATGCCGGTGACTTCCAGACCCTGCTCGGCCAGCCAGACCGAGTTGCGGCCTTCGCCGTCGGCGATGGAGATGGCGTTGCGGCCGTCCTGCAGCCGTTGTTCGCGACGAGCGAGAAAACGGTTCGGCTCGGTGCCGAACAGGTAGTCCTGGCCGGCGTCGCTGTAGCGCTTGCTCCAGATGCTGTTCTGGTCCATTGGGGCGGCTCCTTGTGAAATGGCAGCGGCGGTCAGGCCTCGGGCTGCAGCTTGTCCTGGGTGCGGGTGTCGAAGTCGCCGGCGTCGTGGCGCTCGTGCAGCTGGCTGTCGAGCGGACCCATCACGCGGTTGACCATGCGCCCGCGCTTCACCGCAGGGCGCGCGCCGATCTCGTCGGCCCAGCGGATGACGTTGCGGTAGTCCTGCACCTGCAGGAACTCGCCGGCGTCGTACAGCAGGCCCTTGGCCATGCCGCCATACCAGGGCCAGATCGCCATGTCGGCGATGGTGTATTCGTCGCCGGCCACGTAGCGGCTCTCGCCCAGGCGGCGGTCGAGTACATCCATCTGGCGCTTCGTTTCCATCGCGAAGCGGTCGATGGCGTACTCGATCTTGGTTGGTGCGTAGGCGTAGAAATGGCCCAGGCCGCCACCGACATAGGGCGCGCTGCCCACCTGCCAGAACAGCCAGGACAGGCACTCGGCGCGTCGGGCAGGGTCGGTCGGCACGAAGGCACCGAACTTCTCGGCCAGGTACAGCAAGATGGCGCCCGATTCGAACACCCGGATCGGCGCCGGGCCGCTGCAGTCGAGCAGGGCGGGGATCTTGGAGTTCGGGTTCACATCGACGAAGCCGCTGCCGAACTGGTCGCCCTCGTTGATGCGGATCAGCCAGGCGTCGTACTCGGCGCCGCTGTGTCCGGCGGCGAGCAGTTCCTCCAGCATCACCGTCACCTTCACGCCGTTGGGCGTGGCGAGCGAATACAGCTGCAGCGGATGTCTGCCGCGCGGCAACGTGCGCTCGTGCGTCGGGCCGGCGACGGGGCGGTTGATGCTGGCGAACTGGCCGCCGCTCGGCTTGGTCCAGGTCCAGACCTTGGGCGGGGTATACCCGGGGGTGTTCGACATCGCGTGGTCTCCGTGAGGGTTCGGACTCAAGTCTGCATCATAGAGCGATGAACCCCGCGACGCATCGGCGGTTCGCTGCGCGCTTAAGCGTGGATTAATCCGCGCTGCTTACCTTGGCGGCAACGCGTTTCCAAGGACCGTCATGTCTGGCGCACTACAACGTCGCTTCAAGCGTTTGTCCGATGGCCCGTCGGTCTCGCACGTGGTCACAGGGCATCCCCGTCGCCACGTCGCCGAGGCATTCATCCGGGCCACCTTCAGGCAGGCCTATGCGGCCGACGTGCCGGCGTTCGCGCCGAACCTCATGCTGCTCGAGCAGGACGCGCGTCCGCTCGCTGCGGTGGGCTGGCGCAGTGCGGCCGAAGAAGGGTTGTTCCTGGAGCGCTACCTCGATGCGCCCATCGAGCGCGAGATCGGACGACTGGCCGGGCAGGCCGTGCCGCGCGACCGCATCGTCGAGGTTGGCAACCTGGCGGCGGAGCGCCCGGGCAGCAGCGTGGACCTGATCCTGCTGCTCGCGGCGCATCTCGATCTGCTCGGCTTCGAGTGGGTGGTGTTCACCGCGACGACCGAGTTGATCGGCATCTTCCGCCGCCTCAGCCTGCCGCCGCTGGCCCTGGCCCAGGCCGACCCCGAGCGTCTCGGCGGTCAGGCCCTCGCCTGGGGGCGGTATTACGACACCCGGCCGGTGGTCGTCGCCGGCAGGATTCGCATGGCGCTGGAGAAGGGGAGCGAGCGTGGCTGAATTCTCCTGGCTCGACGTGTTTGCGTCCCACGATAAGGATGCGCCCCTGCTCGACTCCGGCCAGCGACGCTGGCGCGCGACCGAGATCGCGGACGAACTGCGCGCCCTGCAGCCGCGGCTGGCAGCGTCGAAGGTGGTTGCCGTGCTGGCCGACAACGGGCCGGCGTGGGTGATGGCCGATCTCGGTACCCAGCTGGCGGGCAAGGTGCATCTGCCGCTGCCGGCGTTCTTCACGCCGGCGCAGCTGCGCCATGCGCTCGAGCACAGCGCGGCGGACACGGTCCTTACCGACATGCCGGAACGCATCGGCGCGCTCGATCTCGGCTTCTGCCACACGGGGCGCTGGCAGGGCCTTTACTGGATGCGGCGGATCGTCCCGGCGGTGTCCCTGCCCGAGGGCACCGCGAAGATCTCCTATACGTCCGGCAGCACGGGCGCCCCGAAAGGCGTCTGCCTGTCGCGCGAGGGCCTGCTCGACACGGCCGGCGCCGTCGGCGAGGCGACGGCGGCGCTGGCGCTGCAGTGTCACCTCGCCGCCTTGCCGCTGGGGCTGCTGCTGGAGAACGTGGCGGGTGTCCATGCCGCGTTGCTGCGTGGCATTCCCGTCCATCTGCCGCCGCTCGGGACGATGGGCTGGCAAGGCGGCGCAGGCTTCGATCCGGCGCGGCTGGATGCGGTCGTGCGTGAAAGTGGCGCGGTGAGCCTCATCCTCGTTCCGGAACTGCTGAAGGTCTGGAGCCTGTGGCTCGCCGCCCGCGGGCTGATGGCGAGCGAGCGTCTGCGATTCGTCGCGGTGGGTGGCGCACGCGTTGCCCCCGGGCTGCTCGAGCTTGCGCGGGCGCGGGGCATTCCCGCCTATCAGGGCTACGGCTTCACCGAGGCCGGATCCGTCGTGAGCCTGAACCTGCCGGGTGACGATGGCGAGGATGCCGGTTCGCCCCTGCCGCATGTGCGGCTGTCTGTGCGCGAGGGCGAGGTCGTGGTGCATGCGCGTGCCTTCCTCGGCTACGTCGGCGGCGTGCGCGCCACTTCCGGCGCATTTTCGAGCGGCGACCTCGGACATCTGGATGAGCGCGGCCACCTGCATCTCGACGGCCGGCGCGGAAACCGACTGATCACCTCCTACGGACGCAACGTCTCGCCCGAATGGGTCGAGTCCCTGCTGCTGGCCGATGCCGGCGTGGCCCAGGCTGTCGTTGTCGGAGACGGCCGGCCGCAACTCGCTGCGCTGATCGTTCCGTCACCGGGCGCCGATCCGGCGGCGCTCGCGGCGCTGATCGACCGCGTCAATGCCGCCTTGCCCGACTACGCGCGCGTCCGGCACTGGTTGGCCGTGCAGCCGTTCACGGTCGACAACGGCCTGGCGACGGGCAACGGCCGCCCCGTGCGCACACGGGTCATCGAACACCATTCAATGCAGATCGACGCGCTTTACGCCGCCTCATCTAATGAAACGAACGCCAACGACAAGGAAGCCAATGATGTCTTTCCATGACCAGCTTCGCCTGGAGACCGACGAGGCGCGCCAGCATCTCGTTACCGCGCCGATCATCGTGGACTGCCTGGCGGGCCGGGTCAGCCGCGAGGCGTATGTCGCCTTCCTCACCCAGGCCTATCACCACGTCAGGCACACCGCACCGCTGCTGATGAGTCTGGGCGGCCGGCTGCCGGAACGGCAGGGCTGGATGCGCAAGGCGGTGGCCGAGTACATCGAGGAAGAGATCGGCCACGAGGAATGGATCCTCAACGATATCCGCGCCGCAGGCGGCGATGCGGAGGCCGTTCGCGCCGGTCGTCCCGATCTCCCGGCAGAGGTGATGGTGGCCTATGCCTACGACCTGATCAGCCGCCGCAATCCGGCAGCCTTCTTCGGCATGGTGTTCGTGCTCGAGGGGACCAGCGTCGCGCTTGCGCTTACCGCCGCCGATCGCATCCAGGCAGCGCTCGGTCTGCCGGACGCCGCCTTCTCGTACCTGCGCTCGCACGGCACGCTCGACCAGGCGCACACGCAGCACCTGGCGAGTCTGCTCGAACGCATGGAGCCCGAGGATCAGGCCGACGTGGTTCACGCCGCACGCGTGTTCTTCAAATTGTACGGCGATGTGTTCCGTGCGCTGCCGGGCGAGGGCGGATCATGCGACTGACCGATGCGCGCGTCGTCCTCACCGGCGCGACCGGAGGGCTGGGCGAGGCGCTGGCGCGCCAGCTGGCGATGGCCGGGGCGTCGCTGCTGCTTACCGCCCGCGACCCCGCGCGCCTCGAACGGCTTGCCAGCGCTGTGAATGGGCCATGCAGCGTGCTGGCCGCCGACCTCACCGCCGCCGAGGGCGTCGATCGGCTCCCCCCCGCCGCCCCCCCAATC
>NZ_AMXC01000050.1:0-15202 GCF_000310165.2 Thauera sp. 63
CAAAAGCCAGGCCACGAGTACCAGCCCGATCACCACGACCACGGCATAGGCGGGCGGATGCTGCTCCAGCCAGCCGATGGCGACTGCCATGTCCTGCGTCATGCACACTCCCTGAACGGCCGCCAAGGGCCAAAAAAACACATTCCGACCAAACAGCACGCACCGTGTTCCCCAGACGCGTCCCGCATCACGGCCGCCAGCCCCGTCGCGACAGGGGGATCGGCTACAATCCTGCGATTCCGTCTTTCAGTTCGCATTGCATCCGATGACCCCCAACGACAAGAAGACCGACACCGCAGCCGTCGCGCCGAGCAACTTCATCCGCAGCATCATCGACGAGGACAACCGCTCGGGCAAATGGGGCGGCCGCGTCGAGACGCGCTTCCCGCCCGAGCCCAACGGCTACCTGCACTACGGCCACGCCAAGTCGATCTGCCTGAACTTCGGTCTCGCCGAAGCCTATGGCGGCGTCTGCCACATGCGCTTCGACGACACCAACCCCGAGAAGGAAGAGCAGGAGTACGTCGATGCCATCCTCGAGGCGGTGAAGTGGCTCGGCTTCGAGTGGGGCGAACACCTATACTTCGCCTCCGACTATTTCGACCGCATGCATGCCTGCGCGGTCAGCCTGATCAAGGCCGGCAAGGCCTATGTCGACTCGCAGTCGGCCGAGGAAATGCGCGCCAACCGCGGCACGCTGACCGAGCCGGGCAAAGACAGCCCGTATCGCAATCGCAGCGTCGAGGAGAACCTCGACCTCTTCGCCCGCATGCGCGCCGGCGAGTTCGCCGAGGGCACGCACATCCTGCGCGCCAGGATCGACATGGCGAGCCCCAACATCAACCTGCGCGACCCGGCCATTTACCGCATCCGCCACGCTGCGCACCATCGCACCGGCGACGCCTGGTGCATCTACCCGATGTACACCTTCGCCCATCCGATCGAGGATGCGATCGAGAACATCACCCACTCGGTGTGCACGCTGGAGTTCGAGGACCAGCGTCCGTTCTACGACTGGCTGCTGGATGCGCTCGCCACCGAGGGGCACTTCCCGCGCCCGCTGCCGCAGCAGATCGAGTTCGCCCGCCTCAACCTCACCTACGTGGTGCTCTCCAAGCGCAAGCTGATCCAGCTCGTCAACGAAGGCCACGTCGCCGGCTGGGACGACCCGCGCCTGCCCACCCTCGTCGGCGCCCGCCGCCGTGGCTTCACCGCCGCCGGCTTCCGCCGCTTTGCCGAACGCATCGGCGTCTCCAAGGCCGACTCGTGGATCGACATGAGCGTGCTGGAAGAATGCATGCGCGACGACCTCAACGAGGCCGCCGAACGCCGGGTCGCAGTGCTCGACCCGTTGAAGCTCGTCATCACCAACTACGCCGAAGGCACCACCGAGCTGTGCCAGGCGCCCAACCATCCGCTCAAGCCCGAACTGGGCAAGCGCGACATGCCCTTCGGCCGCGAGCTGTGGATCGAGCGCGAGGACTTCATGGAGGAGCCGGTCAAGGGCTTCCACCGCCTCTACCCGGGCAACATGGTGCGGCTGCGCTACGGCTTCGTGGTGAAATGCACCGGCTGCGAGAAGGATGCTGCGGGCAACATCACCGCGGTGCTCGCCGAATACATGCCCGACTCCAAGTCCGGCACCCCCGGCGCCGACAACTACAAGGTCAAGGGCAACCTGCACTGGGTGTCGGTGGCGCACGGCTACGAGGCTGAGGTCCGCATCTACGACCGCCTCTTCGCCCATCCTCACCCCGGCCAGCGCCGCGAGGGCGACGCGCCGGACACCGAGCGCGACTTCCTCAACGACATCAACCCGGACAGCAAGCGCGTCATCACCGCCTACCTCGAGCCCGCGCTCAAGGACGCCCGCGCCGAGGACCGGTTCCAGTTCGAACGCCACGGCTACTTCGTCGCCGACCGCGTGGACTCGAAACCCGGCGCGCCGGTGTTCAACCGCACGGTCACGCTGAAGGATTCGTGGGCCAAGGGCGGGAAGTAAGTCAGGTCGGAAAGGAGAGCGAGGATGGCAACGAAGGGTTCGACCGATACGATAGCCGCCTCGCTCGTGCGCCGTTGCAGCCGCCCTGCTCGGGTCCAGGAGCATGCTTTTGCCACTCTCGGCACGAGGATCCCGCCGGTACCGTGCGGGGTATTCCTTCTGCAGGCTGCGGAACTCGCCCTTCGGGCTCGGACAGTCCTCGCCTGCGCCAGGAACACCCCGCACCGCCCCTGCCCGCGCTTCCGGGTTTCGTCGGCCCAGCACAACCTCCTGTCGGCGTCCCCCCTGAGTTTCGGACGGCGCAAGCGGTTCCGGGATGCGTACGTGGTGTTCGTGGAGAGGCGAGGACTGTCCGAGCGAAGCGAGTTCCGCAGCCTCGTAAGGAACATCACGTACGCATCCCGCGCACAAGCCTGAGGCATCACCACAATGAGCGTCCCGAAGTACCACGAACTCATTCGCCCCCTGCTCGATCTCGTCGCCGATGGACGTCCTCGCAACCTGCGAGAAGCGTCGCAAGAGCTTGCAGAGCAACTGCAACTTACCGACGACGACCTGGCTGAAACCCTCCCCAGCGGCTACCCGCGATACCTGAACCGCGTCGGCTGGGCGAAAAGCGATCTCAATAAGACAGGTCTCATCGAGAGCTGTGGTCGCGGCTTGTTCCGGATCTCGGCAAAAGGTCGTGCTGCGCTCCCTGAACTCCCGGGCCAACTCGATCGAAAGTACTTCGAGGCCCGCGGGATGGGGAGTTGGAAAGCCGTCATAGCTCAGAATGCGCCCGATGCAGCACCAGAAGCACGCGCCGACGAGACCCTGACCCCGGAAGAGCAGATCGACGAAACGCTGACTGAACTCCAGGACACGCTTGAACAGGAGGTCCTCGCGCAGCTTCGGTCAATCAGCCCGGCGAGCTTCGAGCGCTTCGTCGTGCGTCTGCTGGCGGCCATGGGTTATGGCGTCGGTGAAGTGACGGGCCGTTCCGGAGACGGTGGAATCGATGGCGTGATCTACGAGGACCGGCTGAAACTGGACCGGATATATTTGCAGGCGAAGCGTTGGGCCGATGCGCCGGTCGGTGGGCCGGAGATCAACGGTTTCCTCGGTGCCTTGGCCAAACATGGTGCCGATCGCGGGGTGTTCGTGACCACCAGTAGATTCACTCAAGACGCCAGACGAGCGGCAGAGCTTCCGCATCTGCGACTCGTCCTCATCGATGGAGAGGAGCTTGCCCGGCTCGCTGTGGAACACAACGTCGGCGTGTCGATCAAGCGCAAGATCGAATTGAAACGCCTGGACACAGACTTCTTCGACGACCTCTGATACCGCTCCGCCATGAAAACCCTCCGCCGCCTGGTTCCTCTCATGATCGCGATCGCACTCATCGGCGCGGCAGGCTGGTGGCTCACCCGTCCGAAGCCGGTTGCGGTCGTGGTGCATGAGGTCGGCCGCGGACTGGTCGAGGCGACGCTGTCGAACACCCGCGCCGGCGAGATCGAAGCCTGCCAGCGCACCAAGATGGCGACCATCGTGGGCGGGCGCATCGATTACCTGGGGGTGAAGGAAGGCGACCGGGTCGAGGCCGGGCAGGTGCTGATGCGGCTGTGGCATGGCGATCTGGACGCGCGCCTGGCGATCAACCAGGCGCAGCGCGCCACCGCGCGCCAGCGCGTGCAGGAGGCCTGCACCGTGGCCGACAACGCCGAACGCGAGGCCGCGCGCCAGGCGCAGCTCGTCAAGCGCGGCTTCGTGTCCGCCAGCGCCGAGGAGAAGGCCCGCACCGAGGCCCGCGCGCGCCGCGCGGCCTGCGACACCGCGCGTGCGGATGTCGCCACCGCGCAGGCCCAGCTCACCGCCACCGAGACCGAGCGCCAGCGCCTGGTGCTGGTCGCGCCCTTTGCCGGCACCGTGGCCAAGATCAGCGGCGAACTGGGCGAGATCTCCATCCCCTCCCCGCCCGGCGTGCCGACGCCGCCGGCCATCGACCTGATCGACGACTCTTGCCTGTACGTGAAGGCGCCGATGGACGAGATCGACGCACCCAAGATCCGCCCCGGCCAACCGGTGCGCATCACCCTGGAGGCGATGGCGGGCACGGTGTTCGAAGGCCGGGTCAAGCGCGTCGCGCCCTACATCACCGCGGTCGAGAAGCAGGCCCGCACCGTCGAGGTGGACGTCGACTTCGCACGCCCGGACGAGGCCCGTGGCATGCTGGTCGGCTACAGCGCGGACGTCGAGATCGTGCTCGACACCCGGCCGGACGTGCTGCGCATCCCGACCGCCGCGCTGCGCGAAGGCCGGCGCGTGCTGGTCGAGCAGAACGGCGTGCTGGTCGAGCGCAGCCTGCGCACCGGCCTGTCGAACTGGGAACAGACCGAGGTCGTCGAGGGCCTGCAGGCCGGCGAGCGCATCGTCACCTCGCTCGAGCGCACGGGCGTTGCGCCCGGCGCACGCGTCAGCGTCGAATCCGTCACCCGCTAGCGCACAGCCACCGGATCGCGGGCAGACATGGCGCAGATCGAGCTCGACGGCATCAACCGCATCTTCCAGCTGGGCGACAGCCAGGTGCATGCGCTGTGCGATGTGTCCTTGCGCATCGAGGCCGGCGAGTACGTCGCCGTGATGGGGCCTTCCGGCTCGGGCAAATCCACGCTGCTGAACCTGCTCGGCCTGCTCGACCGCCCCAACAGCGGCCACTACCGGCTGGAAGGGCGCGACGTCACCACGCTCTCCGCCGACGAGCAGGCCGCGGTACGCAGCGCCCGCATCGGCTTCGTGTTCCAGAGCTTCCACCTCGTGCCGCGGCTCACCGCGGCCGAGAACATCGCCCTGCCGCTGATGCTCGCCGGGATGCCGGCCCACGAACGCAACGACCGCGTGGGGCAGGCGCTGAAGGACTTCGGCCTCGGGGCACGCGCCAACCATCGGCCGGACGAGCTCTCGGGCGGACAGCGCCAGCGCGTGGCGATCGCGCGCGCGACCATCATGCGGCCCGCGATGCTGCTGGCCGACGAACCCACCGGCAACCTCGACCGCACGACCGGCCAGGAGGTCACGGCCCTGCTCGAGGCGCTGAACGCCGCCGGCATGACCCTGATCGTGGTCACCCACGACCCGACCATGGGCGAGCGCGCCCGCCGCCGGGTGCTGATGGAAGACGGCGCCATTCGCCAGGACGTGCGCCGCGCCCCGGAACCGGCATGAGCCCGGCCGACACGCTACGCTTCGCCAGCCGCGCCGCGCTCGGCTACCCGCTGCGCACTGCGCTGATGGTGCTGGCGATGTCGATCGGCGTGGCGGCGGTGGTGATGCTCACGGCGCTCGGCGACGGCGCCCGCCGCTACGTCGTCGAGGAGTTCTCCGCGCTCGGCGCCAACCTGCTGATCGTGCTACCGGGCCGCACCGAGACCGGCGGCGTCAATCCGGGCAGCTTCGTCAGCAGCACGCCGCGCGATCTCACCAACGACGATGCCGCGGCCCTGCTGCGCGTGCCGCTGGTGCAGCGCGTCGCACCGCTCACCGTGGGCAACTCCGAGATCTCGGTCGGCGGTCGCCTGCGCGAGGTCATGGTGGTCGGCACCACTGCCGACTACCTCGACATCCGCGGTTTCGGCGTGGCCGGCGGCCAGTTCCTGCCGCGCGAGGACTTCGGTCGCGCCACGGCGGTGGCGGTGATCGGCGAGACGATCCGGGCCGAGCTGTTCGGCAACCAGAACGCCATCGGTCGCATGATCCGCCTCGGCGATCGCCGCCTGCGCGTGATCGGCATCATGGGGCCGGCAGGCCGCGGGCTGGGCATGAACTCCGACGAGCTGGTGCTGGTGCCGGTCGCCACCGCACAGGCGATGTTCAACACCAACGCCCTGTTCCGCATCATGGTCGAGACCCGTGGCCGCGAGGCGCTGGCGCCGGCCCAGCGCCAGGTGGAGGACCTGCTGCGCGCCCGGCGCGACGGCGAGCTCGACTTCACCGTCATCACCCAGGACGCGGTGCTCGGCACCTTCGACCGCATCCTCGGTGCGCTGACGCTGGGTGTCGCCGGCATCGCCGCGATCAGCCTGGCGGTGGCCGGCATCCTGGTCATGAACGTGATGCTGGTGGCCGTCACCCAGCGCACCGGCGAAATCGGTCTGCTGAAGGCGCTCGGTGCCAGCGCACGCGCAATCCGTCTCGCCTTCCTCGCCGAGGCCGGGCTGCTGTCGCTGGCCGGCGCGCTGACCGGGTTCGCGCTCGGTCACGCGGGTGCGTGGGCCATACGGCTGGCCTTTCCCGCCCTGCCGGCATGGCCGCCCGACTGGGCCGTGGCCGCGGCGGTGGGCACGGCGCTCGCCACCGGGCTGCTGTTCGGGGTGATGCCCGCACGCCGCGCGGCTGCACTGGATCCGGTGCAGGCGCTGATGAAGCGGTGAGCGCGATGCGCTGGATCGACTTCCTGCACCTCGCCCTGCGCTCGGTCACCGCGCACCGCATGCGCAGCGGCCTGACGCTCGGCGGTATCGCCGTCGGCATCGCCGCGGTGATCCTGCTGACCTCGATCGGCGAGGGCCTGCATCGCTTCGTGCTGCAGGAGTTCGGCCAGTTCGGCACCAACGTCATCGAGATCAACCCCGGCCGCCAGGGCCCCCGCGGCGGCCCGCCCGGCCTGCCGTCCACCGCGCGCGACCTCACCCTCGACGACGTCGCCGCCCTGGCCCGCCTGCCGCATGTGCGCCACGTCACCGGCAACGTCAGCGGCAACGCCGAGGTGCGCGCCAACGGCCGTGTGCGGCGCACGATGGTGCTCGGCGTCGGCCCCGACATGCAAGCGGTGTACGCGATGCGGGTGCGCGTCGGCCAGTTCCTGCCGCCCGACGACAGCGACAGCCCGCGCGCCTTCGTGGTGCTGGGGCCCAAGCTCAAACGCGAGCTGTTCGATGCCGGCAATGCGCTCGGCGAGCGGGTGCAGATCGGCGACGAGCGCTACCGGGTCATCGGCATCATGGAGGAAAAGGGCCAGTTCCTCGGCATCGACCTCGACGACACCGCCTTCATCCCCACCGCACGCGGCCTTGCCCTGTTCAATCGCGATGGCCTGATGGAGATCGGCCTCGACTACGAAGAGAACGTTCCTGCCGCCCGCGTGGTCGAGCTCGTCAAGGGCAGCCTGACCGCCCGCCACGGCCGCGAGGACTTCACCATCCGCACCCAGGAGGACATGCTCGCCACGCTGTCCAACATTCTCGGAATACTCACCGCGGCAGTCGGTGCCCTTGGCGGTATCTCGCTGCTGGTGGGCGGGGTCGGCATCGTCACCATCATGACCATCGCAGTGTCCGAGCGCACCAACGAGATCGGCCTGCTGGTGGCACTCGGGGCGCGCCGGCGGACCATCCTCGGGCTCTTCCTGGGCGAAGCCGTGGTGCTGGCTGCGGCCGGTGGCGCGGTCGGCCTCGCGACCGGCGCCGGACTTGCCCATCTGCTCGGACTGATGGTGCCGGCGCTGCCGGTGAGCACGCCGTGGAGCTTCGTCGTGGCGGCCGAACTGCTGGCCGTGTCGATCGGACTCGCGGCCGGGGTTCTGCCCGCACGCCGCGCAGCCCGCCTGGACCCGGTGGAGGCCCTGCGTGCAGAGTGAGCCTCGCCGCCACACCGCCGCCGTCCGCCTTGCACGGGCGGCGACGCTGGTGCTCGGCCTGCACGCACCCGCCGCCATGGCCGCCCCCGCCCCTTGGTACGTCTGGATCAGCAGGATCGATGGACGCCCGTTCTGCACCCAGTCCGACCCGGGCCCCGGATGGACACGGAGCCGCGGCCCCTATCGCGACAGCCAGTGCCACATGCCGCACGAGACGCAGCCACGGCCGCCCGGTGCCCGCCCGCCAGCCCTTGACGCAGGTCAACCTTCGACCATTTCGCCCGGCGCCCCACGCACCAGCGACTAGACTGGAATCAGTTGGCGTCCGTGAATTTCGTCACAAGCATGCGGCAATAAACGAACTCGCGGACCGTTCTGCACCATTGAAGGAGACTGCCATGAGCATCATCGACTCCCCGATCGGGCGCTGCGAAGCCGTCCACGAGATGGTCCTGCTGGACGAAACGCAACAGGAATGTGCCTGCGAGCACGGATGTCCGCCTGGGTTCGACTGCCCGCTGGCCGGCTACTTCGCCGAGGTCAGCGGACTGAGCGAAGTGGGCGCCGAAGTGATGAAGCATGCGGGCACCTGCATGAAGATTCCAAAGGAACGCGCCCGCATCGCCGCCTGAGGCGGCCCACCGTTTCACCCTGCGCCCGGCTTACGGGGTCGCGCAACGCAAGGCGCGCACCCGTAAGCCGGGCGCAGTCACGTCGGGCGGGTCCGCCTTCGGGAACCTCGCAAGCGTGCGTCCTGTCACTTTCCCACCAACACGAATAATGCGGGCCGGCAACAAAGGCACGCGCCGCTCACAGGGGGAGACGACAGACATGCTGCTCGGGGAATGCGCGCCATGCTGATCAGCATCGGCCTGGTCGCACTGACGATGCTGCTCGCACCCGTGCTGACGCGCTGGCTCGGCGAGCGCGCGGCGTGGGTGCTCGCGCTCGCACCGCTGGTCGTGTTCGGCCACTTCGTGTCGCTGACACCGGAGATCGCCGCGGGCGGCGTCATCATGGAGCACCACGCGTGGGTGCCTGCGCTCGATATCGCCCTCGCCTTCCGCCTGGACGGACTGTCGCTGCTGTTCGCGCTGCTGATCAGCGGCATCGGCACGCTGATCGTGCTCTACGCAGGCAGCTACCTGTCGGACCACCATCACCTCGGCCGCTTCCATGCGTACCTGCTGGGCTTCATGGCGGCCATGCTGGGCATGGTACTGGCGGACGACCTGATCGCGATGTTCGTGTTCTGGGAGCTGACCAGCGTCGCGTCCTTCCTGCTGATCAGCTTCCAGCATGACAAGCCCGAGTCGCGCCGGGCCGCACTGCAGGCGCTGCTGATCACCGGCGGCGGCGGGCTCGCCCTGCTCGCCGGACTCATCCTGCTCGGCAGCGCCGGTGGAGGTTGGCAGTTCTCTGCCCTGTCGGCGAGCGCCCTCGAGGGGCACGCGCTGTATCCGGCGATCCTGCTGCTGGTCCTTGCCGGCGCCTTCACCAAGTCGGCACAACTGCCCTTCCACCTGTGGCTGCCCAACGCCATGGCGGCGCCGACGCCGGTCTCGGCCTATCTGCACTCGGCCACCATGGTGAAGGCCGGGGTCTATCTGCTTGCCCGTCTCAATCCGGTGCTCGGCGGCTCAACGGGCTGGAGCACGATCCTGATCATCATCGGCGCCGCCACGGCGCTGGTGGGTGCGGTGCTGGCGATCCGCCAGACCGACCTGAAGCGGGTACTCGCCTACACGACCGTGACCGTGCTCGGCCAGTTGACCATGCTGCTCGGGACGAACACCCGCTACGGGCTGCAGGCCTTCGCCATCTATCTCGTGGCGCATGCCCTCTACAAGGCGGCGCTGTTCATGGCGGTCGGCGCCGTCGACCACGCCACCGGCACACGCCAGATCTCGCGCCTGGGCGGCCTGATCCGCTACATGCCGCTCACCGGCTTCGCTGTGGCGCTGGCAGCCTTCTCGAACGCCGGCCTGCCGCCCTTCTTCGGCTTCATCGCCAAGGAGTTCAAGTACGCCGGCCTCATCGAGCTGGGCGTGGCCGGCTGGATCACCATCGCGGTCATGATCCTCACCAACGCCTTGCTCCTCGCCGCCGCCGGTCTCGTCTTCGTGCGCACCTTCCTCGACCGCGAGGGGCGCTATCCGCAGCACCCGCACGAGGTCAGCCTGCCGATGTGGATCGGGCCGATGCTGCTCGCCTGCGGCGGCTTCGTCTTCGGTGCGTTCAACAACATCGCCGAGATCTGGCTCATCGACGCCGCGGTTCAGGCCGTGGCGCGCGACGCGGTCAACGTGCGCCTGTACCTGTGGGGCGGACTCACGCCGGCGGTGGTGGCCAGCGTGCTGACGGTGGCTCTGGGCGTTTTCTTCTACCTGCAGCGCACGCGCGTGCGCCGCCGCCTGTCGCTGTGGCGGGTGCTGTGGCGCGTCAGCGGTGACATGCTCTGGGATCGTCTGCTCAAGCGCATCTTCGCCTTCGCCACCCGGATCGCCGACCGCTTCCAGCATGGCTCCCTGCGCCAGCACATCAGCCTGCTGGTGCTGGCGATCGCGGGCTTCACGCTGGTCGGCGTGATCTCCGCGCTCGCCGCCGGCGGCGGCATCCGCTGGCCGATCCCCACCAGCCCGCTGTCCGTCGCCGGCACCGTGGGCTGCGTGCTCGCGGTGGCCGGTGCCGCAGCGGCGGCGGTGATGCGCGGCCGGGTCGCGCTGGTCGCCACGCTGGGCACCAGCGGCCTGGGCCTGGCGCTGTTCTTCCTTGCCGCCAACGCGCCGGACGTCGCCATCACGCAACTGATGGTCGAGACCTTGACGGTGATCTTCCTCGCGCTGGTGCTGCGCAAGCTGCCGCCCCTGTCCGGTGTCGGCTCGCGCAACCCGGCGGCCAAGCGCTTCCATGCGATCGTCGCGGCGGTGCTCGGCACCATCGTCACCGCGCTGCTGCTGGTCTCGATCAGCGAACCGCTGCCCGGCAACATCGCCCGCTGGTACCTCGACAACAGCCTGCCCGCCGGGCACGGGGCCAACGTGGTCAACGTGATCCTGGTCGACTTCCGCGCGCTCGACACGCTGGGCGAGATCCTCGTCGTGGCGCTCGCCGGACTCGCCGCCGCCTCCCTGCTCGGCAGCGGCCGGAAACGGGTGGCGCCGACGTCCCGCGCCGCGTCCGCCGCGGGCAGCACCGAGTTCGGCTCGGTGCTGCTGCGACATGGACTGAAGCCGCTGTCCGCCTTGCTGCTGCTGATGTCGCTTGTGCTGCTGTGGCGCGGCCACAACCTGCCCGGCGGCGGCTTCATCGGCGGGCTGGTCGCGGCCTGCGCGGTCGTGCTGCTGGCGCTGGGCGACGGCGCGGAGCAGGCGCGCCGGATGCTGCGCGTACCGCCCGCCATCATCGCTGCCATCGGGCTGACGGTGGCCGCTGGCGCCGGCGTCATCGGTCTGCTGCGGGGCGAGGCCTTCCTAACCGGTAGCTGGATCTTCCCCGGCGGCCTGCCGCTGGGCTCGCCGCTGCTGTTCGATGCCGGCGTGTTCCTGACCGTGCTCGGCGCCGTGCTGCACATGCTGCTGCGCCTGGTCGAACGCGAGCAGGCGGACGACGTGATGCGCCAGGGGGCCGCAAGCCGGCCCACGGAGGGCTGACATGGAAATCGTCGCATCGGTCACGGCCGGCCTGCTCGTCGCCATCGGCATCTGGATGCTGCTCGACCGCAGCCTGCTGCGCGTGGTGCTCGGCGTCGTCGTGCTGGGCAATGGCGTCAACCTCGCCGTGGTACTGGGCGGACGGCTGGGCGGCAGTGTCGCCGCCTTCGTCGATGGGGGCTTCAGCGCCGGCATCGGCGGCGTCATGGTCAATCCACTGCCACAGGCCCTCGTGCTGACGGCGATCGTGATCGGCTTCGCGCTGTTCGTCTTCGCCCTCGCGGTACTCAAGCGCACCTGGGAACTGCACGGCAACATCGAGACCGACCGCATCACCGCGGTGGCCGAGGAGCCGGCGCCCGACCTGCCGGACGAGCCTCTGCCCGCGACGGAATCACACGAGGCGCGCCGATGAACGCCCTGCTCGTCTCGCCCTTGCTGATTCCCCTCGCCACGCTGGTGCTGTGCCTGCTCGCGCGGCGCTCGCCGAGGCTGGTCGGCGCGCTCAGCCTGCTGGGCAGCGCCGCGCTCACCGCGGCGGGGCTGGCGCTGGTCAGCATCGCCGCCGACGGCGAGATCATCGCCGGCCAGGCGGGCGGCTGGGCCGCCCCCTACGGCATCACCCTGGTCATCGACCGGCTGTCGGCGGTCATGGTCGCCATCACCGGCATCGTCGGCCTCGCCACCGTCCTCGTGGCGCAGGCGCGCGACACCGACCCCGCGCGCGGACGCGACTTCCACCCGCTGCTGCACGGTCTGCTGGTCGGCGTGTGCGGCGCCTTCATCACCGGGGACGTGTTCAACCTCTACGTGTGGTTCGAGGTGCTGCTGGTCGGCTCCTTCGCGCTGATCGTGCTCGGCGGCGGCCGCCGGCGCCTGTCGGGCACCGTCGTGTATGTGGTGCTGAACCTGGTCGCGACGATGATGTTCCTTCTCGCCGCCGGCCTGCTCTACGGCGCCAGCGGCAGCCTGAACATGGCCGAACTCGCGCACCTGTTCGCCTCCGGCGAGGTGCCGGCCACCGCCAACGCCGCGGTCGGGCTGATGCTGGTGGCGTTCTCGATCAAGGCCGCGCTGTTCCCGGTGTTCGGCTGGCTGCCGGCCTCCTATCACCTCGCCTGGACGCCAATCTCGGCGCTGTTCGCCGGCCTGCTGACCAAGGTCGGCGTGTATGCGCTGATCCGACTCGTGACGCTGCTGTGGCCCGACTCCGGCATCGCCCACGAGGTGCTGCTGTGGGTCGCGTGCGCGACCATGCTGATCGGCGTGCTCGGCGCGGCGGCACAGACCGAGGTGCGCCGCATCCTGTCCTTCCACATCGTCAGCCAGGTCGGCTACATGATCCTCGGCCTCGCGCTCGCCACGCCACTGGCGCTGGCCGGCGCAGTGTTCTACCTGATCCACCACATCGTGGTGAAGGCCAACCTGTTCTTCATCGGCGGCATCGCGGCGCGCCTGACGGGCGCCGAGCGCCTGGCCGCGATGGGCGGCCTGTATGCGCACGCACCGTGGCTGGCGATCCTGTTCGCGATACCGGCGCTATCGCTCGCCGGCATTCCGCCGCTGTCGGGTTTCTGGGCCAAGTTCGTGCTGGTGAAGGCCAGCCTCGACGCGAGCGCCTGGATTGCCACCACCGTGGCGCTGCTCACCGGCATCTTCACCCTGCTGTCGATGAGCAAGATCTGGAACGAGGCCTTCCTGAAACCCCACCCCGGGGGCGAGGGCGCGCTGCGCCGCGTGGCGGGCCTGCGGCCGGCCCTGTGGGCGATTTCGGCACTGGCGGCGATGACCGTGGCGATTGGCCTGCTGGCCGGCCCCGTGATGGACTACGCCAGTGCCGCCGCCGAGCAGCTGGCCGCGCCGCAGGGCTACATCGACGCCGTGCTGGGCACGCCGGCCCGTTAGCGGAGGACACCATGCTCGGACTTCACATCCTCGTCGCCATCGGCCTCGCCGCCTTCGCCAAGACCCTGACGCCGCTCGGTGTGCTCGCGGCCTTCGCGCTGGTGCATCTCGCGCTGCGCCTTGGCGCCGACCTGCTCGGGCTGCGCCGCTACGTGCGCCGGCTGGAGCTGGGCGTGCTGTTCGGCGGGTGGTTCGCGCTGGAGGTGATCAAGGCGAGCCTCGACGTCGCGCGCATCGTGCTCGCGCCACGCGTCGATCCACAACCGGCCGTGGTCGCGCTGCAGCTGCGCGAACCGGACGAACGCATCGCCACGCTGCTCGGCTGCCTGCTGACACTGACGCCCGGCACCCTGGCGCTCGACTACGCGGCCGACACCGGTACGATGTTCATCCACGCCATCGATGCACAGGATGCGGACGACATCCGCGATGGCGTGCGCGATATCGAATCGCGCCTGCTTGCCTGGCTGCACGCGGGCGATCCGGCCCGGACACCTGTGGGAGGAAGCGAAGCATGAATGTCGAATTCGCCGGAGCCGGCTGGGTGCTGCCGCTGGTGTTCGCGCTGCAGGGCCTGTCCGCAGCGCTGATCGTGGTCCGCCTGCTGCGCGGGCCGCGCGCCACCGACCGCGTGGTCGCCATCGACGCGCTGACCCTGCTGGGCATCGGCGTGGTCGCGCTGATCGCGCTCACCACCGCGCAACCGGTGCTGCTGGACGCCGCGGTGGTGCTGGCGCTGGTGTCCTTCCTCGGCACCGCTGCCTACATGCTGATGTTCCGCCGCCACGGCCGCACGCCGGAGACGGCCGGCGAGGACGACGGCGGGGAGCGCGCATCGTGAGCGGCGGCGTGCTGCCCTGGCTGGCGTCGGCGCTATTGCTGGCGGGCGCGCTGATCGGACTGGTCGGCGCCATCGGCGTGCTGCGCCTGCCCGACAGCTACACGCGCATGCATGCAGCGAGCAAGGCCGGTGCGCTCGGCGCCGTACTGGTGCTGGCCGGCGTCGCCGCGGCGAGCGAAGGCGCGGTGTCGCTGGAGGCCCTGTTCGCGATCGCCGTACTGCTGGCGACCACCCCACTGGCCGCGCACGCGGTGTCGCGCGCCGCCTACCGCGCCGGCATCCTGCCGCGCACCGGGCCGGTGGGCGACGCGATGGCGCAGGCCGGGGCCAGCGATCAGAAGGATTCGTCCTCGCGCAGATAGCGCCACTGACCAAGTGGCAGGTCGCCCAGCTTGACCTTGCCGATACGCACGCGCTTGAGGCCCACGACCTTCAGCCCCACGAGCTCGCACATGCGCCGGATCTGGCGCTTGCGGCCTTCGCGCAGCTGAAAGCGCAGCTGGTCGTCATTGATCCACTCGACCTTGGCCGGGCGCAGCGTCACGCCGTCCAGCTCGAGGCCATGGTTGAGCAAGGCCAGTCCGTCGGGCTGCAGCGCGCCCTCGACACGCACCAGGTACTCCTTCTCGACCTTGGAGTCGTCGCCGATCAACTGGCGCGCGACGCGACCATCCTGGGTGAGCACGAGCAGGCCGGTGGAGTCGATGTCGAGCCGCCCGGCCGGCGCGAGGTTCTTCAGCTGGCTCGGATGGAAGCGCTGCGCGGTGTCGCGGTCGAACTGGTTGTCAGCGCCGATCAGGCTCACCGCGGGCGCGTAGCCCGGCTCGGGCTGGCCCGAGACATAGCCGACGGGCTTGTGCAGCAGGATGGTGACGCGCTGGCGCTGCGTGCGGGTCGCCTCGGGCGCCAGATCGATGCGGGCGTCGGGGTCGATGCGGATGCCGAGCTCCGACACCCGCTTGCCGTCGACGAAGACCCATCCGCGCTCGATGAACTCGTCCGCCTCGCGGCGCGAGCAGATGCCGCGCTCGGCCATCACCTTGGACAGGCGTACGCCCTCCGGAGCCGGTGCGGCGCCGTCGGATGCGGGCCGGGCATGCGCGCCCTGCACCGGACGCGGCGCCTGCGCCGGTACAGGCGCCGGCTTGCGGGCCTGCCGTACGGGTTCGGTACGCGAGGCACGCCCC
>NZ_AMXC01000051.1:0-14136 GCF_000310165.2 Thauera sp. 63
GGGCTTGCGACCGCGGCGGGCACGGCCAGCGCCGGCTCGGCGGTGTCGAGCAGGGCCGCCAGCGCCGCGCCATCGAGCGGACCGTGCTCGGCGCTGAGCTGGGCGCGCTCGAGCAGGTTGCGCAGCTGGCGCACGTTGCCCGGCCAGGCCTGCTCTGCGAGCAGCGCCAGCGCGTCGTCGGCAAGCTCCAGCGGACGCTGGCCGGAGCGCGCGGCGATGTCGTCGAGCAAGGCCTCGACCAGGGCGCGGACGTCCTCGCGACGCTCGCGCAGCGCCGGTACGCGCAGACTCAGCACGTTCAGGCGGTAGAACAGGTCGGCGCGGAAGCCGCCCTCGGCCACCCGCGCCTCGAGATCCACATGGGTGGCCGCGATCACGCGCACATCGAGCGGGCGCACCTGGTTGGAGCCGAGGGGCTCGACCTGCTGCTCCTGCAGCACGCGCAGCAGCTTGACCTGCAGTGGCAGCGACAGGTCGCCGATCTCGTCGAGGAACAGGGTGCCGCCATTGGCGAGTTCGAACTTGCCCAGCCGTGCCTTGCGATCGGCGCCGGTGAAGGCCCCCGGCGCCGTGCCGAACAGTTCGGCCTCGACCAGGTTGTCCGGCACGGCCGCCATGTTTACCGCGACGAAGGGGCCGTCGGCGCGCGCCTGGCGCTTGATCTCGGTCGCGACCGCGCTGGTGCCGATGAAGTTGGCGATCGTGTACCGCGCACGCCGGGCCTGCAGCAGCGCACGTTCGGTCTCGGCCAGACGCGCCTGCAGCCGGCCGAACTTCTCCATCAGCGGCTTCAGGTGGCGCGCGCGGTCGAACAGCACGAAGCCGAGCGCCCCCACCACCTGGCCGTCATCGGCGCGCAAGGGGATGCGGGTGACGACGAAGTGCTCGTCGCCGAAGGGCATCAGGTCGAGCAGGCTGGGCTGGCCGCTGTCGACCACCTCGCGCAGCCGGCTGGACGGCAACACCGCCTCGATCTCGCGCCCGAGCGCGCTGCGCCCGTCGGCCAATCCGATCTTGCTCGCGTACTTGTCGCTCATCCACACGATGCGCGCCTCGCGGTTGACCGCCACCGTGCCTTCGCACTGGGCGTTGAGGTGGTCGAACAGCAGCGGCATCGCCACCGAACGGAAATGCTCGGGCGAGATGCCGATCTTGAGGCCGTTCTCGTCAAGGTCGGCGGCGGAAAGACCCATGGCAGGCTTACAGGGAGGAAAGGGCGACCGATCATGGCGCCGCCCCTGGCGGGCGGCAACGCTCGCGGGACGCCGTGGCGATGCTCAGCGCCACATGTCGCGCATCTTCGCCGCGAGATCGATCGCCGCCTGGCGCGAGGCGGGCAAGCCCTGCAGTTCGGGCGGCGGAGGCGGCCAGCTGATCTGCTCGAAGTGCCCGAGCAGGCGGTTGGGGATGAAGCGGGTGCGTCCGGCATACACGTGGCGGTCGCCCATGCCAATCTGCTGGGTGACGTAGAAACGCTGCGGCACGATCAGGTCGAGGCTGTCCTTGGCGCGCGTCATCGCCACGTACAGCAGGCGGCGCTCCTCCTCGACCTCGGCGCTGTTGCGGGTGGCGACGTCGGACGGGATGCAGCCGTCGACCACGTTGAGCACGCTCACCGCGTTCCACTCCTGGCCCTTGGCCGAGTGCATCGTCGACAGGATCAGGTAGTCCTCGTCGAGCAGCGGCATGCCGGCCTCGCCACTGGTGGCGCTGGGCGGGTCGAGGGTGAGCTCGGTGAGGAAGCGCTGCCGGCTCGGGCTGGTGGCGGCGATGCGGGCGAGTTGCTGGACGTCGAGCACGCGCACCGCGAAGTCGTCGTACAGGCGCGGCATCTGCGCCTCGTACCAGCGGCAGGCGAGCTCGAAATCCGCCGGCCACTGCGGACGTTCGGCCAGGCGCTCGACCAGCGCGGCGAATTCCTGCCATCCGGCGCGCGCGGCGTCCGGCACCGGCTGCTCGGCGAGCAGCGCGCAGCCCTCGGGCGCGGCGCAGACGTTGTCGAGCACGCGGCCGGCGGTCTTGGGCCCGACGCCGGCGAGCAGCTGGATGGCGCGGAAGCCCGAGATGCGGTCGCGCGGATTTTCCGCCCAGCGCAGCACCGCGAGCACATCCTTGACGTGGGCAGCTTCGAGGAACTTGAGCCCGCCGAACTTCACGAAAGGGATGTTGCGCCGGGTGAGCTCCATCTCGAGGCGCGCGCTGTGCGCCGAGGCGCGGAACAGCACCGCCTGCTGCTTCAGCCTGAGTCCCTCCTCGCGCCGCGCCAGCACGGTGTCGACGACGAAGGCGGCCTGGTCGGCGTCGTCCTTGACCGACACCAGGCGCGGACGCTGGGCCGACTCGCGCTCGGACCACAGGTTCTTGGTGAAGCGCTCGGCGGCGAGCGCGATCACCGCGTTGGCGGCCGCCAGGATCGGCCTGGTGGAGCGGTAGTTCTGCTCCAGCGTCACCACCTGCGCGGGCGGCTCGAAGGCCGCCGGGAAGTCGAGGATGTTGCGCACGGTGGCGCCGCGGAAGGCGTAGATCGACTGCGCATCGTCGCCGACCACGGTCAGGCCGCGGCCATCGGGTTTCATCGCGAGCAGGATCGACGCCTGCAGGAGGTTGGTGTCCTGGTATTCGTCGACCAGCACATGGTCGAACAGGCCGCCGATCTCCTCACCCAATGCCGGCTCGGCCACCATCTGCGCCCAGTACAGCAGCAGGTCGTCGTAGTCGAGCACCTGCTGCGCCTGCTTGGCCTCGACGTAGGCGCGGAACAGGCGCTTGAGCGCGTCCTCCCACTCCGCGCACCAGGGGAAGCTCGCCTGCAGCACCTCCGCCAGCGGCGCCTGTGTGTTGACCGCCGCCGAGTAGATCGCGAGGCAGCTGCCCTTCTGCGGAAAACGCTGCTTGGTCGCCGACAGGCCCAGCTCGTGGCGCACCAGGTTCATCAGGTCGCCGGCGTCCTCGCGGTCGTGGATGGTGAAGCCGGGGTCGAGCCCGATACGGCCGGCGTAGTCGCGCAGCAGGCGCGCGCCGATGGCGTGGAAGGTGCCGGACCAGTGCAGCTCGGCCTGCGCCAGACCGGGCCGGCCGGCCGACGCCTGCGTCAGGATGCGCCGCACCCGGCGCCCCATCTCGTCGGCCGCACGGCGCGAGAAGGTGAGCAGCAGGATGCGGCCGGGATCGGCGCCGTGTGCGATGAGGTGCGCGACACGGTGCGCCAGCGTGTTGGTCTTGCCCGATCCGGCGCCCGCGATCACCAGCAGCGGCGCGCCCGGCGTCGCGCGGTCGCCCACGCCCTGCACCACCGCCGCGCGCTGCGCAGGGTTGAGCTGCGCGAGCGGATCGGCCGCGGCGGCGGTGGCATGAGGGGCATGGGCGGTCGGCATGGCTGTAATTATATTCAGCCTGACGGCGCCGCGATAGCGCCGTTACCGACCGGCCGCCCGGCGTGCTCAGGCCGCCTCAAGCAGCGGCACGGTGCGCGCCACGTACTGCCGCGTCAGCGGACTGTGCGGCCGCGTGCCCAGGCGCTCGGCACACAGCGCACGGGCCAGCGCAGTCCGCTCGCCACGCAGTGCGGCCTCGAGCAGGGTGAGGTCGAGCACGCTGCGCTGCGCGTTGCTGCCGCCGAAGCGATGCCCGATCTCGCGCACGTCACGGATGCGACGCACGCAATCGACGTAGCGTCCTTCGCCGAACTCGCGCAGCGCCAGCGTCAGCGGATGGCCGACCTCGCGCGTGAAGGCGACGTTGTCGCTCTGCCCGGCCATCGCGCCACGCTGGGCCTCGATCACCGCCTCCACCGCATCGAAGCGCCGCGCGCCGACGAAGGCCATCACCGCATGCACATCGTTGAAGGCATAGCTGCCCGCCGTCGCCAGCGGCCACCAGTCGTCGGCGAGGCTTTCCCAGCGCGCACCGACGTCGATGCCGCGCAGATGCAGCCGCCACAGCATGGCCGACGCGTCGATCAGGTTGAGCACCTCGGTCGAGCGCCCGCCGCGGATCGGGCCGTCATAGAGCTGCAACACTTCATCGATCTCGCCGAGTTCGAGGTGATACAGCGCCAGGTGCCACCAGTTGTGCACACGGAAGAAACTGTCGGCCGACCACGCCTCGGTGTCCTGCCGCAGCCAGGCGATGCCGTCGCGCTCGCGGCCCTGCATCTCCATCACGTGGGCGACCGCATGCCAGGCCCAGCCGTCGCGGCGCTCGAGTTCGACCGCCGCCTTGCCCTCGGCCTCGGCGCGCGCATAGTCGGCGCACTCCTCCAGGCCAAAGGCGTGCATGCCGAGCAGCACGTGGCAGCCCGGCATGTCCCGCGACCACTCGGGCAGCGCCCGCGCGATGCGGTCGCGCAGCATGCGCGCGTTGCCAACGTAGAAATCCACCAGATGGCCGGCCTGCAGCGCGAGCAGGTCGTGCGGATAGTCGATGGCGACATCCTCCAGCATGCGGCCGGCACGATGCCAGTGAGCGCTCGCGATGGCCTCGACCGCCGCCACATGCGCCCGCTCACGCGCAGTGGCGGGCAAGCGGCGCGCGGCGTCCACCTCGGCACGGGCGACGGCGAGGCCGACGGGCTCGGTGCCGAGCAGATGCAGGTAGGCCCGCAACACGCGAGCCATCACGAAATCGGGGCGCAGCGCGATCGCCGCGTCGGTGTCGGCCACGGGGTCGCCGACATAGCACTGGAACTCCCGCAGCGCGCGGCGGTAGTGACCCAGGCTCTCGGCATCGGCACCGGTGCAGGCAAGGCCCAGTTCGTCATGGATGCTCATCTCTCGCCTCCTTTGGGGTTGGGGGCGCCTCTTGTGTCCCGCCCGAAGAAGCCCGGCCGGGAGGAGCGCGCGGTGCTAAGTTAAGTCCACGAGCAGCCGCGCGATATGTCCGGGACGCCGGAAGTCTTGCCCGTGGCGCCGGACATCGCTCGAGAAGGAAGGATCATGGATGCGCTTTCCGACGTCTTCGCCGCGGTGAGGCTGTCAGGCGGCGTCTTTCTGGACGCCGAGTTCACCGCGCCGTGGTGCGTCGATTCGAAGGTCGGGCCGGAGGAGTTTCCCGACGGCGAGGTGCCGGCCCATCTCATCGCCTACCACTACGTCGTTGCCGGGCAGATGTTCGTGCAACCGCACGGCGATCCGGCGGTCCGGGTTGGCGCCGGCGAGATCGTGCTGCTGCCGCGCAACGACACGCATCGGCTGTGCAGCGCGCCGGGCCTGCCGCCCACGCCGATCGACGACCGCCTCGAAGCCCCCGGGGCGGCGACGCCCGCCCTGCTGCGGCTGGGGGGAGGCGGCGACGCGACACGCATCGTGTGCGGCTATCTCGGCTGCGAGGCGCCGCACAATCCGCTCGTCGCCACGCTGCCGGCCGTCCTGCGGCTCGAGGTCCGCGACAGCACGGGCGGCGCCTGGATCGAAAGCGCCTTCCGCCGGGCGGCGGAAGAGTTCGCCGCGGGCGGGGTGGGCTCGGCCGCCGTGCTCGGCAAGCTGGCCGAACTGCTGTTCGTCGAGGCGGTGCGGCGCTATCTCGCCAGCCTGCCCGCCGACCAGACCGGCTGGCTCGCCGGCCTGCAGGATCGCATGGTCGGCCGTGCGCTGGCGCTGCTGCATCGCCGCGTCGCCCACCGCTGGACCACGGAGGAACTCGCGCGCGAAGTGGGGCTGTCGCGCTCGGCCTTCGCCGAACGCTTCACCAGCGTGCTCGGCACCCCGCCCATGCACTATCTGGCGAGCTGGCGCCTGCAGGTCGCCGCCCAGCGCCTGCGCGACAGCCCGGCCGCGACTGCGCAGATCGCCTTCGAGGTGGGCTATGAGTCCGACGCCGCCTTCAGCCGCGCCTTCAAGCGCAGCTTCGGCATGACGCCGGCCGCCTGGCGGCACCAGCACCGTCGCGGCTGACGACCGCCCCCAGCCCGGCTGCGGTTCAGCCCGCGTAGGCCCGGTCCGCGGCCGGCGAACTGCCCGACACCCGGTCGCGCCCGGCGCGCTTCGATGCGTACATCCACGCATCGGCCTCGCGGATCAGCGCCTCGAGGTCGTCGTGTCCACGCCATTCGGCAACGCCGACGCTGGCCGACACCCCAAGGCGCTCGCCCCCGAGCGGAATGTCGATCGAACGCACGCTGGCGAGCAGGCGCTCGGCCATCGCCCAGGCCTGCTGGCCCGTGGTCTCGGGCATCAGCACGATGAACTCCTCGCCGCCCCAGCGCGCGGCGATGTCCCCGGCACGGCAGTCGCGCTCGATCGCCCGCGCTGCCGCCACCAGCACCGTGTCGCCGATCGCATGGCCGTGGCTGTCGTTGATGCGCTTGAAGTGATCGAGGTCGAGCACGATGACCGACAGCGGACGCCCGTGGCGGCGCGCCGTGCTCCACACCGGCGCGGCATGCTCGGCAAAGGCGCGCCGGTTGCGCAGGCCGGTGAGCGGATCGAACGCCGCCAGATGCTCCGCCCGCAGCTGCTGCTCCCGGATGCGGCGCATGCGGTCGGCGAGCGCAAGCGCGAGGATCGTGCCATCGACCGCAAACCCGAGCTCGGCCGCGCGGAAGGTGAGCTCGGTGAAGGGCATCCCTCGCCACACGGCCATCGCGGTCACCGAGGCTCCGAGCATGCCCGACACCGCACCGGCCATGAAATAGGGCGCGCCGTCCTGGCGCGCGCGCAGGCCGACGACGCCGAGCAGGCACATCAGCACCGAGAACACCTGCACCACGAAGAAAGCCGTGAACACCGCCGCCGACTGCAGCCCGAACAGCGTGCAGGCGCCGATCGCCAGCAGCGCGGCCAGGTAGAACCCCCGTACGCCGCGATGCGCGCGCGGTACGATCGTCTCCAGATGCAGGAACCCGCTGGCAAAACGCAGGCCCATGGCGGCAAGCAGCACCATCAGCATGAGGATGACGTACTGCTGGAAGCCGGCCTGCCCCGGCCAAAATCGCGCGACGCCATGCCCCGAGTAGGCGAGACTGAGCAGCAGGAAGGTGCCCACATAGAGCACATAGTCCAGGTGGCTGCGGTGACGCAGGCCGATGAAGATCATCGCGTTGTAGGCGATCAGCGCCAGCAGGAAGCCATACAGCAGCCCAAAGCCGTAGTCGTGCCGGCGCTGGAGTTCGATCGCCTCGTCCGGGGGCAGCAGGCGCAGCGGCATCACGAGCGGGTCGGCAGTCTGGGCACGGATCAGCACGTCGCTGTGGCCCGGGGCGAAGGCGAGGTCGAAGGCGAAGCCGAGGCTGCCCATCGGCCCGCGCAGCCCGGCCTCGCCATCGCCCGCCCGCTGCACCGCGCGGAGCTGCCCGTCCTGCAGCACGAATACCTCGAGCCGCTCGATCCAGGGCACACCGGCAAGCAGCTGGCGCAGGAGGGGGCCCGAACCTGCATGATCGACCGCGAAATGGAACCACACCGGGGGCGCGCCGATGCCGAACTTGGGCACACCGGCGGGCAGGTCGCGGAACCGCCCCTCGCGCTGCAGGGCGAACGCCTGCTCCGCGCCGAGCGCGGGGCCGCCGTCCTCCAGCAGCATGGCAAGCCTGGGCGCACGGGGGTCGGCAGCATCGGCTGAGCCGGCCTGCGCCAGCGCGGCCAGCACCAGGAAGAACCCAAGCAACAGCAGGCGATACGGCGTGCCGGCGCCGGGCGCACGCGCATGGGACGGCGCCGCATCCCGTGCGATGGCGCGCACGGTGCCCCTGCAAGCCCCCATCTTCGGATTCCGCTCGCTTCTCGTCATGCCAGCCGCCCAGTCCGCTTCGTTCGCAACCCGGCCGCGCCTCCGCGACAACCGGTGGCGGGCGTGTCGTCGAATTCTAGGCGAGCGCGCACCCGCCTGCACTGGCCATGGAAAACCGCATGCCGCGGAACTATGCTGGAAACGCACCGCGCCCTGCCGGCGGGGCGCTCCAGGAGACCATCATGGCCAGACGTGCACTCTGCATCGGCATCAACGACTACCCCGGCACCGACAGCGACCTCAGCGGCTGTGTCAACGATGCCCGCGACTGGAGCGCCGAGTTGCAGGGGCGCGGCTTCGAGGTCACGACGCTGCTGGACGCCCAGGCCACCCGCGCCGCGATGATCGCCGCGATCGAGGCACTGATCGCCGGCGCGCAGAAGAACGACACCCTGGTGTTCACCTATTCCGGCCACGGCACCTGGGTGGTGGACAAGGACGGCGACGAGCCCGACGGTCGCGACGAGGCTCTGTGCCCGTGGGACATCGACCGCAAGGGGCCGCTGCTGGACGACGAGATCCGCCCCCTGTTCGACAGCCGTGGCGCCGGCGTGCGCCTGCTGCTGATTTCGGACAGCTGCCACTCGGGCTCGGTGACGCGCGGCGACGACAGCGACCTCGACCCCGGCGGCCCGCGCGCCCGCTTCCTGCCGCCCGAAGCCTGGATGAAGGCCGGCGAACTGCCCGACGCACCACGCGCGAGCGCGCTGACGCTGGTCGGCGGCATGCGCCGCGCCGGCGGCGACCTGCTGCTGGCCGGCTGCCGCGACGAGGAGTACAGCTGGGACACGTCCTTCGGCGGACGGCCCAACGGCGCCTTCACCTTCTACGCGCTGAAGACCCTGCGCGAGCAGAAGCCGCAGACCTACGAGCAGTGGCACGCCGCGATCCGCAAGTACCTGCCCACCAACCGCCTGCCGCAGGAGCCGCAGATCTTCGGCACCCGCAGCGCGCGCAAGATGCGGATCTTCGACTAGGAGTCTGCGCGGCAGAAGCCAAGCGTCGGTGAGTTAAGTCCTCCCGGGCGTTTCGGGGCCGGTAGACTGTCGAGATGACGAGCTATCTGCCCTATTGCCCGCAGCAGCAGATGCTGCTGCCCCAGGCGCTGCAGGAGTGGCTACCCGAAGGCCACTTGGCGTACTTCATCAGCGACGCGGTCGACGGGTTGGACCTGAGCGCGTTCCACGCCCGGTATGCCGGTGGCGGACCGCGCAACCAGCCGTTTCATCCGGCCATGATGGTCAAGGTGCTGCTGTATGCGTACGCCACGGGCGTGTTCAGTTCGCGCAAGATCGCGCGCAAGCTGCACGAGGATGTGGCGTTCCGGGTCCTGGCGGCAGACAACTTCCCGGCCCACCGCACGCTGAGCGACTTTCGCGCTGTCCATTTGAAGGAGCTGAGCGAGTTGTTCGTGCAGGTGGTACGACTGGCCCGCGAGATGGGGCTGGTCAAGCTCGGGACGGTGGCCATCGACGGCACCAAGGTCAAGGCAAACGCCAGCCGCCACAAGGCGATGAGTTACGGCCATATGGTGAAGGCGGAGGCCGAGTTGAAACGGCAGATCGAGGCGCTGCTCAATCGGGCCAAGGCCGCCGACGACGCCGAGCGGAACGAGCCCGAGCTGGATGTGCCGGCCGAGATCGCGCGGCGCGAGGCGCGGCTGACGGCGATTGCTGAAGCCCGGGCGCGGCTCGAGCAGCGCCAGCGCGAGGCCGATCAGGCGCGCGGGCGCAGCGACGATGACGACCGTCGCCCGCGCGGCGGTGACGGCAAACCGAAGGGCGGGCGCTACAAGCGCGACTTTGGAGTGCCCGAGGACAAGGCGCAGGAGAACTTCACGGATCCGGACAGCCGCATCATGAAGCGCGCCGGCGGCGGGTTCGATCCGAGCTACAACGCCCAGACGGCGGTCGACGAGACCGCCCACATCATCGTGGCGGCCGAACTGACCAACAACGCCAGCGACGCCGGGCAACTGGCGGGGGTACTGCAGGCCGTGCGCGACAACGTCGAACAACGACCGCGCCAGGCGCTGGCCGACACCGGCTACCGCTCGGAGCAAACGTTCCGGGAACTCGACGGGTGCGGGACCGAACTGGTGGTGGCGCTGGGCCGGGAAGGCAAGCGCCGACTCGGTTTCGACCGCGAACGCAATCCGCACACCGCACAGATGGCCGACAAGCTCGAGAGCGAGGCGGGCAAGAGCGCCTACCGAAAACGGAAATGGATCGCCGAACCGCCCAACGGCTGGATCAAGAACGTGTTGGGATTCCGGCAGTTCAGCCTGCGGGGCCTGGAGCGCGTCAAAGCGGAGTGGAAGCTCGTCTGTATGGCGCTGAACCTGCGCAGGATGAGCACATTGAGGACGGCATGACGGGAAAAGGGGGCAAACCTGTCCCCGTTGCCGTCCGGCATGCGCGCCGCGACGTCGCAAAGCAACTTAACCACGGCCTCAGTCTCTTGCCGCACCTCTCGGTTCGCCAATCGTTCTGCTAAAAAACACGCTCTGGAGTTCTGCCGCGCAGACTCCTAGCGCTCAGTTGCCGCGCATCTGGCGCGCCACCAGCGCCGGGTTGTCGCCCTGGTAGGCGGCCTTGATGATGCCCCACGCCTCCTCGGCCGTCTCGGCGTAGTGGAACAGGTTCTTGTCCTCCGGGCTGATCACGCCGTGCTCGACGAGCACGTCGAAATTGATCAGGCGTTCCCAGAAGTCACGCCCGATCAGCACGATCGGCCGGCGGCGGATCTTGCGCGTCTGCGTCAGCGTCAGCACCTCGAACAGCTCGTCGAGCGTGCCCAGCCCGCCGGGAAAGCTCACCAGCGCCACCGCGCGCATCAGGAAGTGCATCTTGCGGATGGCGAAGTAGTGGAACTGGAAGCACAGCTCGGGCGTGATGTAGGGGTTGGGTGCCTCCTCGAAGGGCAGGAAGATGCTCATGCCCATGCTGCGCCCGCCGGCCTCGTAGGCGCCGCGGTTGCCGGCCTCCATGATGCCGGGCCCGCCGCCGGTGGCGACGATGACCGGCTCGCCGAGCGCGTCCGGTTCGCGCGTCACCAGTTCGCCGAAGCGACGCGCCTCCTCGTACCACTGCGCGTTCCTGACCATGCGCTCGGCGCTGCGGATCGCGGCCGCCTCGCCGCTGGCCACCGCCTCTTCCAGCATCTTCGCCGCGACATCCGGCGCCTTGAAGCGCGCGCTGCCGAACACCACCACGGTGGAGTCCACGCCCTGCTCCTGCTGGATCAGCTCCGGCTTCAGCAGTTCGAGCTGCAGGCGCACCGGGCGCAGCTCCTCGCGCAGCAGGAAGTCGGTGTCGGTGAAGGCCATGCGGAAGGAACTGCCCGGGCCGTCGTAGCGGCCGTGCGGCTGCACGGCCTTGGCCTCGTCCTGGGCGGAGGGGAAGTTGCGGGCGCGGATGGGGGAAGTGTCGGTCATGCGGGCTGTCCATGCTTGCGGGGGCGCCATGATCGCATCCCGACGCCACGGTGCGCGAGCCGGGCGATGAACGCCCTATGCCAGCAGCGCTACCGACTTGATCTGCGCCCACATCCGGCGCCCGGGGCGCAGCACCAGCTGCTCGCTCGAACGCCGCGTGATGCGCGCCACCAGCGGCGTACCGCCCGCGTCCATCCGCACCAGCACGTGTGCCGGCGTATCGGCGCCGACGATGTCCTCGATGACGACCGGCAACAGGTTCACGATGCTCGAGCCCTCGACCTGATGGTCCGCGAGGCTGACGTCGCGCGCGTGGATGCGGAAGCGCAGCGTGCGGCCAAGCTCGGCCGCCTGCCGCGACACCCACACCGCACCGCCCGGAAAATCCAGCCGGGTGAGGTGGTAGTGGTCGTCGTGCTCGGCCACCCGGCCTTCGACGACCACGCCGGCGTCCTCGGTGAAGGCGGTCGGCAGGTCCAGCCGTGCCATCGTCGCCCGCAGTTCGCCAGCGGCCATCACCCGCCCCTCGCCCAGCATCACGATGTGGTCGGCCAGGCGCACCACCTCCTCCGCGGCATGGCTGACGTAGAGCACCGGGATATCGAGCTCGTCGTGCAGGCGCTCGAGGTAGGGCAGGATCTCCTGCTTGCGCTTGTGGTCGAGCGCGGCCAGCGGCTCGTCCATCAGCAGGATGTGCGGGCTGGTGAGCAGCGCGCGCGCCATGCCGACGCGCTGGCGCTCGCCGCCGGAGAGGCGGTCGGGCATGCGTTCGAGCAGGTGCTCGAGCCCCAGCAGCGCGATCGCGTGGTCCATCGAAACCTTGCGCGCCGCCGGCGGGATGCGGCGCAGGCCGAACGCCAGGTTGCGTCGTACCGACAGGTGGGCGAACAGGCTCGCTTCCTGGAAGACGTAGCCGAGTTCGCGCCGGTGCGGCGGCACGAAGACGCCACGCGCCGAATCCTGCCAGCACGCGCCATTGACGGTCAGCACGCCGCGGGCCGCGGGCTCCAGCCCGGCGACACAGCGCAGCAAGGTGGTCTTGCCCGAGCCGGAATGGCCGAACAGCGCGGTGACGCCGCGCCCCGGCAGATTCAGGTCGACGTCGAGGCCAAAGCCCGGATAGGCCACCTCGAAGCGAATGCGGATGCCCGTGTCCGCTGCATCCTCCCGCATCGCATCCGTCGGCAGCACCATTCCATCCTGCAGCATGTCGTTCGCCATCAGCGCGGCCCTCCGCAATGCACGCTGGCAGCACCGCACGGCACACGCGCGGTGCATCCCCGCCCTGGTTTCCTCATCTTCATCCGGCGCCCTCGTTCAAGGCTTCGGCGAAGCGCAGTTTCGACTGCGCCGCCAGGACACGCCACACCAAGCGCCGGGCACCGGGCGCGGGCGAGCGGCGATGGACGGACGCGGCGAGTCATGCCCGCGCCGCCTCGCGCATGCGGTCGCGCAGGCCCGAGGCCCGCAGCGTGCGGGCCGCGCAGCCGGCGACGAAGACATCGCCCGCGCCGGTCACCGTCACCCGTTTCGCGGCGCGGGTGACGCCGGTGTAGATCAGCTCGCGCGTCAGCACGCGTACCGGCTCGGCCGGCAGCACCAGCAGCACCTCGTCGAACTCCGAGCCCTGGCTCTTGTGCACCGTCAGCGCAAACGCCGTGTCGTGCGCCGGCAGGCGCAGGGGCGGGATGGCGCGGAAGCCACCGTCCGCTGCGGCGAAGAACACCCGCAACTCGCCCTGCCCGTCCGGCAGGCACAGGCCGATGTCGCCGTTGAACAGGCCAAGGCGATAGTCATTGGCGAGCACGATGACCGGCCGTCCCGGATACCAGCGCGCCACCGCGCTGCGCTCCGGCGGCAGGCCGAGCGCCGCCCGCAGGTGGGCTTCGAGATGGGCATTGAGCGCGGCCAGCCCGCGCCCGCCCTCGCGCACCGCCACCAGCACGCGGAAGCGTTCGAAGGCGCGGGTGGCCGCGGCCACGTCAACCGTTCCCGGGGCGCTTCCGGCCATGCGGGCACCCAGGCCTTCGCGCAGCAGGGCGACATAGGGCGCGAACCCGGCCTCGACGCGCGCCCGCGCCACGGTCCCCAGCTGCGTACCGGCATCCTCGATCCAGCAGGCCGAGACATCCTCGCCTGTCCGCAGCCAGGCCAGCGCCGCATCGCCCCGCCCGGCACGGATGTCGGCCGCCAGCCGGCCGATGCCGGAATCGGCGCGGAAGCGGTGGCTCTCCGTCAGCCACACCACCGCGTCGGCCAGCGGCGCAACGGAACCCCCGCTCGCCACCCCGGTGTCCTGCGGGCCCTCCAGCGCCGCGCCGGCAGCCGGATCGAGCTGCGTGAGATGCGCGCGCATCGGCATGGAATAGACGCACTGCGTCGACAGCTCGGCGAACACCGCGCCGGCCTCGACCGCGGCGAGCTGGTCCTTGTCGCCCAGCAGCACGAGCCGCGCCTCGGGCGGCAGGGCATCGACCAGACGGGTGGCGAGCGCGAGGTCCAGCATCGAGGCCTCGTCCACCGCCAGCACATCGACCGCCAGCGGATTGCCGGCATGGTGGCGGAAACGACCCGGATCGGGCGTGACGCCGAGCAGGCGGTGCACGGTGAAGGCCTCGGTCGGCAGGCGGGCGACGAGGGCCGCGGGCAGGGTCTGCGCGCGCTGGCGCAGCGCCTCGAGCATGCGTGCCGCGGCCTTGCCGGTGGGCGCGGCCAGCGCGATGCGCAGCGCCGGCTGGCTTTCGAGCAGGCAGGCGAGCAGGGCCGCAACGGTGGTGGTCTTGCCGGTGCCCGGCCCGCCGCTGATGACGGTGAGCCGCCCCTGCAGCGCCAGCGCGACGGCGAGCTTCTGCCAGTCGGGGGTGGACGCGGCACGGGGCGGGAACAAGGTCTCGAGCAGCGGCGGCGGCTGCACCGGCGCGGCGGCGCGTGGCGCGCGCGCCACCAGCGCCCGCGCCAGTGCCCGCTCCTGGTCG
>NZ_AMXC01000052.1:0-13932 GCF_000310165.2 Thauera sp. 63
CGGCCGCAGGCCCCGCCGCCAGCCCCGCCGCCAGCCCCACCGGCACGCCGTCCGGCTTCCCGCGCGTGAGCCCGGCCGACCAGCGGGCCCGGGACGACTCCCGCCGCCAGGTCCTGGAAGCCGAACTGGCCACCGAAGAGGGCGCGCTGACCGCTGCCGAGCAGGCGCTTGCCGAGCAGGAGTCGGTGCGCATGGGCGACGAACGCAACTACCAGAAGGTGCTCGACCGCCTGCAGCCGTTCAAGGACAAGGTCGAACTGCATAAGCGCAACATCGAAGCCCTGCGCCGGGAGATCTCGGGTCTGAGATAAGTCGCTGGCGCGCATCTTGCATGTCGTCGGAAAGACAAACAGGACGCGCCCATGCCGAAGTCTCCGCCCCCTATCGCCACAGGCCCCTTCGCGGGCCTCGAGCTGCTGTCCTCCGCCGTCGTGCTGGTGGATGGCAAGCTCGTCATCCGTTACATCAATCCGGGCGCGGAAAACCTTTTTGCCATCAGCCAGCGCAAGCTGCTGGGCTTGCCGCTGAGCCGCCTGCTCGGCGAGCCGACGGGACTCGGCGCCGCACTCGAGAACGCGCTGCATACCAACTGGAGCTACACCGGCCAGGATCTGACGATCACCCGCGGCGACGCCGACCCGATCCGGCTGGACTGCACCGTCAGCCCCGTCGACACCGCCGGCGTGCGCCTGCTGCTGGAGTTCCGCCCGATCGACGCCCAGCTGCGCGTCGCGCGCGAGGAACAACTGCTGCAGCAGCAGCAGGCCAACCGCGAGCTGATCCGTAACCTCGCGCACGAGATCAAGAATCCGCTGGGCGGCATCCGCGGCTCGGCGCAACTGTTGCAGCACGAACTGGACGACCCGCAACTGCGCGAGTTCACCGACGTCATCATCGCCGAAGCCGATCGCCTGCAGGACCTGATGAACCGGCTGCTGAGCTCGCACTGCATGATGCGTCCTGCGCCGCTGAACATCCACGACGTGCTCGAGCGCGTGCGCCGGCTCATCCTGGCCGAATTCCCCGCCCTCGACATCCGCCGCGATTACGATCTCAGCCTGCCCGAACTGACCGCCGACCGCGAACAGCTGATACAGGCGATCCTCAATATCGTGCGCAACGCCGCGCAGGCGCTGGAGGGCCACGGCGAGATCCGCCTGCGCACCCGCATCGCGCGCCAGGTCACGCTGGCCAAGCGTCGCTTCAAGCTGGCACTGGACTTGCAAGTGATCGACAACGGTCCCGGCATTCCGGTGGAAATTCGCGACAAGATCTTCTATCCGCTGGTTTCGGGACGCGATGGCGGCAGCGGGCTGGGCCTGTCGCTGGCCCAGAGCTTCATTGAACAACACCAGGGCATGATCGATGTTGACAGCCGCCCGGGGCGCACCTGTTTCACGATCCTGCTGCCGATTTCAGACCGCGCGTGAGCTACGAGCCGCGCACCATCACAGTGCATACAACAATGAATAACGTCTGGATCATCGACGATGACCGCTCCATCCGCTGGGTCCTCGAGAAGGCGCTGAGCCGCGAAGACATCCCCTTCCGCAGCTTCAGCTCCGCCAGCGAGGCGCTCGAGACCCTCGAGCACACGAGCCAGCCACCCGCCGTGATGCTTTCGGACATCCGCATGCCCGGCGAGTCGGGCCTCGACCTGCTGCAGAAGGTGAAGGCCGCCCATCCGCAGTTGCCCGTCATCATCATGACGGCCTACTCGGACCTGGACAGCGCCGTATCGGCCTTCCAGGGCGGGGCGTTCGAGTATCTGCCCAAGCCGTTCGACGTCGATCAGGCGGTTGCACTGGTTCGGCGCGCACTCGAACAGGGCATGCACCAGAACAGTGCAGCAGAAGAGGCGGCGCTTGCACCCGAAATCCTCGGCCAGGCGCCTGCGATGCAGGAGGTGTTCCGCGCCATCGGCCGCCTCGCCCACTCCCACGCCACCGTGCTGATCAACGGTGAGTCGGGCAGCGGCAAGGAACTCGTGGCGCGCGCGCTGCATCGCCACAGCCCGCGCCGCGACGCACCGTTCATTGCCATCAACACCGCGGCGATCCCGCGTGACCTGCTCGAATCCGAGCTGTTCGGACACGAGCGCGGCGCCTTCACCGGCGCCGCCACGCAACGCCGCGGCCGCTTCGAGCAGGCCGACGGCGGCACCCTGTTCCTCGACGAGATCGGCGACATGCCGGCCGAACTGCAGACGCGCCTGCTGCGCGTGCTGTCGGACGGCCACTTCTACCGCGTCGGCGGCCAGCAGCCGATCCGCGCCAATGTGCGCGTGATCGCAGCCACGCACCAGGATCTTGAAGAGCGCGTACGCCAGGGCCTGTTCCGCGAAGACCTGTTCCACCGCCTCAACGTCATCCGCCTGCGCCTGCCCCCGCTGCGCGAGCGGCGTGAGGACATTCCGCTGCTGGTCAGGCATTTCCTGCAGCGCAGCGCGCAGGAGCTCGGCGTGGAGCGCAAGCGCATCTCCGATGCCGCCATCGAATACCTGCAGAGCCAGCCCTTCCCCGGCAACGTGCGACAGCTCGAGAACCTGTGTCACTGGCTGACCGTGATGGCGCCCGCCCAGGTCGTGGAAGTGGCCGACCTTCCACCCGAGATGCGCGATCAGCCGGCGCGCGAGACCCCGACGAGCTGGATCGACGGCCTCGGCCAGGAAGCCGACCGCCTGATCGCAGCCAGCCCCGGCGCGGTGTTCGAGAAGCTCACGCACGACTTCGAGCGCACCCTGATCCGCCGCGCGCTGGCTGCCACCGGCGGGCGGCGGATCGAGGCAGCCCAGCTGCTGGGCATCGGCCGCAACACCATCAGCCGCAAGATCCAGGAGCTCGGCATGGAGGAAGATCGCAACGGCCATGGCGATCACGGCAGCGACTGATGCGCGGCTGATCACCTCCCCCACACGCACCACACTGTTGGCACCACACTCGTGCGGGTGCGCGGGATGACGGATAATGCGGCGGTCACCTATCACGCCACCCGACATCTTGTCCGCCACGCACGCCACTGCCGCTCTACGCTCCGCCACCATCGCCCACCTCGGTGCGCAGGCGTCGCATTTCGTGATCGACTGGGTCGACGAGTGCGTATCGACCAATACCGCACTGATGGAGAACACGCCGGCCGATGACGGCCGCGTGCATGTCCTGGCGGCAGAACGCCAGTCCGCCGGCCGCGGCCGTCGCGGCCGGCAGTGGCAGTCCTGGCCGGATGGCAGCCTCACCTTCTCCAGCGTCTGGCATTTCGCCCGCGGCACGCCGGCCCCCGCCGGCCTGTCGCTGGTGGCCGGCCTGGCCGTCGCGCAGGCCCTCGAGCGCTTCGGCGTCGTCGGCCTGCAACTGAAATGGCCGAACGACGTGCTGGTCAATGGCGAGAAGCTGGTCGGCATCCTTGTCGAGCTGAGCACGGGCCACGCGCGCGGGCTTGCCGCGGTCATCGGCATCGGCATCAACCTGCGCCTGCCGCCGGATGTCCGCATCGAGGCCCAGACCGGCGTGACCGACCTTGCACGCGCGCTCGACGGCGACGTGCCGAGCCGGCCCGCCCTGCTCGCTGCCATCCTCGCTGAACTGGAGCGCCTCTGCGCGACCTACGCCAGCGGCGGGTTTCCCGCGCTGAAGGACGCCTGGGAGCAGCGCAACGCCTTCGCCGAGCTGCCAGTGCGGATAAGCGGAGACCACACGGCCCTGGAAGGCATCTGCGCCGGCGTGGACGACGACGGTGCCTTGCTGCTGCGTACGGACACCGGCGTGCAGCGCATCCTCGCGGGCGACGTGTCGCTGCGCCCGCTCGGCGGGGAGGCACCATGATCCTGCTCGTCGATGCCGGCAATACCCGCATCAAATGGCGTCTTGTCGCCGATGACGCAGTGCAGGCAGTGCTGGACGAAGGCGCATTGGGGCATGACGGGATCGATACGATCGGCCGGCTGCGCGAGCGCCACCGCGGCCCGCTGCGTGTCGTCGGCAGCAACGTCGCCGGCACCGCCGTGGCCAAGCGGATCACTGTCGCGCTCGGTGTCGACGCCGTGGAGTGGCTGCGCCCGGCGCCGCAGGCCTGCGGCGTGCGCAACCTCTACGACCATCCGGAGCAGCTCGGCGCCGACCGCTGGGCCGCGCTCATCGGTGCGCGTCACACGCATGCGCAGGCGAGCCTCGTGGTGACCGCCGGCACGGCCACCACGGTCGACCTGCTGTCGGCCGACGGCGACTTCCTGGGCGGGCTCATCCTGCCCGGGGTCGACCTGATGCAGCAGTCGCTTGCCCGCGGCACCGCTCAGCTGCCGCTCGCCGATGGCCGCTACGTGCCGCAGCCACGCCGTACCGTCGATGCGATCCGTTCGGGCTGCCTGCATGCACAGGCCGGCGCCATCGAACGCATGTTCCGCCAGATCGCGACCGAGCCCGGCGCCCTGTGCCTGCTCGGCGGCGGCGCGGCCGACAGCTTCGCCGCACTGCTCGACATTCCGCTGCGGCGCATCGACAACCTCGTACTGTGCGGCCTTGCCGTCATCGCCGGGCTACATTCCGCCAACGCATAACGACACTGGAGACCCAAGATGGAAGCCACCCGCATCCTGCTCGAAGCCAGCGACATCCCGACGCACTGGTACAACATCGTCGCCGACATGCCGAATCCGCCCGCTCCGCCACTGGGCCCGGACGGCAAGCCGGCGACGCCCGAGCAGATGGGGGCGATCTTCCCCGGCGCCATCCTCGAACAGGAGATGAGTGCGCAGCGCTGGATCGAGATACCGCAGGAAGTGCGCGAGATCTACCGCCTGTGGCGGCCGAGTCCGCTGGTACGCGCGGTACGCCTGGAGCAGGCGCTGGGCACGCCGGCGAAGATCTTCTTCAAGTACGAAGGGGTATCCCCGGCCGGCTCGCACAAGCCGAACTCCGCCGTACCGCAAGCCTTCTACAACAAGCAGGCCGGCATCAAGCGCCTGACCACCGAGACCGGCGCCGGCCAGTGGGGTTCGTCGATCTCCTTCGCCGGACAGATGTTCGGACTCGACGTGCGCGTCTACATGGTCAAGGTGAGCTACGAGCAGAAGCCCTACCGCCGCCTGATGATGCAGACCTGGGGCGCCGAGGTGTATCCGAGCCCGTCGCCGCTAACCGAAACCGGTCGCCGCCTGCTGGCCGAGAACCCGGACAACGAAGGTTCGCTCGGCATCGCCATCTCCGAGGCGGTCGAGGAAGCCGCCAGCCGTGCCGACACCAACTACACGCTGGGCTCGGTGCTGAACCATGTGGTGCTTCACCAGAGCATCATCGGCCTCGAGGCGAAGAAGCAGTTCGACAAGGTCGGACTCTACCCGGACGTGGTCATCGGCCCCTGCGGCGGCGGCTCGAGCTTCGCCGGCATCGCCTTCCCCTTCCTCGCCGACAAGGCCAGCGGCGACAAGCGCGCCGCGCACCTGCGCTGCATCGCGGTGGAGCCCAGCTCCTGCCCGACCCTGACCAAGGGCCAGTTCGCCTACGACTTCGGTGACGCATCGGGCTTCACCCCGCTGATGAAGATGTACACGCTGGGCCACGACTTCATGCCCCCCGGCATCCACGCCGGTGGTCTGCGCTACCACGGCGATTCGCCGCTGGTATCGCAGCTGTTCCACGACGGACTGATCGAGGCCCTCGCCGTGCCACAGCTCGCCACATTCGAGGCCGGCGTGCAGTTCGCCCGCGCGGAGGGCATCATTCCGGCACCCGAGTCCTGCCACGCCATCCGCGCCGCGATCGACGAAGCCCTGCGCTGCAAGGCAACCGGGGAGAGCAAGACGATCCTGTTCAACCTGACCGGACACGGCCATTTCGACATGAGCTCCTACGAGCGCTACTTCGCCGGCAAGCTCGAGAACTACGACTACCCAGCCGAAGCCGTCGCTGCGTCGCTGGCTCACCTGCCCAAGCTCGGCTGACCCCACACGACCGGCCTATCTTTTCGAATGAGCACGACGCGCCTTCTCGTCATCGTCCTGATCCTCCTCAACGCGCTGGCTTTCGCCGGCGTGAAGGGCTGGATCGCCGGCACCGCCCCCCGCACCGAGCCCGAGCGGATCACGAACCAGCTCAATCCGGAACGGATCCGGCTGAGCGGCGGCGTCGGGCGGGAAGACGCAGACGCGACGCCGCAGATGCCCCCGTCGGCACCCGCCGAAGCCGTGGCGGCGCCGGAGCCATCGCCCCCGCCGGTCGCGGAAGCGCAGCCGGCAACGGAGGAGGCCGGCATCAGCACGGCCGCCTCGACGCCGGACAGCGATGCGCTCGCCGCCGCCGCGAGCACTGCTGCCCCGGCGACTGACGTCCCGCCCGCCCCACCGCCGCCTGCACTGGTGTGCCAGGCCTGGGCCGGACTCAGCGAGGAGGAGGCCAATGCCCTGACGCGCCGGCTACGCCGGGGCGGCTTCGAGGCCGAACGCCGCCGCAGCGAGACGCCCGCTTCGTGGTGGGTAAGGATGCCGCCGCAAGGCAGTCGCGACCAGGCCGAACGCCGGGCGCAGGAGTTGCGCGATCTTGGCGTCAGGGATCTGTTCATCGTGCAGGAGGCCGGGCCGAGCCAATATGCGATCTCGCTGGGTCTCTTCAAGACCGAAGCGCGCGCTCAGCAACTGCTCGGTCAGTTGCGCACCCGCGGCGTGCGCAACGCCGGCGTCGAAGCCCGCATGAGCACGAGCTACCTGATCCAGGCGCGCCTGACCGACGAAAGCGTGCGCGCCGTCGAGGCCGACGTGCGCGGCATCAGCGCTCGCCGCACGGCCTGCAACGGACGCTGACACATGCATCCCACCCCTTCCACCGCCCGGCGCCCCTTCATCGTCGGGCTGACCGGCGGCATCGGCAGCGGCAAGAGCGCCGTCGCCGACCACTTCGTCGCGCTGGGCGCCAGCCTCGTCGACACGGACGCCATCGCCCATGCCCTGACGGCCCCGGACGGGGCCGCCATGCCCGCGATCGGCGACCGCTTCGGTGAAGGGGTCGTCTCCGGCGACGGCAGCCTCGACCGTGCCGCCATGCGATCGCTGGCCTTCAGCCGGCCCGAGGCGCGCAAGCAACTCGAAGCCATCCTGCACCCCCTGATCCGGGATGAAAGCGCACGACAGTGCCTCGCCGCACCCGGCCCCTACGTGATTCTCGCCGTCCCCCTGCTGGTCGAGTCGGGAACGTATCGCGACCGCTGCGACCGCGTGTGCGTCGTCGACTGCCCGGAGGCCCTCCAGATCGAACGCGTGAAGGCACGCAACGGACTCGACGAGGCCCAGATCCGCGCGATCATGGCGGCCCAGGCGAGCCGCGCGACGCGGCTGGCGGCCGCCGACGACGTGATCGACAATGGCGGCAGCCTCGCGCACCTTCGCACCCAGGTCGAACACCTGCATCGCCAGTACATCGACCTTGCCGCAAGGCGCGTGTGAAGGACCGTTTGGCAAGACCCCTCAGGCCGCTGTGCTATTATCCCGCAACTTACGGGAGCGCAATTCTTGCGGAAAGTGTGCGGTGATTAGCTACGAATATCCTCTCAACGAGCGTATCCGCACGCTGCTGCGTCTCGAGGACTTGTTCGTCAAGCTCGCGCACTTTGCCGGCCACGACGCCCCACAGGATCACCACGTCGCGCTGCAGACCATCTTCGAGACGCTCGAGGTTGCGAGCCGTGCCGACCTCAAGGTCGATCTTGTGCAGGAACTCGAACGCCAGCGCCAGATCCTGATGTCCTTCCGCAACAACCCCGACATCTCCGAAGAGGCGCTTGCGGGCGCACTGTACGAGATCGAACAGGCGTCGACCGGCCTGCTGGCGATGGCCGGCAAGATCGGCCAGTACCTGCGCGAGAACGAGTGGCTGATGAGCATCCGCAGCCGCGCCGCGATTCCCGGCGGTGTGTGCCAGTTCGATCTGCCCTCTTACCACTACTGGCTGAACCGCGACCCCGAAGGGCGCCGTCGTGACCTCGACAGCTGGATGGCGCCGATGACGCCGATCCGCGAAGGGCTGGAAATCGTGCTGCGCCTGCTGCGCGCCAGTGGTCGCCCCGAACTGCAGGTGGCCCGCTGCGGCGCCTACCAGCTGACGATGGCCGGACGCTCGGCCCAGATGCTGCGCGTGCGCGTGCCACGCGCCGACGCCGTGGTGCCGGAAATCAGCGCCAACAAGTACGCCCTGAACATCCGCTTCATGCTGCCCGAAACGATCGCCCGCCCCCGCCTCGCCGAGCGCGACGTGCAGTTCGAGCTCACCTTCTGCAGCCTCTGAACCGTCATGAGCGATACGCCGCGCACTGTCCGCTGCCCGACCTGCGGCAAGTCCGTGCCCTGGGTCGCGGAGAGCCGCTACCGACCCTTCTGCTCCGCCCGCTGCCGCCAGATCGATCTTGGCGCCTGGGCCTCCGAAGCCTATCGCGTCCCCTCATCGCCGCCTGATGCGAACGAGGACGAAAACTTCGCCCCGCCGGGCCAGACGCGCGACTAGGCGCCTGCCGCCCAGATGCCGCGTATGCCTGCGATGCCGTGCGCACCGGCGTCGCGCGCTGTCTCCATATCGTCAGGCTTGAGTCCTCCCAGCGCGAGCACCGGCATCGGCAGCCCTTCCGACAAGGCCCTGAAGCCGCCCCAGCCCAGCGTCGGCTCTTCGGGATGCGAGTCCGTGGCAAGCACCGGACTCAGCAGCGCATAGTCGAGCATCAGAGCAGCCGCGTGCTCGAGTTCCGCGCGGTCATGACAGGAAGCGCCCACCCACTCGAACGCCGGGCGCTGTGACAGCGCCATCAGGCGGCGCGCCGGCAGATGCACGCCGTCAGCGCCGATCATCTGCGCCAGTTCGATGTCGTCATTGATCACGACCAGCCCACCGCGGTCACGGGTACGGGCGAGCACCTCGCGGGCGAAGCGGATGCGCGCATCTGAAGCGAGTCCGGACTCGCGCACCTGGACCAGCCGCAATCCGGCATCCAAGGCGCGATCGAGTGCCTCGAGCTGTGCGTCCACACCCATCCGGGTCGCCTCGGTGATGCCCATCGTGCGCGGCAAGCGAAGCGCCTTCAGGATCGGCCCGTTCGCAGGCAGCATCGGCTCACGCGTCGCCGCAGCCGGCTCCACCCAGTCCAGCGCACTATGGACCTTGTCGTCGAGGCTGCCTTCCCACGCACAAACCTCGAAGAAGTGCAGGCGCACATGGGCATGTTCATAGAGGTGTTCGCGACGCAGCCAGGGCCGCAGACGGGTGACGCGGATGCCCAACTCCTCGTCCAGTTCCCGGCACAGGGCCTGAGACGGTGTTTCGCCCGGCTCGACCTTGCCTCCCGGGAACTCCCAGTAGCCGGCATAGACCGTGTCGGGCCCGCGCTGACCAAGCAGGTAACGGCCATCCGGACGCAGCAGCACCCCGGCGGCGACATCGACCAGTTTCCGCGTCATCGTCCGCCTCAGCCTTCGATCTGGCCGGCGAAGTCGCGGGCAAACTGCCACGCCACCCGCCCCGAGCGCGAGCCGCGCATCAGCGCCCACTGCAGCGCATCCTGCCGCGCCGCGGCAATCCTGCGCTTGGGCACACCGAACTGCGCGAGCCAATGCGCGACGATGTCGAGATACTCGTCCTGGCTGAAGGGGTAGAACGAGATCCACAACCCGAAGCGCTCGGACAGGGAGATCTTCTCCTCCGTCGCCTCACCCGGGTGGATCTCGCCGTCGACATGCCGCGCCTGCAGGTTCTCGTCGTGATACTCCGGCATCAGGTGGCGACGGTTGGAGGTGGCATAGACGAGCACGTTGTCCGACACGGCCGACACCGAGCCATCGAGCACGCTCTTCAGGGCCTTGTAGGCATCCTCGCCCTCCTCGAAGGACAGATCATCGCAAAACAGGATGAAGTGCTCGGGCCTCGATCCGACCAGGTCGACGATCTCGGGCAGGTCGACGAGATCACTCTTGTCGACCTCGATGACGCGCAGGCCCTGGTCGGCAAATTCGTTGAGCAGGGCCTTGATCAGCGAAGACTTGCCCGTCCCCCGCGCCCCCGTCAGCAACACATTGTTCGCGTGCCGGCCGGCAAGAAACTGACGCGTGTTGCGCTCGATGCGTGTCTTCTGCGCATCGACGTCCTGCAGGTCCGCGAGGCGGATGCAATGCGGCATGCGCACCGGCTTCAATTCCGCACGCCCGTGGCGGCGCTGCCAGCGGAAGGCGACCGCGCTGCTCCAGTCGGGCTGTGTTGCCGGTCCCGGCAGTACGGCTTCGAGTCGCTCGAGCACGCGTTCCGCGCGACTCAGCAGATCGGCTAGTTCAGTCATGTTCTTCATTCTTGGGATTCGTGTCGGTTTCGGACGCCTCGTCTCGCCGCGGCCAGGTTGCCCAGACGATGATGAGCAACAGCAGCAGCGCAAGTCCGGCCTCGAGAAAGATCACCCACATCGCAAGCCTCCGCCGCGAAGCCCGCCCTGCCGTCGGTATACTCTGACGGGCGAAAGTCCCGCAGTTTAACCGATCCCCTCCATGACGCTTGCCCCCACCCGCCTCGCCCTTCCCGCGCTGCTCGCCCTGCTCTCGGCCTGCGCGACGCCCTCACGCGCACCCGACGTAGAAGCAGGCAGCAAGTGCCCGCAGCACCAGCCCTGCCCGGCCTGCCCGAGCTGCCCGGCACCCACGGCCGGAACCCCGACCGTGGCGCCCGTAACGCCGAGCGCACCGCGCCCGCCCGAAACCACTGCCGAGCCCCCGGCACCCGTGGCCGCATCCTGGTCGGAAATCAAGGGCTGGTCGGAGGACGATCCGTCGGCGGCCTGGACTGCGCTGCTCGCATCCTGCACCAAGCTCTCGCGACAACCGCAGTGGAAAAGCGCCTGCGACACCGCAGGCACGCTGGGCACCCAACCCGGGAGCACCCGCGCCCGTCACTACTTCGAGCAGCACTTTTCGCCCTGGCTGCTTCGCAATACGGAGACGTCGACCGAAGGCCTCGTGACGGGGTATTACGAACCCTTGATCCGCGGCAGCCGTAGCCGCAACCAGCGCTACGCCTGGCCCATCCACGGAGCGCCCGCCGACATGCTCACGATCGAGCTCGGCGACGTTTATCCCGAACTCAAGCACCTTCGCCTGCGAGGCCGCGTCGTCGGCAACAAGGTTCTGCCCTACTGGACGCGCGAGCAACTCGCAGAACGCGGTGATCAGGTACCCGCGCCCGTGCTGCTATGGGCGGATGATCCGATCGACCTGTTCTTCCTGCAGGTGCAGGGCTCCGGGCGGGTGCAGTTGCCCGATGGCCGCACCGTGCGCGTGGGCTACGCCGATCAGAACGGCCATCCCTATCAGTCGATCGGGCGCTGGCTGGTCGCTCAGGGCGAACTGACGCTCGACCAGGCCTCGATGGACGGCATCAAGCGCTGGGCGAGCGCGAATCCACAGCGTCTGCGCGAACTGCTGAACACCAATCCCAGCTATGTATTCTTCCGCGAACTGCCGGCATCGAACGGCGGCCCCATCGGCGCGCTCGGCGTCCCGCTCACAGAAGGGCGGAGCATCGCCGTCGACCCGCGTTACGTCCCGTTGGGCGCGCCGGTTTTCCTCGCCACCACCTATCCGCTCAGCAACCGTGCGCTGAACCGGCTGATGCTGGCCCAGGATACGGGGAGCGCGATCAAGGGCGCCGTACGTGCGGACTTTTTCTGGGGCTTCGGCGAGCAGGCCGGACGGGAGGCCGGACGAATGCGCCAACAAGGTCAGATGTGGGTCTTGCTGCCGAAGGGAATGCGGCCTCCAGGCGCCCGCTAGGCACGTCCTTCAGTCAAGACACGGTGAAGCAGTACCGTTTCCGGACGCCGCTTCACCGTGGCACGGCTCACTTGGCCTTGACGTCTGCGAGCGCCTTCTCGAGTTCCGTCGCCGGCACAAATCCGCCGATCCGTCGCCCATCGGCGAGGAACAGCGTCGGCGTTCCCGTGATCCGCAGCTTCTGCCCCAACTCCACGTTCTTTACCACGGCATTCACGTCGCAGTCTGCGTTTGCAGGCACTTTGCCGTCGAGGATCCAGCCGTTCCACGCATTGGCGCGATCCTTGGCACACCAGATGTTGTTCGACTTGCTCGTCGAATCCGGGCTGAGGATCGGGTACAGGAAGGTGTAGATCGTCACATCGTCCATGCCGGCAAGTTCCTTGGCCAGACGCTTGCAGTAACCGCAATTCGGATCCTCGAAGCTCGCGATCACCCGTGTTCCCTTGCCCCTGACCTGCTTGATCGCCTGGTCGAGCGGCAGGGTTGAAAAGTCGATCGCAGCCAGCTCATTGAGCCTGGCCTGGGTAACGTCGCGGCGAGTCTTCATATCGATGACGCTGCCATCGACGATGAAGCTCCCCTTTTCGTCCGAGTAGACGAGTTGACCGTTCTTCAGCAACACCTCGTACAGACCACCGTAAGGCGTCTTGGTCACAGACTCGACCGCAGGCGCCCCGATGAAGGCTTCCATATTCTTGCGAACCGCCTCTTCAGTGGCGCTGGCAGACAGGCTGGCAGCCAGACCCAGCACCGTTGCGACGGCAAGAACTGCGGTACGTTTGGCAAAGAAACTCATCAAGCTCTCCGAAAGGAATCAAAATCGGCCATTGACCGCATAGCGAATCAGGGCGTTGTGTAGGACCGGCAGGCGGCCCGTGAGGTTCATGCCGGCGTTCCGAAGAGCCCCGGCAACCGGATTCCGGACCCCGAAGAGGCGGTTCAACCCATGCGTCAGGTACTGCAACAGGAAGGGCTCTTCGGCGCGCGCACGCGCGTAGCGCCGCAGCACGGCCAGTTCCCCCGCATCCTGCCAGCTCTGGAGCCCCCCGAGAACCTCCGCCAGCACCTTCGCATCCTGGAACCCGAGGTTGATGCCATGTCCCGAAAGCGGATGAATCGCATGTGCGGCATCGCCGATCAGCGCGACACGTTCCTTCACCACCGCGTCGACCCGCATCAAGCGCAGGGAGAACGCCGCGCGCGGCGTAAGCAAGCCGAGAGCGCCGAGCACGCGACCGCCCGCCCCCTCAACGCGCGCTACGAACGCGGCCTCGTCCATCCCCATCAGGTCATCGGCCATCTCGTCGGGGGCCGACCAGACCATGGACATCCGATTGCCCGGCAGTGGTAGCCAGGCCAGGATGCCGTCATTCCTGAACCATTGATATGCAACACCACGATGCGGCTGCGAACACTCGAAATTTGCCACCACGGCCCGCTCACCATAGGCCGACACGCGCGCCTCGATCGCGGCCTGCGCACGCACCCAGGAGTCTCGTCCATCCGCACCCACGATCAAGCTCGCGGATAGGGTCCGGCCATCGTCCACCCGCAATGCCACGCCTGTTGGCCGAATCTCGAGCGCCTGCGGCCGAGCAGGACAAAACAGGGTCACATTATGCTGTCGCCTGAGGCTTTCCCACAGCTCTAGATGAACGCGGCTCGACTCCCCGATCCATGCGAGCTCGGACAAACCTGATTCATACGCCGAGAAACAGATCGCTCCACCGTCGTCGCCAAACACCCGCATCTCGGAGACAGGCTGCAGACGCGCCGGATCGATATGGCGCCAGGCACCCAACTCATCCAGAAATCGCGCGCTTGCCGGACTGTATGCATAGACTCGCTGGTCCCAAGACTCCGACCGCACCGGAGGGTTCGCCTCCACGACAGCGATCCGGAGGCTCGAGCGCCGCAAGGCTACCGCCAGGGCTGCGCCGGCGAGCCCACCGCCAACAATCACAAGATCGAAATCCATTCCGGACACCATGTGCTGTTACCGAGATTCCACGATTCTGCCGCGGCACTCGCGGCGCGTCATGCTGAATCTTTTATTTCGTTCGCTACAAGCGTAAAAACGCCCAGACATCGTTTTGATGCTGGGCGTTTTTTTGGTTAGTCTGACGATGACCTACTTTCACGAGGGCAAT
>NZ_AMXC01000053.1:0-13411 GCF_000310165.2 Thauera sp. 63
GGACCGTGAAACACAAACGCGCCGATGATAGTGAGGATTGCCCTCGTGAAAGTAGGTCATCGTCAGACTAACCAAAAAAAACGCCCAGACATCAAAACGATGTCTGGGCGTTTTTACGTCAACACAAAATAGATCCGAACTGACCTGCTCCCCATTTTCAGTGCCAGGGTGAAGTTAGGTGTTTAGTCCCACGGTGTGCTGGACTGGATTGATTTTGAATCTGTCCGGCGTGTTTTGCCATGCTTTGCAGATGAATTCGTAGGGGGTTAAGCCCTTCAAGGTTTTTAGTCTTCTGGCGAAGTTGTAGGCCATCAAGAAGGTCTGCAAATGGGATTTCAGCTGGTCGTGGGATCGATAGTGGTAACGCTTGACCGTTGCTTCCTTGATCGTTCTGTTCATGCGCTCGACCTGGCCATTGGTCCATGGGTGGCAGATCTGGGTGAGTCGGTGCTCGATACCCTGAGCCCGGCAAACACGGTCGAAAGGGATTTCCCGATAGCCTTCGGTTCCTTTGCGTTTAGCGAACTGAATGCCGTTGTCGGTGAGCAGCGTGTGAATGACGTAAGGTACGGCGTTGATCAGGTTGTTCAGGAAGTCTCGGGCCACCATGCGCGTGGCCTTCGGATGCAATTCGGCGTAGGCGAACTTTGATGTCCGGTCGATGGCTACGTGAATCGCCCCGGGTTTTGAGGAGGCTCCAACTCTTGAGAAGATGGAGCCATGAACAAATCATCGAAGTTTTCACCGGAAGTGCGTGAGCGCGCTGTGCGCATGGTGCAGGAACACCGAGGCGAGTACCCCTCGCTGTGGGCGGCGATTGAATCGATCGCCCCCAAGATTGGCTGCGTGCCGCAGACCCTGCATGACTGGGTCAAGCGCGAGGAGATTGACGGTGGCCAGCGCGATGGGCTGACGAGCAGTGAGCGCGAGCGCCTCAAGCAACTGGAGCGAGAGAACAAGGAGTTGCGCCGTGCCAACGACATCCTCAAGGCGGCGAGCGCGTTTTTCGCCCAGGCGGAGCTCGACCGCCGTTTGAAGAGCTAAAGCACTTCATCGACCAACACCGTCACACGTTCGGGGTCGAGCCCATCTGCCGGGTTTTGCAGATGGCCCCGTCCTGTTACTGGCGCCATGCGGCACGCCGACGCAACCCGCAGCTCCGCAGTCGCCGCGCGCGGCAAGACGACAGCCTGGCAAACGAGGTCCAGCGCGTGTGGCACGCCAACTGGCAGGTCTATGGTGCAGACAAGGTCTGGCTGCAGATGAACCGTGAGGGCATCCGGGTGGCCCGCTGTACGGTCGAGCGGTTGATGAGGCGCTTGGGGCTTGAGGGGGTACGTCGTGGCAGGAAGGTCCGCACGACGCTTCCCGACGCCTCGGCGCCCTGCCCACTGGACCGGGTCAATCGGGTGTTCAAGGCCCGCCGCCCCAATGAGCTGTGGGTGTCGGACTTCACCTACGTTTCGACTTGGCAGGGGTGGTTGTATGTCGCCTTCGTCATCGACGTGTTCGCCCGGCGCATCGTGGGCTGGCGCGTCAGTCGCACCATGCAGACCGATTTCGTCCTCGACGCGCTGGAGCAGGCTTTGTACGAACGGCGGCCCGATGCCAACGGCTTGGTTCATCACTCGGACCGAGGCGCTCAGTACCTGTCCATCCGCTACTCCGAGCGGCTGGCTGAGGCCGGCGTGAAACCGTCGGTGGGCAGTCGTGGCGACAGCTACGACAACGCACTGGCCGAGACCATCAACGGCTTGTACAAGACTGAGCTGATTCACCGCCGCGCGCCCTGGAAGAGCAGGGAATCGGTGGAGTTGGCCACCCTGCAGTGGGTGCACTGGTTCAACCACACCCGACTGCTCGAGCCGATTGGTTATATTCCACCGGCCGAAGCTGAGGCAAACTACTTCCGGCAACTCGCCGAGAAGACAGAGACCGCAGTCTTAACTTAAACCAACCGGCCTCCTCGAAACCCGGGGCGATTCATCGAGCCTGGCAAGCCAACCCAGAATGCCTTCATCGAAAGCTTCAACGGCCGCTTCCGCGATGAATGCCTAAACGACCAATGGTTCACCAGCCTCGCCCAGGCGCGTATTCTCATCGCCGCCTGGCGCCGCGATTACAACGAGGTAAGGCCGCACAGCGCACTCGACTACATGACGCCGGCCGAGTTCGCCGCCCGTCATCGGGTGAATTCACCCGATGACGGGCAAACCAACCACCACTCGAAAGAGTGAAATTTCGGGACTCTGCTAACCAGGCGATGGCACTAAAGACGGGGGCAGGTCAGAACAAACAGAAACTGCGCGCGAAAGCGCCCAGCGAAACCATCTTCCCCAAACCGCTTAGCCCATTGAAGATCGTGTCCATCAAGTTCGATGGTGGACACGATGGATGTCGTCATCCCGCCCCGGACGCGGCGCACGCACAGCGAAGCCTTCAAACAGTCAGTGATCTCGGCCTGCCGTGAGCCCGGGTGTCAGTGACGGGCGTGGCACTGGCCAACGGGCTGAACGCCAAACAACTCCATCGCTGCTACAAGTCCGGACAGTCTATGTGCTCCCTACAAACCAGCGATGAGGGTCGGGGTGGGGAAGCGGCTCGGGTTATAATCCGCAGCTTATCAGTCGGCTGCAGTAGTTGCCGCTCTTCCTCAGAACCAGTCTCCGAAGAACATGACCTCGATCCTTAAGCTGCGCGGTGCTGCCGCGCTGTCCGCCTCACGTCTGGAACGTCTTTCGCGTGCCGTTGCCGAGGTCCAGCCAAGGCTCAATGCAATTTCAGCCGAGCACTGGTACTTTGTCGAGGTTTCGGCCCCGCTGTCGGCTGAGGAGCAGGGGCGCCTGGTCGACCTGATCGATGCGCGGCCCGTCACGGCAACGCCACCTGTCGGCACCCTGAGGGTTGTGGTGCCGCGACTGGGCACGATCTCGCCTTGGTCGTCCAAGGCGACAGACATTGCCCACCAGTGCGGGTTCGACAAGATCGTGCGCATCGAGCGCGGCATCGCCTACACCATCGATGCACGCGGGGTGGAGGACAACGCCGCGCTGCTGCAATTGCTGCACGACCGCATGACGGAGTCGGTGCTCGACACGATCGACGCCGCCGAAGCCTTGTTCCACCACTACCAACCGCAGCCGCTCACGACCGTCGACATCCTGTCCGGTGGTCGTGTCGCGCTGGAGAAGGCCAACGGCGAACTCGGTCTTGCTCTGTCCGAGGACGAGATCGACTATCTGGTCGAGAACTTCAGCCGCATTGGACGCAATCCGACCGACGTCGAACTGATGATGTTCGCGCAGGCCAACTCCGAGCATTGCCGGCACAAGATCTTCAACGCCGACTGGGTGATCGATGCCCGGCCGATGGAGAAGTCCCTGTTCGGCATGATCAAGGACACTCACAAGGCGCACCCGCAGGGCACGGTGGTGGCGTATTCGGACAACGCCTCGATCATCGAAGGCGCGCGCATCGCCCGCCTGTACCCTGATGCCGACGGCGCCTTCCGCTACCACGACGAGGACACCCACATCCTCGCCAAGGTCGAGACCCACAACCACCCGACTGCGATCTCGCCTTTCCCCGGCGCCGCGACGGGTGCCGGCGGCGAGATCCGCGACGAGGGGGCGACCGGGCGCGGTTCGCGGCCCAAGGCCGGACTGGCCGGTTTCACGGTTTCCAACCTGAACATCCCCGATTTCGGCCAGCCTTGGGAGAAGCCCTATGGCAAGCCGGAGCGTATCGCTTCCGCACTCGACATCATGATCGAGGGGCCGATTGGTGCGGCCGCCTTCAACAACGAGTTCGGCCGTCCGAACCTGGCGGGTTACTTCCGCACCTTCGAGCAGGAAGTGCAGGGCGAAGTGCGTGGCTACCACAAGCCGATCATGATTGCCGGCGGCCTTGGCAGCATTCAAGCCCAACAGTCCGAGAAGCCGACCTTTCCGCCGGGCACGCTGCTGATCCAGCTCGGCGGCCCCGGCATGCTGATTGGTCTCGGCGGCGGCGCGGCCTCGTCGATGGCGACCGGCACGAACACCGCCGACCTCGACTTCGCCTCGGTGCAGCGCGGCAACCCCGAGATCCAGCGCCGCTGCCAGGAAGTCATCGACGCCTGCTGGCAGCAGGGTGACAACAACCCGATCATCGCCATCCACGACGTCGGCGCCGGTGGCCTGTCGAACGCGATGCCGGAGCTGGCCGACCACGCCGGCCTGGGCGCGCACTTCGAGCTGCGCGAGGTTCACATCGAAGAGCCGGGCATGAGCCCGCGCGAGATCTGGTCGAACGAGTCGCAGGAGCGCTATGTGCTCGCGATTGCGCCGGAGAGCCTGCCGATGTTCCAGGCCTTCTGCGAGCGCGAGCGCTGCCCCTTTGCGGTGCTCGGCACTGCGACGGATGACGGTCACCTCACCGTGACTGACCGCCACTTCGGTAACAAGCCGGTGGACATAGACATGAAGGTCCTGCTCGGCAAACCGCCGAAGATGACGCGCAACGTTTCGCGTCGCGCGGTGCACCTGCCGCCCTTCGATACGACCGACCTCGATCTGAAGGAGGCCGGCATGCGCGTGCTGCGCATGCCGGCGGTCGCGAGCAAGAGCTTCCTGATCACCATTGGTGACCGCTCGGTTGGCGGCCTGACTGCGCGTGACCAGTTCGTTGGTCCCTGGCAAGTGCCGGTGGCCGACGTCGCGGTCACTGCGATGAGCTTCCAGGGCTACCGCGGCGAAGCCTTCGCCATGGGCGAGCGCACGCCGCTGGCCTGCGTCGACGCACCGGCTTCGGGTCGCATGGCGATCGGCGAGGCGGTCACCAACATCGCTGCAGCCGATATCGAGAAGCTTGGCGACGTGAAGCTGTCAGCCAACTGGATGGCTGCCGCTGGCCATCGTGGCGAGGATGCGAAGCTCTACGACACGGTCAAGGCTGTCTCCGATTTCTGCGTGACGGCAGGTCTGTCGATCCCGGTCGGCAAGGACTCGCTGTCGATGCGCACCGCGTGGCAGGACGATGCTGAGGACAAGCAGGTCGTAGCCCCGCTGTCCTTGATCGCCACTGCTTTCGCCCCGGTGCAGGACATTCGCAGTACGCTGACGCCGCAGCTCCAGTTGCCCGAGGGGGTCGAGACCGAGCTGCTGCTGATCGACCTCGGCAATGGCAAGAACCGCCTCGGTGGCTCGGTGTTTGCGCAGGCCTACAACTCGGTGGGGGAGCATGCTCCCGACGTCGATCCGGCGCAGCTCAAGGCCTTCTTCGATTCGGTCCAGCGCCTGCGCCGCGACGGCTTGCTGCTGGCCTATCACGACCGTTCGGACGGCGGCCTCTTCGCCACGGTGTGCGAAATGGCGTTCGCGGCAAAGTGCGGCCTGTCGCTGGTGCTCGACACGGTCTGCTACGACCCCTACATGAACGACGTCGACGGCCTCGAGAAGAAGCCCGATACCCTGAAAGGCCGTTTCGGCGACCGCCTGTTTGCCGGCTTGTTCGCCGAGGAACTGGGCGCGGTCATCCAGATCCGCCGCGACGATCGCGCGCGGGTTACCGAGTTGCTGCGCTCCGCGCAGCTGAGCTACCACTTCATCGGCGAGCCGAACGACAAGGACGAGATTCGCCTGCGTCGTAATGCGAAGCTCGTGTTCGGCGCGAGCCGTGTCGAGCTGCTGCAGGCATGGTCGGAGACCAGCTATCGCATTGCGAAGCTGCGCGACGACCCCGAGTCGGTGCAGCAGGAGTTCGACGGCCTTGCCGATGCGACCGACCCCGGCCGCTCGGTGTCCCTGAGCTTTGACGTCAAGGAAGATGTCGCTGCCCCCTTCATCGCGTCCGGCGTACGACCCAAGGTCGTGGTGTTGCGTGAGCAGGGTGTGAACTCGCAGTTCGAGATGGCAGCGGCTTTCGAGCGCGCGGGCTTCATGCCCGTCGATGTTCACATGTCCGACCTGCAGGCCGGCCGTGTCGATCTCGCCGATTTCCATGGCCTGGCGGCTTGTGGTGGTTTCTCGTACGGCGATGTGCTGGGGGCAGGGCAGGGCTGGGCGAAGTCCATCCTGTTCAACAGCCGCCTGCGTGACGAATTCGAGGCATTTTTCCGCCGCAGTGACACCTTTGCGCTTGGCGTCTGCAACGGCTGCCAGATGATGGCCCACCTGGCGCCGATCATCCCGGGCGCCGAAGCGTGGCCGACCTTCCATCGCAACCGCAGCGAGCAGTTCGAGGCCCGCTTTGCGATGGTTGAGGTGACGGAGAGTCCATCGATCCTGCTGCAGGGGATGGCGGGCAGTCGCATGCCGATCGTGGTCAGCCACGGCGAGGGGCGGGCGGTGTTCGCGAACGAGCAGGACAGGATGACGGCATTGCTTGCGCTGCGTTATATTGATCACAATGGCATGCCCACAGAACGCTATCCCCTGAATCCGAACGGTTCGCAGGGCGGTGTGACGGGCTTCACGACCGCTGACGGGCGCTTCACCATCATGATGCCGCACCCCGAGCGCACGGCCCGTACCCTGCAGATGTCGTGGGCGCCGCAATGGTTGATCGAGGAAAGCCCGGACGCCTCGCCGTGGCTGCGGATGTTCCGCAACGCACGCGTGTGGTTGGGTTGAGCTTGCACTACGGACGACACTAAATGCTGTCTCCGAGCGCCGGTTCGCCCGAAGTAGGCGAACCGGCGCGGTATTCCGTTTCCGGCTTCGATCATTTGAATGATTGGGCGGGCCTGAAAGGTTCGCAGACGGAGTTCCGGTTTGCTGAACACGATTCCGACGCGCGACCTGAAAATCGGCATGTTCGTCGCCGATCTTGATCGTCCGTGGCTAGGGACGCCGTTCCTGATTCAGGGTTTCCTGATCGAGGATGAGACGCAGCTCGCCGCGCTGCAGGCGTGGTGTCAGAACGTGATGATCGACCGCAGCCTTTCGGTCGGCGAGCAGTATCGCGCGCCCGTTGTCGATGACGAAGATTCACCGCGTGATGTGGATGCCAGGCCGCGCATCCATCCCAGCGAACCGGAGTGCCGCGTCGAGGCTGAGCGATTCCTCAAGATCGCGCGCAGCTTCAAGGGCCGGATCCACACACAGCGCCATCCGACAGTTCCGCGACTGAGCCCGGTCGATGGCCGTAGCCCGCTCGACTCCGAACTGCGCTATTCGGCACCGATCGTTGACGACGTCTATCGTGCCCTCCGGGAGACTCAGCGGGCGATCGAGGCCGGCGGATCGGTCGACGTCGATCGCGTGGAGGGCCTGGTTGGCGAGATGGCGGCAGGCGTCGAGCGAAACCCGGACGCCCTGATGTGGCTGACGCGCCTCAAGCGCGCCGATCAGTACACCTACGACCATGCGGTGAATGCCTCCGTCCATCTGATGGTGTTCGCCCGCTTCGTCGGCATGGATGCGAACCTGGTGCGCAAGCTCGGCCTTGCGGGGCTGCTTCAGGATATCGGCAAGGTGCAGATCGACTACGAGATCCTCGCCAAGGCCGGACCGCTGGATGAGCGCGAGTTCGAGCATGTGCGGGAACACGTCGCGCATACCCTTGCCATGTTGAACAGGCGGGAAGGCTTCGATCCGGAGGTGCTCAGCATCATCGCGGCCCATCACGAACGTTTCGATGGCACGGGTTATCCGCGAGGTCTGAAGGGGAAGGGCATTTCGCTCGGCGCCGAAATGGCGGGTCTCGTCGACACCTACTGCGCGATGACGCGCGACCGGGTGTACTGCGCCGCGGTGTCGAGCCAGAGCGCGATGGAGGAGTTGAATCGGCTGCGCAACACCCGCTTCCGCGATGCGCTGATCGACCAGTTCCTGCAGTGCATCGGACTTTATCCGATCGGGACGCTGGTCGAGCTCAACTCCGGCGAGATTGCCGTGGTGATTCAGCAGAACCAGGTGCGGCGCCTGCAGCCGCGCGTTCTCGTCCTGCTGGCGCCCGACAAGTCGGTGGAGCGCTTCGCGCGTACCCTTGATCTATTGATGTTGCCGCAGACGCCGACGGGGGAGACCTACCGCATCCAGCGGGCTTTGCCGCCCAATGCCTACGGGATCGATCCGAACGATTTCTACCTGGGGTAACGCGATGGTGCATGGAACGCCGCGTGGCCTGCTGTCTGCCCTGACCGAGATTTCGGGCCGGATGTCTGAAGCGCGCGCTAATGGAACCGGAGTCGGCGTGCTCTGTGTCACCGTGCTGCCCGACGTTGCGCTCTGTCGCCTGTCGCTGGAGCGTGGCCACAAGCTCGAGGCCGAAGTCGCTGAACGCCTAAGGCGTCTGCTGCGCAAGCAGGACATGCTGTTTGGCGGCGAGCGGCGCGAGTGGCTGCTCGTGCTGCCCGGTTTGCAGAGCGCGGCAGTGTTGACCCTGGCGATGATGAAGATCGGCCAGGCTTTCAACGCCCATTCGGTGGTGCTGGAAGGGCTCGAGGTAGAAGTGCCCGTTACCTGCGGCGCGTCGATGGCGCCTGAGCATGGCGAGAACCCGCTGCACCTGGTTCAGTCGGCCCGTATCGCCGCACTTGCGGCCGCGCAGGCAAATCTCGGCGGGCAGATCTACGATCCGGGGATGGAGCAGGTGTCGCCCCGGTTGGCGCAACTGGAGCGCGAACTGCGGGCGTGCTTTGCCGGCGACAACAGGCTCGAACTGCATCTGCAGCCGAAGGTGCGCCCGCAGGCGGGCAAGTGCGATGCAGCCGAGGGGCTGCTACGCTGGCAACGCATGCCGGATGATTGGGTGCCGGCTCCGGTGATCATCAGCCTGATCGATCGCATGGGCATGCGCCACCTCTTCAATCGCTGGCTGTTCCAGCGAGCAGCGCATACGCTCCATTCGCTGCGCGAGGCGAGTGTCGTGATCACCTTGTCGATCAATCTGTCGGCCTCCGATCTCTATGATGCCGAGGTACCGGATCTGGTCGGTCAGGCGCTGGCGACCTGGGGCATCGACGCTCGACAACTGTGCCTGGAGATTACCGAGACGGGCATGATCGAGGAGCGCAACGGCGAAGGCGTGACGGACGTCCTGCGCCGGCTGCGGGCACTCGGGATCAGCCTCTCGATCGACGATTTCGGCACCGGTTTCTCGAGCATGAGCCGCCTCCAGCAACTGTCTGTTCAGGAACTCAAGATCGATCGGAGTTTCATCCAGGACATCGCACGCTCGGAGAAGGACAGGGAGATTGCCGCGTCGATCATCGAACTGTCCCACCGGCTGGGGATCTCGGTCACCGCCGAAGGCGTCGAGGACGAGCCCACCGCAGCGATTCTGACGGCACTCGGCTGTGATCACCTGCAGGGCTATCTGTTCGCCCGCGCCATGCCGGTCGAGGCCTTCGTGACCTGGCTCGAACAGCCACAAGGATGACGGAGGATTGCCGTGCCGGGGCGCACTCCTGACGAGGATCAAGTTAGGCGCGGAGCATTCGGGTAAAATTCGCGGCGCATCATTCCTCTTCTTGTGCCGACGCTGCCCATGTTCCGCTTCCGCAAACGCCTTCACGCCTGGCTCGCGATCTTCGCGATGCTGATCAGTGCGCTGGCGCCGAGCGTGAGTCGTGCGATGGCTTCGGGCGAGCAGGCCTTGCTGCTGGACATCTGTTCGGCAAGCGGCGTTCATCAGATTGTACTGACGGGCGCCGAGGCGGCCATGTACGCTGGACCGGGTCTGTCCGATGCCGGAAATGCCGATGGCGATCCGTCCGACCTGTCTCTCTCGGCCTGTCCGTATTGCTTCACCCATGCGGGCAGTGTGGCCCTCCCCGGATTCGAGGCAACGCCCTCGATGACCATCGCAACGGGGGAGGATCTACTGCCGCCGCTGTTCTTCTCCGCGCCGCGCACGCTCTTTGCGTGGTCGCCGTCCCGCCCGCGCGCACCGCCCGCGCTCCTCTGAACGATCCGCCGGCGCGGAGTGTTCCCCCGTGCCGAACGGATTCGAATCTGCTCAAGCCGTTTCGCCGTCTGTCCAGATGGCATATCGACTCTCATCAGTATCGTTCGAGGATTCCCGCTATGAAAAAGCTTGTTCTTGCTCTCGCCTTCAGCCTGGGCTCCCTGCCGGCATTCGCCGACGTCACCGTGGCCGATGCATGGGTGCGTGCCACCGTTCCACAGCAGAAGGCTACCGGCGCCTTCATGAGGCTCACCTCCAACCGCGATGCGCGACTCGTTTCGGCCGCTTCGCCCGTGGCTGGCGTCGCCGAGGTTCACGAGATGGTCATGGACGGCAACGTCATGAAGATGAACGCCATCCCCGGCCTCGATCTTCCAGCGGGCAAGACCGTCGAACTCAAGCCTGGCGGCTATCACGTGATGCTGCTGGATCTCAAGCAGCAGGTGAAGGAGGGCGATGAGGTGCCCGTGACCATCGTCGTCGAGACCGCCGATGGCGCTCGCGAGACGATCGAGCTCAAGGCACCGGTGCGTCCGCTGAACGCCGCGGCGGGTGGCATGCAGATGCAGCACGGCAAGCACTAAACCGCCCGCCTGGCGGTCGTGCTTCGCGGTCGGCTGGATTGAGCCGACGCTGGCACGACCATCCTCCCTCAGGAATTCGCCATAGACCGCGGTCCGGATCGGGCCGCGGCGGGCTCGGCTGCGCCTGAATTCCGCCGAGCCATGAGGCAGTCAGACATCTGAAGAGATCCAATTCATGAAACACAGCTTCAAGCAACTGCCGCTTGCCGTGGCAATCTCGCTCGCCTTGCCCGCGCTGGCACAAGACGTCGATACGCGGCTCGACAGTGTCGTGGTGACTGCGCCCGTCGCCTCGGCGCCATTGACGGTGACGACCGATCCAAAGGCGCCGCGGCAACCACTGCCCGCCCATGATGGGGCGGACATGCTCAAGAGCATCCCGGGTTTCTCAGTGATCCGTAAGGGCGGGGCCGATGGCGACCCCGTCTTCCGCGGTATGGCCGGGTCCCGCCTTGGAATCTTGCAGGATGGACAGGAGATACATGGCGGCTGCGGCGGGCGGATGGACCCACCCACCGCCTATGTGTATCCGGAGTCCTTCGATTCCGTCACGGTCCTCAAGGGGCCGCAGACCGTGCTCTACGGGGCTGGAAACTCTGCAGGCGTCGTCCTCTTCGAACGCGATTCGCAGCGAATGGCGGACGGCGGTTGGAGTGCCAACGGCAGCGTCACCCTCGGTAGTTGGGGACGCAACGACCAGGTAATCGATGCCAAGGCCGGCAATCCCGACTTCTATGCACGAATTGGCGCGACCCGCTCCGACAGCAACAATTACGAGGATGGCGACGGGAACGAGGTGCACTCGTTCTATACGCGCTGGAGCACGACGGGGGCGCTTGGCTGGACGCCGGATGACAACACGCTGCTGGAACTCAATTTCGGTCGCAGCGATGGTGAGGCTGCATATGCCGACCGCGCGATGGATGGCGTGAGGTTCGAGCGCGAGCACGCGGGCCTGCGCTTCGAGAAGCGGAACATCTCATCCCTTGTCCGCAAGGTCGAGGCACATGCCTATTACAGCTACATCGATCACGTGATGGACAACTTCAGCCTGCGGTCCAACCGGGGCATGCGGATGCTCAACAACCCTGATCGGAAGACGACTGGCGCGCGCGCCGCGGTTGCCCTTGCCCCGAGTGAGCGATGGCTGGTCACCTTGGGCGCCGATGTGCGTGATGACCAACACCGTACGCGGAATGGTGTGAACTATCGTAACCAGCCCTGGCAGAAGGACATCGGCTTCGAGCGCCAAGGTGTCTTCGGCGAGGCGAGCTATGCGATCGACGACGCCCGCCGCATCGTCGGTGGATTGCGCGTGGATGACCACGAGGCACGAGACTACCGTCCGACCTCCCTGACGCGGGGGGTGAGCGTCGACAAGACGCTGCAGAGCGGGTTCGGACGATACGAGGCCGACTTCGGTGCTGGCGCGGGCACGTGGTACGCCGGCGTGGGCTATGTCGAGCGCTTCCCCGACTTCTGGGAGTTCATGCGCGCCACCCCGGCAGGCGGCGAGCGTTTCGACACACTGCAGCCGGAGAAGACCACGCAGCTCGATGTCGGTGCCAACTGGAGTGCAGGACCTTGGTCTGCTTCGGTGTCGGGGTTCTACGGCAAGGTGGATGATTACATCCTCTTGCGTTGGGTGACCTCGACGAGTGCCCAGGTCCGCAATATCGACGCAACGGTCTATGGTCTCGAGGGCGACGTGACCTGGCGCTTTGCTCCGAACTGGAAGGCTGTCGGCACCCTGGCCTGGGTACGTGGAAGCAACGATACGGACAGCAAAGCGCTGGCGCAGCAACCGCCGCTCGAGGCCAGGCTGGCGCTGGAGTACGACGACCGGCGCTTCTCTTACGGCGCAATGCTGCGCATGGTGTCGCGCCAGAATCGCTATGACGTCGGTTCCGGGAACATCGTTGCGAACGGTCAGGATCTCGGGCCAACCGGCGGCTTTGCGACCCTGTCGCTCAATGCCGGCTGGCGCCCGAACAAGGTTACGCTGCTGACCGCCGGCGTGGACAACGTCTTTGATCGGAACTACAGCGAGCACCTTGGCAAGGGCGGTTGGGATTTCGCCGGCGGGGCCGTGACCACTGACCGCATCAACGAACCCGGCCGCACTTTCTGGCTGAAGGCGCAAGTCGCGCTCGATTGAGCTGAGCAAGCAGCGTGGCTACCTCACTGGCGCGCTGTTGCAGTACAGCAAAAAGCCCCACGGTACCGATTCGGCTCCGTGGGGCTTTTCAGTCCGATGAACAATCGGAGGGGGATTACATGCCCTGGTAGATCGGCCCTTCGCCACCTTGCGGGACGACCCAGTTGATGTTCTGCGTCGGGTCCTTGATGTCGCAGGTCTTGCAGTGCACGCAGTTCTGCGCGTTGATCTGCAGGCGCGGGCCGGCCTCTTCGTGCACGATCTCGTACACCCCGGCCGGGCAGTAGCGTTGCTCGGGCGCGTCGTAGCGCGCGAGGTTGATCGCGATCGGCGTGCCCGCGTCCTTCAACTGCAGGTGGCAGGGCTGCTCCTCCTCGTGGTTGGTGTTCGACAGGAACACCGACGAGAGCCGGTCGAAGGTCAGCACGCCATCGGGCTTCGGGTAGTCGATCTTCGCGCACTCGGCCGCGGGCTTGAGCGCGGTGTGGTCGGCCGTGTTGCGTAGCGTCCAGGGCACCTTGCCCTTGAACAGCACCTGGTCGATGCCGAACAGCAGCGAGCCGAGGTACAGGCCCTTCTTCATGTAGGGCTTGAAGTTGCGCGTCTTGTGCAGCTCGGCGTACAGCCAGGAGTCGCGGAAGGCCGCCGGGTAGGCGGTCAGCGCGTCGCGCTGGCGCTGCTGCGCGAGCGCTTCGAACGCGGCCTCGGCCGCGAGCATGCCCGACTTGATCGCGGCGTGGCTGCCCTTGATGCGCGCGGCGTTGAGGAAACCGGCGTC
>NZ_AMXC01000054.1:0-13288 GCF_000310165.2 Thauera sp. 63
CCCCCCCCCCGCGACGGGACGCCGACGCCGCAGAACTCCGTCCGGCGGGCTGGCGATTTTGAGGGGCGGTGCGTGCTTGTGTATTTTTCGTTCTACGAGTCATTGACAATCTTCTTTCAGTGCTTATAATGCGCGTCTTCTTGCCCAGATGGCGGAATTGGTAGACGCACTAGTTTCAGGTACTAGCGCCGCGAGGCGTGGAGGTTCGAGTCCTCTTCTGGGCACCAGTTTCACAGGAAAGCCGCTCTTCGGAGCGGCTTTTTTGTTGTTCGTTTGCTTTTTGCATATGGTCCGCAGCGCAGTCACTTTCGCTGACGATGTCGATCTCCTTCGCCGTAATCGAAGAAGCGACGAAATACTTTGCAGACACGATAACCTTTGCTATTATGCGCCTCCCTGCCCAGATGGCGGAATTGGTAGACGCACTAGTTTCAGGTACTAGCGCTGCGAGGCGTGGAGGTTCGAGTCCTCTTCTGGGCACCAGTTGCAGGGAAAAGCCGGCTAACAGCCGGCTTTTTTCGTTTACGCTGTCGTGCGCGTGTTGCTGTGCCAACGGCGCTATTGCAGACATCGCCACAGCACGCGCAACGGCGCCCGCAAACGAGGAAGCGGCGCCCCCGGCAACACGACCGCCCAGGGCGGCCCTGCGCACGAACGACACCGCTTCCATCACGAGGCCTGCGCAGCCAGACAACGGCCCACGCAGGCTTTCGAACCGACGATCAGGCGCCAAACGGATGACGACGGAGGATCGTCTCGTCGCGCTCGGGCCCGGTCGAGATGACGTCGATCGGGATCTCGCAGATCTCCTCGATACGATGCAGGTAGGCACGCGCCTCCTGCGGCAGCGCGTCCCAGCTCTGCGCGCCGAAGGTGGTGCCGCTCCAGCCCTTCATCGTCTCGTAGATCGGCTCGCAGCGGGTGACCTCTTCCGACCCCATCGGCAGCAGGTCGATGCGCTTGCCATCGAGCATGTAGCCAGTGCAGAGCTTGAGCTCTTCGAGTCCGTCGAGTACGTCGAGCTTGGTGATGCACAGCCCGGTCACGCCGTTGATGATGATCGAGCGCTTGAGCGCCGCCAGATCCAGCCAGCCGCAGCGACGCTTGCGCCCTGTCACCGTGCCGAATTCCCGCCCCTTCGTCGACATCTGCTCGCCGGGGACGCCCTTGGTGTCGATATCGAGCTCGGTCGGGAACGGACCACCGCCGACGCGGGTGCAGTAAGCCTTGGTGATGCCCAGCACGTAGTGCAGCCGGCTGGGACCCACGCCCGAACCCGCGGCAGCCTGGCCCGCCACGCAGTTGCTCGAGGTGACGAACGGATAGGTACCGTGGTCGATGTCGAGCAGCGTGCCCTGGGCACCTTCGAACAGCAGCGAGCCACCCGACTTGTTGATCGCGTAAAGCTCGGCGGAGACGTCCGACACCATCGGCAGCAGCTCTTCTGCATCGGCCATGGCCTCGTCGAACACCGACTGGAAGTCCACCGGCTCGGCACCGAGATGCTGGGTGAGCACGAAGTTGTGGTACTCGAGGTTCGCCTTCAGCTTCGCGGCGAAGCGCTCGCGATCGAACAGGTCATACACGCGCAGCGCGCGGCGGGCGACCTTGTCCTCGTAGGTCGGACCGATGCCCTTGCCGGTGGTGCCGATCTTGTCGCCAGCCGACTTGGCAGCCTCGCGCGCGCGATCGAGCGCGCTGTGATAGCCGAGGATCAGCGGGCAACCCGGGCTGATGCGCAGGCGGTCCCTCACCTTGATGCCGCCGGCTTCCAGCGTACGGATCTCGGCCAGCAGATGATGCGCGTCGAGCACCACGCCATTGCCGATGAAACAGGCCACGCCCTCGCGCACGATGCCGGAGGGCACGAGATTGAGCTTGTACTCGGTCTGGCCGATCACCAGCGTGTGGCCGGCGTTGTGCCCACCCTGGAAGCGCACGACGCCCTTCGCGTGGTCGGTCAGCCAGTCGACGATCTTGCCCTTGCCCTCATCACCCCACTGGGTACCGACGACGACGACGTTCTTTGCCATTTCTTACTCTCCCTGTAACGACACGACCGCCCAGCGATCGCCCCGCTTCACCAGTTGCCGGTCGCAGCCGGCCTCGTTCCAAGTTCCATCATGTCCGGGCAACGCGGTGACGACGATCTCGCCGCGCGCGCGCAGTGCCGCCACCTCCCGATCGAGCCCCTCGTCGTCGACACAGGGCGCCAGGATGCCCGCGGCTTCGCCGGGCGTCGGCAGCCGCCACACCAGTTCGCGCAGATCCAGGCTGAAGCCGGTGGCCGGCCGCGCCCGACCGAAGGCCTCGCCAACGCGGTCGTAGCGGCCGCCCAGCGCGAGCGCCGCGGGCGAATCCGCACCGTAGGCCGCGAAGACGATACCGCTGTGATAGTGATAGCCGCGCAGGTCCGACAGGTCAAAACTGATCGGCAGATCGGCCAGCGCCGCAGCCAGCTGGCGCAGTTCGCCGAGCAAGGCGACGATCTCCTCGTCCTGCGGCAGACAGGCCGCCGCCCGCTCCAGCACCTCCGGCCCACCATACAGGCTCGGCAGCGCCAACAGCGCCGAGCGCACCGGCTCCGCGACGTCGGCCAGCACGACCCGCAGCGTGGGCACATCCTTGGCCTGCAGCAGGTCGAACAGTTCCTCCTCGCGCCCCGGCACCAGGCCGGCACGGGCAGCCAGCGCATGAAACAGGCCGACGTGGCCGATGTCGATGCGCGAGGCCGGCACCTCAGCCAGGCGCAACACCTCGGCCAGCAGGCGCAGGATCTCGACGTCCGCCTCGATGCCAGCGTGACCGTAGAGTTCGGCGCCCAGCTGCAGCGGCTCTCGCGTCGCCGTCAGCGTCGACGGCAGGGAATGCAGGGCGCTGCCGCAATAACAGAGGCGCGACACGCCCTGACGATTCAGCAGATGCGCATCGATGCGCGTGACCTGCGGCGTCATGTCCGCGCGGACGCCCATCGTGCGGCCCGACAGCTGATCCACCAGCTTGAAGGTGCGCAGCTTGAGGTCCTGCCCTGCACCGGTGGTGAGCGAATCGAGGTACTCGAGCAGCGGCGGCATCACCAGCTGGTAGCCGCGAACGCGGAAGGCATCGAGCAGCCGACGACGCAAGGTCTCGAGCTGGTGGGCTTCGGACGGCAACGCGTCCTGGATGTGATCGGGCAATACCCAGCGCATGGGGTTCAGCTCAGGACAAAAAGAAGCAACACGCCCGCCAGCATCGAGGTCAGACCGATGAAGCGGATCTGACCGTCAGCCATGCTGGCGAGACGCAAAAAAGTTTCGCGCCAGGCGGCTGGCGCGACAAAAGGAAGGATGCCTTCGATGATCAGCATCAGCGCGAAGGCAGTCAACAGGGAAGCACCCATGGGGCAATCAGTTCCTTACGGAGCCCCCGGCGTCCTTCATGAAGCGGAAGAAGTCCGAACTCGGATCCACCACCAGCACGTCTTCCTTGCCGGCAAAGCTGGCACGGTAGGCCTCGAGGCTGCGGTAAAAGGAATAGAAGGACGGATTCTTGCCGAAGGCCTCCGCGTAGATCGCCGTGGCCTTCGCGTCGCCCTCACCCTTGACCTGCTGGGCACTGCGATACGCCTCGGCCACGATGACCTCGCGCTGACGGTCCGCGTCGGCGCGGATCTTCTCGGCTTCGGCGGCGCCCTGCGAGCGCAGTTCATTGGCCACGCGCTTGCGCTCGGCCTCCATCCGGCGATACACCGATTCCGACACCTCGTTCGGCAGATCGACGCGCTTCAGACGCACATCGACGATCTGCACGCCAATGGTCCGGGCGTCGCGGTCCGCACGCTCGCGCATCTGGTCCATGATGAGCTCACGCTCGCCGGACACCACGTCGTGTACCGTGCGGCGGCCGAACTCCTCACGCAGGCCGGCATTGACTGTTTGCGTGAGGCGGGTACGCGCACGCGCCTCATCGCCCGCGACCGACTCGTAGTAGAGGCGCGGATCAACGATGCGCCACTTCACGAAGTGGTCCACCAGCACGTTCTTCTTCTCGGAGGTGATGAAGCGCTCGGGCTCCGCCGTATCCATGGTCAGGATGCGCTTGTCGAAGTAGCGCACGTTCTGGATCAGGGGCAGCTTGAACTTCAGGCCGGGCTCGTCGATGACCTCCTTGATCTCGCCAAGCTGGAACACCATGGCGTGCTGGCGCTGGTCTACGGTGAACAGCGACGCCGACGCAATCAGGATGATGACCAGCAGCGCACCGCCGATCAGGGGAAGCTTGTCACGCATCATCGTTCTCCACGCTCACGGCTACGCATCAGGTCACGGTTACGCGGGTCCGACGCCAATGCTGGCGCATTCGAACCCAGCGCGGCAGCCGACTGGGGCTCGGGCGCGACACCCGCCGGCCTGCCGGCTCCGCCCGCCTGCTGCATGAGCTTGTCCAACGGCAGGAACAGCAGATTGCCATTGCCCTTGGCGTCGATCATGACCTTGGAAGTATTCGACATGACTTCCTGCATGGTTTCGATGTACATGCGCTCACGAGTGACCTCGGGCGCACGGCTGTACTCGGCAAACACCTGGTTGAAGCGGCTCGCCTCACCTTCGGCGTTAGCGACCACGCGCTCGCGGTAGGCGTTGGCTTCCTCGATCAGGCGCGAAGCTGTACCCCGCGCACGCGGAATCACGTCGTTGGCGTAGGCCTCGCCCTCGTTCTTCTGGCGCTCGCGATCCTGGCCGGCTTTCACTGCATCATCGAACGCGGCCTGTACCTGCTCGGGCGGCTGCGCGTTCTGCATCGTCACACGGCTGATCTGAATGCCGGTCTCGTAGCGATCGAGGATGCGCTGCATCAGATCGTGCGCGGTCGCGGCGATCTCCTCCCGGCCTTCGTACAGCACGAAGTCCATGCGGCTCTTGCCGACGATCTCGCGCATGGCGGTCTCGGCCGCCTGGGCGACGGATTCATCCGGGAAGCGGTTGTTGAAAACGTAGTTCTCCGGACTCTTGAGCACGTACTGCACGGCGAACTGGATGTTGATGATGTTCTCGTCATCGGTCAGCATCAAGGATTCGCGCAGCACCTTGTTGCGCTCCGAACCGCGATAGCCGACTTCGACCGTACGCACGCCGGTCAGGTCGACGATCTCGTGGGTCTCGAACGGATACGGCAGGCGCCAGCGCAGGCCGGGCTCGGTGGTCTGCACGTACTCGCCCAGACGCAGCACGACGCCGCGCTGGTTGGCATCGACCGTGTAGATGCCGCTCGCGAGCCAGACCACGCCGGCCAGCGCAAGCAGCGCACCGATGCCGCCACCGAACTGCTTGAACGAGAAATTCGGCAACTGCGGACCGCCGTCGCCACCACCGCCCCCGCCGCCCATGCCGCGGTTCTGACGCTTGCCGCCGAACATGCCGGTCAGGCGCTGGTTGAAGTCGCGCCAGACCTCCTCGAGATCGGGGGGGCCCTGGTTGTTGCCGCGGTTGCCGTCGCCACGCTGACCGTCGTTGCGGTCGCGATCATTGTCGCCGCCCTGGCCACCCCAGCGGGGGTCGTTAAGTGACATGAGAATGCCCGTAATCACGATTGAGAAGGAAGTTCATCCACCGTACCGGATTCCCGGCCGGCATCTTCATGGAAGGTCTGCTGCGCCACCTCGGCAAGCGCTTCGCGAAGCAGATCAAGACCTTCGCCCGTTCGGGCGCTCAAAAAAACGCGCCGAATGTTACCACAGTCACTCCGTTCGACCGCCGGCTCCGCACGCGTGAGATCGATCTTGTTCCAGACGAGGATCTGCGGCACCTCGGCCGCACCGATCTCGGCAAGAACTTCGTTCACCGCATCGATCTGCGCGTCTCGATCCTCGCTCGCGGAATCCACGACGTGCAGCAGGAGGTCGGCCTGCACCGTTTCCTCGAGCGTCGCGCGAAACGCGGCGACGAGGGCGTGAGGCAGGTCGCGGATGAAACCGACGGTATCCGACAGCACGACGCTCGCTCCGCCCACATAGAGCCGGCGCGACGTCGTGTCGAGCGTGGCGAAGAGTTGGTCGGCCGCGTAGGCCCCAGCCTTCGTCAGCGCATTGAACAGCGTCGACTTTCCCGCATTGGTGTAACCGACCAGAGAGACAGACAGAACGTCGCGGCGTTCCCGGGCGCGGCGTCTGACCTTGCGTTGCTTCTCGATCTGGGCCAGCCGCGATTTCAGCATCTTGACCCGGTTGCCCAGCAGGCGCCGGTCGGTCTCGAGCTGCTTCTCGCCCGGGCCACGCAGGCCGATACCGCCCTTCTGCCGCTCGAGGTGGGTCCAGCCCCGCACCAGCCGGGTGGACAGATGCTCGAGCTGGGCGAGCTCGACCTGCAGCTTGCCCTCGTGACTGCGGGCACGCTGGGCGAAGATGTCGAGGATCAGCGCGGTACGGTCAATGACCATGCACGCCAGCTCGCGCTCAAGGTTGCGCTGCTGCGCCGGCGACAGGGCGTGGTTGAAGATGACGATGTCCGCCTCGTGCGCACGCATGGCTTCGCCGATCTCCTGCACCTTGCCACTGCCGGCAAACAGCTTGGGATCGGGCGCCGCGCGCTTGCCCTGCACGACCGCCTCCACGCTTGCGCCGGCACTGAGCACCAGCAGCTTCAGCTCGGACAGGCGCTCTTCAATCGCACCCTGACCAAGGTCGAGCTGGACGAGGACCGCCCGCTCGCCGGATGCCGGACGCTCAAACATGGGCGCCCCCTGCAGCCGGGCGTGACCGGCCGCAGCGAATCGTCAGGGCGATCAGTTGCCGTCTTCCTGCTGCTGGATGACCACCGGACGAGCGGGCACGACGGTGGAGATCGCGTGCTTGTACACCATCTGCGTGACGGTGTTCTTCAGCAGCACCACGTACTGATCGAACGACTCGACCTGGCCCTGCAGCTTGATGCCGTTGACCAGATAGATCGAAACCGGAATGTGCTCGCGACGCAGCGTGTTCAGGAACGGGTCTTGTAGAAGTTGCCCTTTGTTGCTCATGAGTGAACCTCGTTATTTTCTGTTTATAAGAATGTAATGGATTTGATGCTGCACCGCCACATTACAGTATGCATCGAAATCCGGGCGTGGAAGCAGGTTCGTGCGCTGAGCGCTCAGTCTCTCGCAGCGTAAGGATTGTGCGTGGTTCGGAACTGGATGCGCAAGGGCGTGCCCTGCAGCTTGAACGCATCCATGAAGCAGCGCTCGAGATAGCGCACGTAGGATGCGGGAATGTCGTCCAGCGCGTTGCCATGGATCACGATCACCGGCGGGTTCATGCCGCCCTGGTGCGCATAGCGCATCTTCGGGCGCTGCATGCCGTGGCGCGGCGGTGCCTGGCGTGCAACCGCCTGCTGCAGCGTGCGGGTCAGGCGCGGCGTCGACAGGTTGGCCGTGGCAGCCGCATAGGCCGCATCGACGGACTTCAACAGGCCGCCGATACCCTGCGCCTGCAGGGCCGAGATCTGATGGAAGCGGGCGAAGCCGAGAAAGGCCAGCTTGCGCGCGATGTCCGCCTTCAGGCGGTCGCGCTGGTAGTCGTCGACCGCATCCCACTTGTTGATCGCCACGACCAAGGCTCGCCCGGCCTCGAGCGCGAAGCCGGCGATGTGCGCGTCCTGGTCGGAAATATCCTGGGCCGCATCGAGCACGAGGACGATGACATTGGCTTCCTGGATGGCCTGCAGGGTCTTGATCACCGAGAACTTCTCGATGGCCTCGAACACCTTGCCGCGCCGACGCAGGCCGGCTGTATCGATCAGGGTATAGCGCTTGCCGCCGCGCTCGAACGGGATCGCAATCGCGTCGCGCGTCGTGCCCGGCAGGTCGAAGGCGATCACGCGCTCCTCGCCGAGCAGGGTGTTCACCAACGTCGATTTGCCGACGTTGGGCCGGCCGACGATGGCCACCTTCGGACCTTCGTCCTCTGCCGCTTCCTTGTCGCTCTCGAGCGGGAATGGCGACAGCACGATCTCGACAAGTTGCTTGATGCCGTCACCATGCGCTGCCGACACAGGCAGCGGGTCGCCCAGCCCGAGCGCGTGGAAGTCGGCGGCGACGATCGCGCGATCGAGGCCTTCCGCCTTGTTGACCACGAGATGCACCGGCCGACCGGCGCGACGCAGGCGGGCCGCGATCTGTTCATCGTGCGGCGTTCGTCCTGCACGGCCATCGACGAGGAAAAGCAGCACGTCGGCCTCGGCAATGGCCTGCTCGGCCTGCCGCGCCATCTCGTGCATGATGCCGTCCTTGGCCACAGGATCGAAGCCGGCGGTATCGACGACGAGATAGTCGCGATCACCGACGCGGCCGATGCCGTAATGGCGGTCACGCGTCAGGCCGGGCTGGTCGGCGACCAGCGCATCGCGGGTGCGCGTGAGACGGTTGAACAGGGTCGACTTGCCGACATTGGGCCGGCCGACCAGGACGATGGTAGGTTTCACTTAAAGTAATCCGCCTTAACGCAGTTCGTAGGCGGTGATCTCACCGTCACGGCCCTGCACGATGAAGCCACGCCCGTAGGCGAGTGGTGGCGCCGACAGCGGGCCGTCGCCGGCGCGCGCGCGCGCGGCAAAAGCCCCGGAATCCCGGCTGAGCGCATGCACGTAGCCTTCGACATCGCCGACCACGACGTGATCGCCGACGATCAGCGGACGCGATACCGCGCGGCGCGCCATCGAATCCTGTTTCCACACGCTGGCGCCGCTATAGACATCGAGCGCATGCACGGCATCGCCGTCGTCGGTGATCACCGCGAAACGCGCATCGCGGTCCATGCCCACACTGCTCGAGAAATCGCGCGCCCACAGCGCGTTGCCATTGCTGGTGTCGAAGCAAGCCGCACGCCCTTGATAGGACACGGCACATACTTCGCGCCGCCCCACGACGGGGGTGCCGGCGACATCGGCCACGCGTTCCAGCTCGGTCGAGCCGCGCGGTACCGCCACCGACAGCTCGGTGATGGCCCCGCCGTTGGCCGCGTTGATCACCACCAGCTTGCCGCCGGGAAAACCGGCCAGCACGACACTGCCTTCGAGCACGACACCCGAGAAGTTGCGCAATGCAAGCGGCGGGTTCGCCCGTTGATAGATCCAGCGCCGGCTGCCATCACGGGCACTGAGCGCGATCAGGCGGTTATCCGAGGCACGCAGCACGACCAGATCGCTGCTCACGGCAGGCTGGGCCAGCACTTCGGCGCCGATCGTGGCGCGCCAGCGTTCGCTGCCGCTGTCCGCGTCGTAGGCAATCGCAATCCCACTGGCCGTGACCACCACGGCGATACGCCCGTCGGAGCCGACGCCGGCCGACAGCCGCGTATCGGCATCCACGCGCCACACCTGACGGCCGCTGTCGAAGCGGGCGACGTCGCCCCCCTCCCCGGCCGCATAGACGCTCTCGCCGACGACTGCCGGCTGGAACACATAGGCCCCCGATTCACCGATGTCGGCGCTCCACAGCGCAACGAGCTCCGCACTGGGCTTGAAGTCCACCAGTTCGGCGGGCTTCGGCTTGGCGCTGGCGAAGGGATTGAGGGACGAGCAACCGGTTGCCAAGATGATCGCGGCAACGAGCGGGACCACACGCAGGGAAGCAAGCTTCATCGGTCAGCCTTCCAGGGATTCGAGTTTGACGCGCACGACTTCGCGCAGGGTCGTGGCCTGATCGCCGGCGCTGGCCAGCGCCTCGATCGCGGCCTGGTAGGCGGCGCGGGCCTCGGCGGCCTTGCCCTGGGCGGCAAGCACATCGCCGCGAAGGTCGGCGAAGCGGGCGGCATAGGTGGCGGTCGGCGCGGCCTGCAGGCGCGCGAGTGCAGCATCGAGCTCACCCTTCTGCAGCAGCACCGTGGCCAGGCGCAGGCGGGCCAGATCACGCAGCGCCGCATCCTTGCCCTTGTCAGCAGCCCACTCGAGCTGGGCACGCGCATTGTCGAGATCACCACTACCGAACTGCACGCCGGCCGACAGCAGCGCGCCAAGCTGCGCGTAGGCCGTGCCCGAGTACTCGCCGATCAGGCGGCCGGCGGCATCGCGCGCCTTCTGTGCATCCTGCTGCTCGGCCGCCTGCTGCACGGCGAAGTACAGGGCCCCGGCCTCGGCCGCGTTGCGGTTCTGATACCACTGCCAGCCCTGCCAGCCGACCGACGCCAGCGCCGCGATCATGGCGATGGTCGTCACCAGCGTGCCGTACTGCGCCCACCAGGCCTTGAGTTCGGAAATCTGTTCCTGTTCTTCGAGGTCGTACACCGCCATCATTCAGCCCCTTCTTCTTCGTTGCCGTAAAGCAGTGCGGCCATCGCCTCGGGCAGCGCCTCGAGCGACACGCGCTGCTGACCACCCGGGCCGCGCAGGGGCTTGATCCCCACTTCGCCCGCCAGTGCTTCATCCTCGCCGATCACGACCGCCACCGGGGCGCCACTGCCATCGGCCTTCTTCATCTGCGACTTGAAGCTGCCACCGCCGCAATGCAGGATCGCGGCGAAACCGTGCTCGCGCAAGGCCTCGGCCGCACGGAAGGCGACACGCGCCGCAGCGTCTCCCATGTGCACCACATAGGCATCGGCGACCGGACGCTCGGCCTCGCCGCCGCACTCCTTCCACAGCAGCAGCAGGCGCTCGATACCGATCGCGAAACCCGCAGCAGGCTGAGGCTTCCCTCCCAGCTGCTCAACCAGACCGTCATAGCGTCCGCCAGCGCAGATCGTGCCCTGCGCACCCAGGCGTGTGGTGACCCACTCGAACACGGTACGGTTGTAGTAATCCAGACCACGCACCAGGCGATGATTGATGCGGTACGGAATGCCGGCATCCTTGAGGAAGACCTGCACGGCCTCGAAGTGCGCCTTTGACGCTTCGCCGAGGTAGTCGGCGAGCTTCGGGGCCGCCTCGACGATTGCCTGCAGATCCGGGTTCTTGGTGTCCAGGATGCGCAGCGGATTGGTGTACAGGCGGCGCCTGCCGTCTTCATCGAGCTTGTCCTGGTGCTGCTCGAGATAGGCGATCAGCGCGGCGCGATGTGCGGCGCGTTCATCGGGCGCGCCAAGCGAGTTGATCTCGAGCGCGACATCCTCCAGCCCGAGGTCTTCCCACAGGCGGGCGCACATCAGGATCAGTTCGGCATCGGTGTCCGGTCCGGCAAAACCCAGCGCCTCGACACCGATCTGGTGAAACTGGCGGTAGCGACCTTTCTGCGGACGCTCGTGGCGGAACATCGGCCCGTAGTAGTACAGCCGCTGCGGCCCGCCGGATGCGACCAGATTGTGCTGGATCGCCGCACGCACGCAGGACGCAGTGCCTTCGGGGCGCAAGGTCAGATGCTCGCCGTTCAGCGCGTCCTCGAAGGAGTACATCTCCTTCTCGACGATGTCGGTCACCTCGCCGATGGCACGCTTGAAAAGGGGCGTCGGTTCGACGAGGGGCATGCGGATCGGGCGGTAGCCGTAGCTCTGCAGCCAGTCGCGCACGATGTCTTCGAAGTATTCCCAGGTTTCGGCGTCGTCGGGCAGGATGTCGTTCATCCCGCGCACGGCCTGCAAGGTCTGGCTCATGGGTGCTTGGTCTTTGGTTTGTTGCGTCGATGCGCTGTTGTTATCTTGCGGCGCGGCCCTCAGCCGCCCTTCTTCACGTACTTCGTGGCCACGTAGTTGTCCACGATGGCCTTGAACTCGGCAGCGATGTTGTCGCCCCTTAGGGTGACGACCTTCTCGCCATCCACATACACGGGCGCCGCAGGCGTCTCACCGGTGCCGGGGAGCGAGATGCCGATGTTGGCATGCTTGGACTCCCCCGGGCCATTCACCACGCAGCCCATCACCGCCAGGGTCATGTTCTCGACGCCATCGTACTGCTCGCGCCACACCGGCATCTGGGCACGCACATAGTCCTGAATGCCCGACGCAAGTTCCTGGAAGAAGGTGCTGGTGGTGCGCCCGCAACCCGGGCAGGCGGTGACCATCGGCGTGAACGCGCGCAGGCCCATGGTCTGCAGGATCTCCTGCGCGACCACCACCTCCTGCGTGCGACTGCCACCCGGCTCGGGCGTCAGCGAGATGCGGATGGTGTCGCCGATGCCTTCCTGCAGCAGCACGGCCAGCGCCGCGGTGGAGCCGACGATGCCCTTGCTGCCCATGCCCGCCTCGGTGAGGCCGAGGTGCAGGGCGTAATCGCTGCGGCGGGCAAGGTCGCGGTACACCGCGATCAGATCCTGCACGCTCGAAACCTTGGCCGACAGGATGATACGGTTGCCGGGCAGCCCGTATTCCTCGGCCTTCACGGCCGACTCGAGCGCGGAGACGACGAGCGCCTCGCGCATCACCGCACCGGCGTCACGCGGCTCGGCGCGCGTGGCGTTGGCGTCCATGATGCGGGCCAGCACCGACTGGTCGAGACTGCCCCAGTTGACGCCGATACGCACCGGCTTGTCGTAGCGGCAGGCGAGCTCGACGATGGCTGCGAACTGAGGGTCGCGCTTGCTGCCCGCACCGACGTTGCCGGGGTTGATGCGGAACTTGGCAAGCGCCTCAGCGCAGGCGGGGAAATCGGTCAGCAGCTTGTGGCCGTTGTAGTGGAAGTCGCCGACCAACGGCACATCCATGTTGAGCGCCAGCAGACGGTCGCGGATGTGCGGCACGGCCTTCGCGGCCGCCTCGTTGTTCACGGTGATGCGCACGATCTCGGACCCCGCGCGCGCCAGCTCGGCGACCTGCATCGCAGTACCGAGCACATCGGCGGTATCGGTGTTGGTCATCGATTGCACGACGACCGGCGCCCCGCCGCCCACGCGAACGCGGCCGATGACGACCTCGCGCGTGAGACGCCTGGACAGGGGAGATGCTTCGATGGGAGAGTGCGGGAAGTCTTGCGTCATCTTGATCGACAGGGGTTACTTGACGGTGAGCCTTGCCACCGAGACCTTGGTATGCGGCGCCAGATCGACCGGCTTGCCATCGAACTCGAGCGCCACGCTCGTCGCATTGCCGATCACCAGCGCAAACGGCGGCGTACCTTGCACATTGCGCTCGGAACCGGGGCGATTGACGCCGGAATAGATGATGGTGCCCGTCGCATCCCGCACTTCGACCCAGGACTCGCCCGCGAAGCGGAATGCGAGCTGGCGTCCGGACACCGGCGGCACCGGCACGTCACCTGCGCCGGTCGCCGCGTCAGCCGCGACCGGCGGTGCGGGCTGGGCAGCGCTCACGGGTTGCGCCGGCGCCACGGGCACGGCCGCCGGCTGTTCGGCGGGCGCAGTGCCGGGCGCCGGAGGCGTCGGGATTGCCACATCGGCCGGCGAC
>NZ_AMXC01000055.1:0-11128 GCF_000310165.2 Thauera sp. 63
AGCTCGGCCGGCTCGGCGGCGAAGCGGCGGCTGTCGGTCGCCGCCTTCGACGCCGCGACGCTCGCCGCGCCGCCATCCAGATCCTTCAGCCAGCCGCGAAACTCGAAGCGCTCGTACAGCGCACGCAGCGCCGCCTTGTCGTCCTCGCGTGCCGGCAGTTCGTCCAGCGCGACCGGCAGTTCAACGTCGGTCGCCACCGTCACCAGCTTCTTGCCCAGCGGCAGGAAATCCAGGTGCTTGCGCAGGTTCTCGCCGACCTTGCCGCCGACCTTGTCGGCATTGGCGACCAGATTGTCGAGGGTGCCGTACTCGGTGAGCCACTTCACCGCGGTCTTGGGACCGCACTTTTCCACGCCGGGCACGTTGTCCACCGTGTCGCCGACCAAGGCCAGGTAGTCGACGATGCGCTCCGGCGGCACGCCGAACTTCGCTTCCACGCCGGCCGCGTCCAGCACCTCCTCGCTCATGGTGTTGACCCAGCGCACCCCGGGACGCACGAGCTGGGTAAGGTCCTTGTCGCCGGTCGAGATCACGACTTCCCAGCCGCGCTCGAGCGCCTGGCGGGTCAGCGTGCCGATGACGTCGTCGGCCTCCACGCCTTCCACCGACAGCAGCGGCCAACCCTCGGCCTGCACCGCCTCGTGCAGCGGCGCGATCTGCGCGCGCAGGTCGTCGGGCATCGGCGGACGGTGCGACTTGTACTCGGGATACCAGTCGTCGCGGAAGGTCTTGCCCTTGGCGTCGAACACGCAAGCGCGGAATTCCGCCTTGTAGTCGCTTTCCAGCCGACGTAGCATCGAAAGCACTCCCCGGATCGCCCCCGTCGGCTCGCCCTGCGAATTGCGCAGGTCGGGCAGCGCATGGAAAGCGCGATAGAGATAGCTGGAGCCATCGACGAGCAGCAGGGTCGGCATCGTGAAAAATCCTTGCGGGGAAACCGCGTGGGCAAGGCCGCACTCAAACCGACATGGGCGCCCGACGCACAATCAAGAGAACAACATGACCGCGAAAGAAAAACTTCCCCGCAGCGTGCCCGACAGCACCGCACCGCGCTACAACGCGCGCGAGTCCTGGCGAATCTTCGGAATTATGGCAGAGTTCGTCGAGGCGACCGAACGCCTCGCCTCGATCCGCCCCGCCGTGTCGATCTTCGGCAGCGCACGCACGCCGCCCGACCACCAGTACTACATCCTCACCGAACAGATCGCCCGCCTGCTGTCCGATTCGGGCTTCGCCGTCATCTCGGGCGGCGGACCGGGCATCATGGAAGCGGCCAACAAGGGTGCCTATTTCGGCAAGAGTCCGTCGGTGGGCCTCAACATCCAGCTGCCGCTGGAGCAGAGCGCCAATCCCTACCAGGACATCTCGCAGACCTTCCAGCACTTCTTCGCGCGCAAGTTCATGTTCGTGAAGTTCGCCGCGGCCTATGTCGTGATGCCCGGCGGCTTCGGCACGCTCGACGAGCTGCTCGAGGCGATGACGCTGGTGCAGACGAAGAAGAGTCGCCGCATCCCGATCATCCTGGTGCATCGCCCGTTCTGGCAGGGCCTGCTCGACTGGCTGCGCGACCGCCTGGTCGCCGAAGGCATGATCAGCGCCGAGGACCTCGACCTGGTGCAGGTCATCGACAAGCCCGAGGAGGTCGTCGAGGCCATCTTCAAGCACTACGAACGCCGCGGTTTCCAGCCCCTGCCGGCCGAACACGAGATGATGCTGAACCTGTGAGCGCCGTCCCCCTTGCTGCCCCTCTGGCCGGCAGCGAGGCGCCGGCACAGCCTTGCACGGCTTAAACCGCTAGAATTACGGCATCTCCAGGAGAACACCATGCGCCGCACCCTGATCGCCCTCCTGCTGGCCGCCGCCGTCCCGGCTTTCGCCCAGCAGCCCCCTGCCCTCGAGCCCATCCCCGAGCCGCCGCCGATGCCGGCCGGCGCCGAGACCGACGAGCCCGAGGTCACCATCGTCCAGCGCGGCGAGGACACCGTCACCGAGTACCGCATCCGCGGCAAGCTCTACATGGTCAAGGTCACGCCGCCGCATGGCGTGCCCTACTACCTGATCGACAAGGAAGGCACCGGCCAGATGGTGCGCCACGATGGCGCGGCCGACCTCGCCGTGCCGATGTGGGTGATCAAGTCCTGGTGAGCACTCCGGTGCCGGCCCGCCTGCGCAGCTTCGCACCGGTCGCCCGCGCCGATGCGCGGGTGCTCGTGCTCGGCAGCATGCCGGGCGCCGCCTCGCTGGCGGCCCAGGAATACTATGCCCAACCGCGCAACGCGTTCTGGCCGATCATGGGCGTGCTGTTCGGCGCCGGCCCGGCCCTGCCGTACGCCGAGCGCCTGCAACGCCTGAATTCAGCCGGTATCGCGCTGTGGGACGTCATCGCCGCCTGCGAGCGCGACGGTAGCAAAGACAACGCGATCGCCCCCAACAGCATTGAGGCCAACGATTTCGCTGGCCTATTCCGCGACTGTCCGCACATTCGCCACGTCTTTTTCAACGGTGCCACCGCTGAAAAGGTGTTCCGCCGTTACGTCCAGAACCGCATCGGCACGCTCGAGCTGTTTTTGACCCGCCTGCCATCAACGAGCCCAACATACGCGTCACTCCACTTCGACGCGAAGCTCGCAGCCTGGCAGGCGGTGAGCTCCGCAGTCACGCTTTACAGAGCCGCTAGCTAGCCCCCTGTCCCGCTTTAACCGCACGCCCCCGGAGCCTGCATGTCCGTCTTCACCCCCGTTCCCGAACCCATCCTCGCCGACTGGCTGAAGGACTACGCCATCGGCCGGCTGGTGGAACTCAAGGGCATCTCCGCCGGCGTCCAGAACAGCAACTTCTTCGTCACCACCACGCTCGGCCGCTACGTGCTGACGCTGTTCGAAGACATGTCGCGCGCCGAGCTGCCCTACTACCTGCACCTGATGGCGCACCTCGCACGCCACGGCCTGCCCGTGCCCGGCCCGATCGCCAACCGCCACAACGAATACCTCGGCACGCTGCAGGAGCGCCCCGCCGCACTGGTCGTGCGCCTGTCGGGCGCCTCCGAGATGAACCCGGGCGTCGCGCACTGCGAAAAGGTCGGCGCCATGCTCGCCGGCCTGCACCTGGCCGGCCAGTCCTACGGCCGCCGCCAGGAGAACCCGCGCGGCGCGGGCTGGCGCAGCGCCACGGCCGCCGTCGTGCGGCCGTTCCTGCCCGCCGTCGAACAGGCCCTGCTCGACGCCGAACTCGCCTTCCAGGCCAGCGTGGACATCGAATCGCTACCCGCCGGCGCCATCCACGCCGACCTGTTCCGCGACAACGTGCTGTGGGACGACGACGATGGCACGCCGCGCATCGGCGGCGTCATCGACTTCTACTTCGCCGGCTACGACGCCCTGCTGTTCGACGTCGCCGTCACCGTCAACGACTGGTGCGCCCAGCCCGACGCGGCGCTCGATCCGCAACGCACCGCCGCCCTGCTCGAGGCCTATCACGCCGAACGCCCCTTCACCGACGCCGAGCGCGCCGCCTGGCCCGCCATGCTGCGCGCCGCCGCGCTGCGCTTCTGGCTGTCGCGCGCCGCCGACTTCCACCAGCCGCGCGCGGGCGAGATGGTGCTGGTGAAGGATCCCAACGAATACCGCGACATCCTGCGCCTGCGCGCCGCCTGCGTGCCGCCCCTGCCGCTATGAACACGCACCGGCGTCACCCGCCCCCGCCCGCCCCAGGCGACGTCGTCCCCGGCCACGCCCTGCAGTGGCTCGCCGACGGCTGGCGCCTGTTCTTGAAGGCGCCCGGCGTATGGGCCGTCCAGGCGCTGATCCTGTTCGTGATCCTTGCCGCGCTCGGTGTCCTGCCCTTCCTCGGCTGGGCCGCGGCGCCCATCGCCCTGCCGGTGCTGGTCGGCGGCATGCTCGCCGGCGCGCAGGCGCTCGACCGCGGCCAGGCGCTGCGCGTGGACCACCTGTTCGAGGGCATCCGCCGCCATGCCGGCAACCTGCTGCTGGTCGGCGTCTTCCACCTGCTCGGCGCGCTGCTGGCGGCGCTGATCGCCGCGGCCATCGGCGGCAGCGCAGTGCTCACCGGCATGGTCGTCGGCGCGGTGCCCGGCGCGGGCGTGGCGGCCGGCGGCATGATGCTCGGCGTGCTCGTGTTCACCGTGCTGTGGGCGCTGCTGATGATGGCGCTGTGGTTCGCCCCTGCGCTGGTCATGCTGCACGACGTCGCCCCGCTCGACGCCATGAAGCTGTCGGCGCGTGCCTGCATGCACAACCTGCTCGCCTTCCTCGTGCTCGCCACCCTGCTCTACGTGCTGGTGTGGGTGGCCATGATCCCTGCCGGGCTCGGCATGCTGGCGCTGATTCCGGTGATCGCCGGCGCGCTGTATGCGGCCTGGCGCGAGACCTTCGCGCCGGCACTGCCCGCCCTGCCGTCGCCGGACGCCCTCGTAGCCGACGCCCCCCCCGCACCGCCCCCCGGCGACGTGCCGCCCCAGACCTGAAGACCCACTCATGCAAGCAAACCAACTCCCCTCCCAACGCGGCTGGGCCTGGCTGCGCGAAGGCCTGCAGCTGTGGCGCCGCAACCCGGCGCTGCTCACCTTCGCTGCCTTCGGCTACCTGCTCACGCTGGTCGTGATCAGCATCGTGCCGCTCATCGGTCAGCTCGCCTCTTCGCTGATCATGCCGGCGCTGTCGGTCGGCGTGCTCAACGCCTGCCGCGCCATCGACGCAGGCCGCAAGGTCGGCCCCGACGTGCTGCTCTCGGGCTTTCGGACCAACCTGCAGGCGCTCGTCACCATCGGCGGCATCTACCTCATCGGCACCCTTGTCGTGCTGTTCCTGGTCGGACTGGTCGACGACGGCACGCTGGCGCAGGCAATGCGCAGCGGCGAGATCGACGAACAGGCCGCGGCCGACTCCAACCTCGGCTTCTCGCTGCTGGTGGCGCTGCTGCTGTCGACCCCGCTGATGATGGCCTACTGGTTCGCGCCGATGCTGGCCGCGTGGTGGAAGATACCGGCCCCCAAGGCGATGTTCTTCAGCTTCTACGCCTGCCTGCGCAACTGGCGGCCCTTCCTGGCCTACGCCGTGGGGCTGCTGCTGTTCGGCGCTTTCGTCCCCGGCCTCGTCATCGGCGTCCTCGGCCTGGTGTCGCCGACACTCGCCACACTGGCTTCCTTCCCGGTGCCGCTGATCCTGATCCCCGTGCTGTTCGCCAGCTTCTTCGCCAATGCCCGCGACGTGTTCGGCCTGCCCGAGGGCAAAGCCGCGCGCGTGCTGACCCCGCCCGACAACGATGCCACGCCCGACTGAGCAGCCGGACGGCAGCGGCCCGCTGGGCCTGGTCGGCGGCACCTTCGACCCGATCCACCTCGGCCACCTGCGGCTGGCCGAAGAGGCGCGCGAAGCACTTCGGCTGGCGCGCGTCCGCCTGATCCCCGCCGGCCAGCCACCCCACCGCGGCGAGCCCGGCAGCACCGCCGACGACCGGCTGGCGATGGCGCGGCTCGCCGCGGCCGGTAATCCCGGCTTCGAGATCGATGATGGCGAGGTCCGCAGCGAACGCAAGAGCTATACCGTGCTCACGCTCGAACGCCTGCGCGCCGAACTCGGTCCGCAGCGTCCGCTGGTGCTGATCCTCGGTGCCGACGCCTTCGAAGGCCTGCCGGCCTGGCACCGATGGCAGGAGATCTTCGGCCTGGCGCACATCGCCGTCGCCAACCGCCCCGGCTATTCGCCGCACGCCCGCCGCTGGCCGGCCACGCTGTCGCCGGCGCTCGCCGCCGCCTGCCAGGACCGCCACGCAGCGGACCCCACCGAGTTGCGCCACACCCCGGCCGGCCGCGTCCTGCCCTTCGACATGACCCCGCTGGCGATTTCGGCGTCGCTGATCCGCGACCTGATCGGTCACGGGCACAGCGCACGCTATTTGCTGCCCGATTCCGTTCTCGACTATATTGAAACGCATGGGCTTTACCGCTGAGGCGGTTACGAGCCCTTTTGTTTTTCACCGTATTCCCTGTTTTTTGTCCTCCCTCACCCAACCAACCGGACCTGCCCCCTCTTGATGGATACCCCCGCCCTGCAGCAGATCGTCGTTTCCGCCCTCGAAGACATCAAGGCGCGCGACATCGAAGTCATCGACACCTCGCGCCACACCCCGCTGTTCGACCGCATCATCGTCGCCAGCGCCGAGTCGAACCGCCAGACCCGCGCCCTCGCGCGCAACGTGCATGACAAGGTGCGCGAGGCCGGCGCCGACGTGATCAGCATCGAAGGCGAGGAAACCGGCGAGTGGGTGCTGGTCGACCTCGGCAGCATCGTCGTCCACATCATGCAGCCGGCGGTGCGCAGCTACTACCGGCTGGAAGAGCTGTGGAACACCACACCTGCCTCGCGCAAGCCGGCCCACGCCGCCGCGGGCGAGTGACTTGAAGCTGTTCGTCGTCGCCGTCGGCCATCGCATGCCCGCCTGGGTCGAGGCCGGCTTCGACGAGTTCGCGCGCCGCATGCCGCGCGAGCTGCCGCTGCAACTGGTCGAGGTGAAGGCCGAGCCGCGCACCAGCGGCAAGACGGTGGACGCGATGATGGCGGCCGAGGCCGCGCGTATCGAGGCGGCCCTGCCGCCGCGCTGCCGCCGCGTCATCCTCGACGAGCGCGGCGCCGACCTCTCCACCGTGGCGCTTTCGCGCCGGCTCGAGTCCTGGCAGGGCGAAGGCCAGGACGTCGCGCTGATCGTCGGCGGCCCCGACGGTCTGTCGCCCGGCTTCAAGGCCACGGCGCACGAGGCGGTCCGCCTCTCCAGCCTGACCCTGCCGCACGCCCTGGTGCGCCCGCTGCTGGCCGAGGCGCTGTATCGCGCGTGGACGGTGCTGCGCAATCACCCCTATCATCGCGAATAAATATTCCTTGCTGCCAACGCACCGATGAGCCTGCGCATCTACCTTGCCTCTAAGAGCCCACGCCGGCGTGAGTTGCTGCGCCAGATCGGCGTGCAGTTCGATGTCCTGACCTTCCGCGGCGGCGAGCGCGGCGAAGACCCGGACGTCGACGAGACGCCGATCCCCGGCGAAGCCGTCGAGCACTACGTCGAACGCTTGGCACTGACCAAGGCCGACGCCGGCGTGCGCCGCATCCATTGGCGCAAGATGCTGCGCCGCCCGGTGCTGGCGGCGGACACCACGCTCGAACTCGACGGCGAGATCATCGGCAAGCCGGTCGATGCCGCCGATGCCCAGGCCATCCTGCGCAGGCTGTCGGGTCGCAGCCACCGCGTGCTGACCGCACTGGCCGTCAGCGACGGGCAGCGCACCCGCAGCAGACTGGCGGTGAGCACGGTGAAGTTCCGCGAACTGTCCGACAGCGAGATCCGCCTGTATGTCGCCAGCGGCGAACCCATGGACAAGGCAGGCGCCTACGGCATCCAGGGCAAGGCGGCGATCTTCATCGAGGAGATCCACGGCAGCTACTCGGGAATCATGGGCCTGCCGCTGTTCGAAACCGCGCAACTGCTCGAAGGCTTCGGCTATTCTTTCTAGCCTGCGCGCGATGAGCCATGCGCAAGGGCGGCCCGCATCGCGAGACGGGTCGCCCTTGCGCATTTCCCATTGACGCAGGCTTTCATGAGCACCGAATTCCTCATCAACTTCACCCCGCAGGAGACGCGGGTCGCGATCATCGAGCAAGGCGTGGTGCAGGAGCTCCATGTCGAACGCACCGCCAGCCGCGGCATCGTCGGCAACGTGTATCTGGGCAAGGTGGTGCGCGTGCTGCCCGGCATGCAGTCGGCCTTCATCGACATCGGCCTCGAGCGCACCGCCTTCCTGCACGTGGCCGACATCTGGAGCGACCGCCAGAACGGCGAGCCGGCCCGGCCGATCGAGCGAATCCTGGCCGAGGGCCAGAGCCTGATGGTGCAGGTGCTGAAGGATCCGATCGGCACCAAGGGCGCGCGCCTGTCGACACAGATCAGTCTGGCCGGCCGGCTGCTGGTTTATCTGCCGCAGGAAAAGCACATCGGCATCTCGCAGCGTATCGAGGACGAGGCCGAGCGCGAGGCCCTGCGCGGCCGCCTGACGGCGCTGGTGCCCGAGGACGAAGCCGGCGGCTTCATCGTGCGCACGATGGCGGAGTCCGCGTCGGACGAGGAGCTCGCGGCCGACATCGGGTATCTGCGCAAGCTATGGCGCGAGGTCCAGAACAGCAGCACCGGGCTGCTGCCGCCCCAGTTGCTGCACGAAGACCTCAGCCTCGGCCAGCGCGCGCTGCGCGACATCGCCAACGAGGAGACCGCGCGCATCCGGGTCGACTCGCGGGAGAACTACCAGAAGCTCACCGCGTTCGCGCAGGAATACACCCCCAAGGTGCTGCCGCTGCTCGAGCACTACAGCGGCGAGCGGCCGCTGTTCGAGCTCTACAACGTCGAGGAGGAGATCCAGAAGGCGCTGGCACGGCGCGTGGACCTCAAGTCCGGCGGCTACCTCATCATCGACCAGACCGAGGCGATGACCACCGTCGACGTGAATACCGGCGGCTTCGTCGGTGCGCGCAACTTCGACGACACCATCTTCAAGACCAACCTCGAAGCCACCCAGACCATCGCCCGCCAGCTGCGGCTGCGCAACCTGGGCGGCATCATCATCATCGACTTCATCGACATGGAGAACGCCGAGCACCGCGAGATGGTGCTGGACGAGTTCCGCAAGGCCTTGTCGCGCGACCACACCAAGATGAGCATCAACGGCTTCACCGCGCTGGGCCTGGTCGAGATGACGAGGAAGCGCACGCGTGAATCGCTGGCGCACCTGCTGTGCGAGCCCTGTCCCACCTGTGGTGGTCGCGGCGAGGTGAAAACTGCGCGCACCGTGGCCTACGAGGTGCTGCGCGAGCTGCTGCGCGAGGCGCGCCAGTTCAACGCCCGCGAGTTCCGCGTGCTCGCCGCGCCGGACGTGATCGACCTCTTCCTCGACGAGGAGAGCCAGTCGCTCGCGATGCTGTCGGATTTCATCGACAAGAAGATCTCGCTGCACGCCGAGGCCAGCTACACGCAGGAACAGTACGACATCGTGCTGCTGTAAGCGCCCCGGCCCCGGATCCGTCTCCATGCCCGCCCAGAAACCGGCCGAGCCGCAACCCGACACGTTCGGCAGCCCGCTGGGCCGCTACTTCGCCGCCACCCGCCCGGCCTTCCTGTCGGTGACGCTGGTCGCCTGCCTGATCGGGCTCGCCTCGGCCTGGCGCGGCGGTCTTGCGCCGGACCCGGCCACCGCCGTGGTGACGGTGCTGTTCGCACTCGTCGCGCATGCGGCCGGCAACGTCATCAACGACTATCACGACGCCGTGAGCGGAGCCGACGACGCCAACACCGAGCGTCTGTTTCCGTTCACCGGTGGCAGCCGCTTCATCCAGAACGGCGTACTAGGCCTGCGCCAGACCGCCCTGCTCGGCTACGGCCTGCTGGCGGCGGTGGTGCCCGCGGGGCTATGGTTGAGCTGGCAGGCCGGACCGGGCCTGGTGCTGATCGGGCTGGCGGGCCTGGTGCTGGGCTGGGCGTACTCGGCGCCACCGCTCAAGCTCGTCAGCCGCGGTCTGGGCGAGCTGGTGATCGCCGCCTGCTGGCTGCTGGTGGTGGTCGGCACGGATTACGTGCAGCGCGGCGCCTTCGATGCACTGCCCTTCGTCGCCGGCCTGTCTTACGCGTTGCTGGTAGCCAACCTGCTGTTCATCAACCAGTTTCCCGACCATGCCGGCGACGCGGCAGCCGGCAAGCGCACCCTGGTCGTGCTGCTCGGCCCCCAGGTGGCGAAATGGGGCTACCTGCTGATCGCGATCCTCGCCTACGGCTGGCTCGTGGCGATGGTCGGCAACGAAACCCTGCCGCAGAAGACCGCCGCTGCGGCGATGACGCTGGTCCTGTCCTTCTCCGCCGGACGCGACTTGCTGGAATACGCCTCGGAGCCGGCGGAACTCGTGCCCGCGATCAGGCGCACCATCCTCGCGACCAACCTCCACGGCCTGATTCTCGCCGGCGCACTGGCGTTCGGCTGAGCGTCACGGCGCCCGCGAGCGCTTGCCGGAAGCCGCAGTCACCGGCCTGACGCGTCGTCTTCCTTCTCCATCGCAGACAGCCCGCCCGAAAGTCCGGGCAAGCCCTCGCCCCGAAGCTGCTTGATCGTGCGTGAAACGGTTTCGATCGTCAGGCCCGTGATCTCCGCAATATCCCGGAGACGGGGCAGGACCTGGCCGGCCCGGGCACGCCGGCCGACGACGCCAGAACTCATGATCGAGAACAGGCGGGCGACGCGCTCGGTGGCGCGTCCGGTACGCAGCGCCAGAATGTCGGCGAAGCGCTGCTCTGCGCGCGCGAGCGCCTTCAACAAACCCTCGTGTCCGGGACGCTCGCCGTACTCGTTCCACGGAATGAGCGTGCAATCGGAAAGTGCGCGCGCCGTGAAGGTATAGCGTTCGAGCAACAGCGTTTCGGCGCCGATGATGTCCCCGACGACGGCAAGGCTGGCAAGGGCGTCGTGACCGTCTCCATCCAGCCCACGGTCTAGACGGACCGTCCCGGCGACCACCCGCCACGCGCCACCCTTCTCTCCCGCCTGATAGATGGAAAAACCGCGCGGGAAATGCCTGGGCGTGTTCACGACCAGGTCCGAAAGATCCCCGTCCATCCCAAACCCGTCGGATCCGCTGAATTCCACCATCCTGCGCTGCTCCATACCACGGCGAGGCTCGAGCGGCCTCACGAGGGACGAGATTCTCCGCGTATCGCCCGTTTAGGCAAGGCCATTCACACGAACAGCCGCGCGATCTGTCCCGAATTTGATCCGTATCAAACAACTGGCCGCGGTGCTTCGTGCGGACGAAACTACCTCGCCTCCACCACCCGTGAATCAGCCCCATGCCCCTTATGGAACGCGGCCTGTTGCGTCATCTGACCCTCGCCATCGTGATCAAGCTCGTGCTGATCACCGCGCTGTGGTGGGCGTTCATCCGTGACGCGAAGGTGGCGGTCGACGCCGGCGCGATGGCCGCGCAGGTGCTCGCCCCGGCCAGCAAAAAACAACACACGACATCTGGAGAAACCCATGGTCAGTGAGCAACTCGTCGACCTGTCGCGGCTGCAGTTCGCCGCCACG
>NZ_AMXC01000056.1:0-10195 GCF_000310165.2 Thauera sp. 63
GTGCTCGACCACGTCGGGCCGGCCGCGGGCGAGGCCGCTGCGCAGGCGGATTCGCCCACGGTGGCCGCGTTGGCCGAGCTGTGCCGGCGCTGCGGCGTGCTGCCGCGGGCGGGCGAGCGCGCGGAGGACGCGGAGGGTGGCGAAGGCGGCGCAAATGCGCAGGCGCTGGCGTGCGCCCTGTTCGACGACACGCGCAGCGGTAGCGTCGTCGCCAACCTGCGCATGGTGTTGCGGCTGGCCGCGCAACTGCGCGACCGCCTGTCGCCGGACAGCTGGCGCATCTACAACCGCCTCGCCGGATTTGCGACGCCGGTGACCGAGGCGCCCGGCCTGGGTGAGGCGATGCACCGCCTCGACGAATCCCTGCTGTCGCTGGTGACGCTGTCGGGCTTCGTCATCGAGAGCATGCCGCGCGACGCCGGCTGGCGCTTCCTGTCGATCGGCCGCCGCATCGAGCGCCTGCAGTTCCTCGCTTCGGCGCTGGCGGTGTTGCTGGCAGTGCCGCAGCGTGGCGCGCTCGAGGCCCTGCTGGCCGTGACCGACGGCGAGATCCGCTACCGCAGCCGTCATGCGCGCGGCCTGGCGCCGCGGCCGGTCGCGGAGCTGGTGATGTTCGACGGCGACAACCCGCGCGCCTTGCGCTACCAGCTCGATTCGCTGGTCGACCACCTGGCGCGTCTGCCCGATGGCGCCGCGCTGGGCGAGCCCCTGGCCGTGCTGATGCGCGAGCTCGATGCCGTCGCCGACTGCAACTGTCTGGCCGGCCTTGCTGCCGACGGCCGGGCGACCCACGATGCCGCGGCCTGCGCCACGGTCTTCGGCCTGCTCCAGCGCATCTGGGCGGCCGGCAACACGCTGTCGGACGTCCTCTCGCAGCGCTACTTCACCCACCTGGACGCGCGCAGCCATGCTACGGCCTCCCGCTGAACGGCCCGCCGACGCGATGCAGTTCTACGAGCTGCTTCACGACACGACCTACCGCTACACCAGCCCGGTGCTGCTGTCGCAGCAGGTCGCGCACCTGCGGCCGCGTGAAAGCCTGCGCCAGCGGCTGGTGTCGTACGTGCTGGAGATTGATCCGGTGCCGGCGCAGCGGCGCGAGCGGACGGACTTCTTCGGCAATCCGGTGAGCTGCTTCAGCCTCTATGCCGCGCACGACCGCCTGAGCGTGCGGGCGCGCAGCCGCGTCGGCGTGCTCGCGCCGGACTGGCCGGACCCGGCTGCCAGCCTGCCGTGGGAGGCGGCGCGCGACCATCTGCGCGATGCCCTGTCGGGCCATGCGCCGCTGCAGGCCGAGGCGCGCGACGCCGGGCAGTACCGCTTCGCCTCGCCCTTCGTGGCGCTTGGCGCCGAGGCGGCGCGCTACGCGGACTACGCCCTGCAGTGCTTCACGCCCGAACGTCCGCTGCTCGAGGCGAGCGCGGCGCTGTCTGCGCGCATCCACGCCGATTTCCGCTTCGATCCGGCCGCGACCGACGTCGCCACGCCGGTCGCCCAGGTCTTCGCCGCGCGGCGCGGCGTGTGCCAGGACTTCTCGCAGCTGATGATTGCCTGCCTGCGTTCGCTCGGGCTGGCGGCGCGCTACGTGTCGGGTTACCTGCTGACCGCGCCGCCACCGGGGCAGGCGCGGCTGGTCGGGGCCGACGCCTCGCACGCTTGGGTGGGCGTGTGGTGTCCCGGCGTGGGCTGGGTGGAGTTCGATCCGACCAACGACATGCAGCCCGGCGATGGCCACATCACGCTGGCCTGGGGGCGCGACTACGGCGACGTGTGTCCGCTGCGCGGCGTCATCCTCGGTGGGGCCGGGCATGCCGTCGAGGTGGCGGTGACGGTGATGCCGGTGGAGGCCGCATGCGACGACATCCGCGCACCATGTTGATGCATCGGATGCCGTGGTGGTGCGCACCACCGCAGTGCCCGCCGCGCAGCAGGCTGCGAAGCCGCATCCGTGCGTGCTTCGCGGGATTGGCACGCTTTCTGCTGAATCGCGTCGCAAGGGAGCCCAATCATGACCGCAGACAGCACGACCACCGCCGCGAAACCCTACGATGAAATGCACGCCCCGGATGGCGCCGTCCGTCCGCACTACCTCGCCTACGCCGACTGGCTGGCCGACACGCCGCGCGAGCGCATCGAGCGCAAGCGCAGCGAGGCCGACGTCGCCTTCCACCGCGTCGGCATCACCTTCAACGTGTATGGCGCCGAAGGGGGCAAGGAGCGCCTGATTCCCTTCGACCTGCTGCCGCGGATCATTCCGGGCGAGGAGTGGACGGCGCTCGAAGCCGGCCTGCGCCAGCGCGTGAAAGCGCTCAACGCCTTCCTCGCCGACATCTACCACGGCCAGGAGATCCTGCGCGCCGGCCGCCTGCCGGCCGACCAGGTGCTCAACAACGCCCAGTTCCGCGGCGAGATGAAGGGCGTCGAGGTGCCGGGCGGCCTGTACGCGATGATTGCCGGCATCGATCTGGTGCGGGCGGCGGGCGCGGACGGCAAGGGCGAGTACTACGTGCTGGAGGACAACCTGCGCGTGCCCTCGGGCGTGAGCTACCTGCTGGAGAACCGCAAGATGATGATGCGGCTCTTCCCCGACCTGTTCTCGCGCTACAACGTGCAGCCGGTCGAGCACTACCCCGATCTACTGCTCGAGACCCTGCGTGCGGTTGCGCCCGCCGGCGTGCTGGACCCGACGGCGGTGGTGCTGACACCCGGCGCCTACAACAGCGCCTACTTCGAGCACAGCTTCCTCGCCCAGCAGATGGGCGTCGAGCTGGTCGAGGGGCAGGACCTGTTCGTCAAGGACGACACCGTCTACATGCGCACCACCCAGGGACCGCGCCGGGTCGACGTGATCTATCGCCGCCTTGACGACGACTTCCTCGACCCGCAGGTGTTCCGCCCCGATTCGATGTTGGGCGTGCCGGGCCTGATGTCCGCCTATCGCGCCGGGCGGGTGACGCTGGCCAACGCGGTCGGCACCGGCGTGGCCGACGACAAGTCGATCTACCCCTACGTGCCGGAGATGGTGCGCTTCTACCTCGGCGAGGAACCGATCCTCAACAACGTGCCGACCTACATGTTGCGCGAGCCGGACGACCTCGCCTACACGCTTGCGCACCTGCCCGAACTGGTGGTGAAGGAAGTCCATGGCGCCGGGGGCTACGGCATGCTCGTCGGCCCGGCCGCGACCCGTGCCGAGATTGAGGACTTCCGCCAGCGCATCCTCGCCGCGCCCGAGAAGTACATCGCACAGCCCACGCTGTCCCTGTCGACCTGCCCGACCTTCGTCGACGCCGGCATCGCACCGCGCCACATCGACCTGCGCCCCTTCGTGCTGTCCGGGGGCAAGGAGATCCGCATGGTGCCCGGCGGCCTGACCCGTGTGGCGATGAAGGCCGGCTCGCTGGTGGTCAATTCCTCGCAGGGCGGGGGCACCAAGGACACCTGGGTCGTCAACTGAATCCGATCGCGCATCGAATCACGCCGGGAGAATCATCATGCTGAGCCGCACCGCCGACCACCTGTACTGGATGGCACGCTACACCGAACGTGCCGAGAACACCGTGCGCATGCTGGACGTGTCCTACCGCATGTCGCTGCTGCCACGCAATAACGGCTGCTACGACGACGGCTGGGGCGCGATCCTCGCCATCAGCGAGTTGACCGAGGCCTTCGCCCGCACCGGACGGCCCTTGACCCCGCGTGACGTCATCGAGTTCGTCGTGCTCGACCGCAACAACCTGTCGAGCGTCTGGAACTGCCTGCGTGCCGCGCGCGAGAACGCGCACGCGGTACGCGGCACGCTCACCGCGGAGATGTGGGAAACCACCAACGCCACCTGGCTCGAGATCCGCGACATGACGCCGGAGAAGCTGCAGGCCACCGACCTGGGCGAGTTCTTCGAGTGGGTGAAGTTCCGCTCGCACCTGCTGCGCGGCGTCACCTTCGGCACCATGCTGCACGACGACGCCTTCCAGTTCGTGCGCCTGGGCACCTTCCTCGAGCGCGCCGACAACACCGCACGCCTGCTCGACGTGAAGTACCACAGCCTGCTGCCGCAGAACGAAAGCCCGACCAGCACCACCGATTACTACCAGTGGGGGGCGCTGCTGCGCTCGGTCTCGGCCTTCGAGACCTATCGCCACGTCTATCGCGACGTCATCACGCCTTACAAGGTCGCTGAACTGCTGATCCTCAACGATGCCATGCCGCGTTCGCTGCATTCCTGCGTGGATGCGGTCAACGACATCCTCGGCCAGATCGCCAATCTGCATTCGGCCGAGGCCGCACGCCAGGCCGGCGAACTGCACGCGACCCTGCACTATGGCCGCATGGACGACATCTTCGACACCGGACTGCATCCGTGGCTGGAGCGTTTCCTCGAGCGCATCAACCGCCTGGGGGACCGCATCGGCGACAACTTTCTCGTTCCGGTCGCCGCCTGAACGCTTGATGGCGCTGCCGCCCGCCGATCCGCCGGGCGTCGTCGTCGAGCAATGACCTGACAGGATTGCCTGCATGACCTACTGCGTTGCGATGTGCCTCGACGAGGGGCTCGTCTGTCTGTCCGACTCGCGCACCAATGCGGGCGTGGACCACATCAACACCTTCCGCAAGATGACGGTGTTCGAACGCCCCGGCGACCGCGTGCTGGTGCTGATGAGCGCCGGCAATCTCGCCATCACGCAGTCGGTCATCAACATCCTGCGCGAGCATGCGGCGGTGCAGGACCGCCAGAGCCTGTGGAACGCGCCGACGCTGTTCGAGTGCGCGCGCCTGGTCGGCGACACGATCCGCCGCGTGCATCAGCGCGACGCCGAGGCGCTGCAGCAGTTCGGCGTCGACTTCAACGCCTCCTTCATCCTCTGTGGCCAGATCGCCGACGAGCCGCCGCGGCTGTTCAACATCTACGCCGCGGGCAACTTCATCGAGGCCTCCAGCGACACGCCGTACTTCCAGATCGGCGAGTCCAAGTACGGCAAGCCGATCATCGACCGCGTGGTGAACTGCCACACCTCGCTCGACGAGGCGGCCAAGTGCGCGCTGATCTCGATGGACTCGACGATCCGCTCCAACCTGTCGGTCGGCCTGCCGCTCGATCTGCTGATCTACAGGCGCGACGGCCTGAAGGTGACCCGCCATGTCAGCATCGACTGGGACAATCCGTATTTCGACATGATCCACGGCCAGTGGGGTGCCAGCCTGCGGCGGGTGTTCGCCGAACTGCCCGATCCCGACTGGACGACCTGGCCGCAGGAAATCGAGCCGCGGCCGCGCATCCAGGACGTGCCCGAGGCAATGTTGCGCGAGCCGGCCGCGGGCGACGTGTCCGCCGACTGAGGCGGGCTTCAGCCGCGGGGCCGCGGTTGCACCTCCGCGGCCGCTGCCGTCCGTGCCCGCGCCTCCAGGGCGCGGGCCTCCTCGCGGCGCAGGATGTGCCCGGGCCAGGGCACCAGACCGGCCACGCGCCGACGGTAATCCGCATAGACTGCGCCGTGGAAGGCCAGCAGCTTGCGCTCCTCGAGCAGCGAACCGAGCCACAGGTACAGGGTGATGCACAGCGTGCTCACGAGCCGAGCCTCGTCCATGTCCCGCGTCCACAGGATCACCAGGCCGAGGCTGTACCAGGGGTGGCGGACGTAGCGGTGCAGCGGTGACAGCCGCAGCCGGCCGGGATCCTCGACCGCGCGGTGCGTCTTGCGCCACTGCGCGCCGCCGCTGAACTCCGCCATGTCGTAGTAGCGCGTCGACCACACGAAGCCCGCCACGGCCGCCAGCGCCAGCCCGTTCGCCACCCAGGCCCACGGCCCGCTCCAGCTCCACAGCAGGGCGCCGCGCCAGTCGAAGGTCAGCCACAGCGGGGGCAACAGCAACACCACCGCCAGCAGGTTGAAGCCCAGCCGGTAGCCGTGCGCCCGGTGCGGCCAGCGCGCGGCGACCCAGCGCTTGACCGTCAGCGAGGCGAGCGCGGAATGCAGCACCGCGTAGGCGCTCCAGGCCAGCACCAGCAGCACGACTTGAATCGCCGACAGTGTCATGGTTTCGGAAATCCCCGCATAAAAAACGCTTGCGTTAATCTATGTTGCAGTGCAACATAAAACCACACCGCAGGATTGCTTCGGTGTCACCCACGCAAAGGAGTACACCATGAACGCCTCGCCCGAGAAAATGCTCGCCACCTTCAAGACCGCCACCGAAGCGCGCGTCGCCGACCTGTCCGCCGCCGGCGACAGCCTGATGTCGGCTGCCGAGCATCTGACCGCCCTCAACCTGAACACCACCCGCGCCCTGCTCGACGACGGTATCGCGCTGAGCCAGGCCCTGCTCGCCGCGCGCGATCCCAAGGCGCTGGTCGAGCTGCAGCTCGGCACCGTTACCCCTGCGCTGCAGAAGAGCTTTGCCTATGCCAAGACGGTCGGCAGCGTCGCCAGCCAGACCCAGGCCGAACTGCTGAAGCTGGTTGAGGCCGGCATGTCGCAGTGGCTGCAGGGCGTGATCGTGACGCTCGAAGGCCTGAACCGCAATGCGCCGATGGGCTCGGATTTCGCCGTCACCGCGCTCAAGACCGCCGTGGTCAATGCCTCGTCCGCCTACGAAGGCGCGACCCAGCTGGTGCGGCAGGTGTCCGAGGTGGCCCAGGCCAACGTCGACCAGGCCGCAGCGGCCACGGTCGATGCGGTCAGCAAGGGCACGACGGCGACCGTCTCGCTGTTCAAGACCGCCGCCTGATCGTTTCACCCGCATGACAGGAAGCCAGCCCGCGCGGCTGGCTTTTTTACGCCCGGGGATCGCCACCGCTGCAGGCGGGCGCACAAAAACAAAACGCCAGTCCCGGAGGACTGGCGTTTTGCGTGCGATACGTGGCGGAGTGGACGGGGCTCGAACCCGCGACCCCCGGCGTGACAGGCCGGTATTCTAACCAACTGAACTACCACTCCGGAGCTGCATGCCTGGCGGCATCCAGCGCTGAAACTGGAGCGGGAAACGAGTCTCGAACTCGCGACCTCAACCTTGGCAAGGTTGCGCTCTACCAACTGAGCTATTCCCGCATGAAACCGTGTGTCGGCAGGACCCGCTTGGTGCCCATGGGCAGGATTGAACTGCCGGCCTCTCCCTTACCAAGGGAGTGCTCTGCCACTGAGCTACATGGGCAGACCCCTGCCTGCTTCCGAACTTGCTACCCTCGGGAGCAAAAAAGCCGACCCTCTCGAATCGGCCTTTCATTGAATCTGGTGGGGGCACTAGGACTCGAACCTAGGACCAATTGATTAAGAGTCAACTGCTCTACCAACTGAGCTATACCCCCGGTGCCTTTCGGCAGATCGCCGTTGCCGTCGATCAAGAGCCGCGAATGATACCGATCACTTTCCCGCAGCGCAACACCCGCAGCGAAATTTTTTTCAGGCCAGGATGCGCCCAGCGCGGCGTCGCGTGCCGACCCCGGCGAGACCGCCCAGGCCTTGGGCGCCGTGCGCATGGCAGATGGCGCAGGCCAGCGCATCGGCGGCGTCGGGGCCGGGGCTGGCGTCGAGTGTCAGCAGGCGCTGCACCATGTGCTGCACCTGCTCCTTGGCGGCCTTGCCGTAGCCCACCACCGACTGCTTGACCTGCAGCGCGGTGTATTCGGCCACCGGCAGGTCGCAGGACACTGCGCCGCAGATCACCGCGCCGCGTGCCTGGCCCAGCAGCAGGGTGGACTGCGGGTTGACGTTGACGAACACCTTCTCCACCGCGACCACGTCGGGCTGGTAGGTGGCGATCACCTCGCGCACCCCGTCGAGCAGGGTCTTGAGGCGGCCGGGCAGTTCGCCGTCCCGGGTCTTGATGCAGCCGCTGGCGACGTAGCGCAGCTGGCTGCCGAGGTGGTCCACCAGGCCGAAGCCGGTGATGCGCAGCCCCGGGTCCAGCCCGAGGATGCGCGTGGCGACGTTGCGCGAGGCGGTGCTCAAACCTGCACCGCGGTGCCGCTGACGCACACCATCAGCATGCCGTTGTCGGCACCGAGCACCTCGTAGTCGACGTCGATGCCGATCACCGCGTTGGCGCCGAGCTTCTTCGCTTCTTCCTGCATCTCCTCCATGGCGATGCGGCGGGCGTCGGCCAGCGTGCGCTCGTAGCTGCCGGCGCGGCCGCCGACGACGTTGCGGATCGACGCGAACATGTCCTTGAACAGGTTGGCGCCGATGATTGCTTCGCCATTGACGACGCCCAGGTACTGGCGCACGGGACGGCCATCGAGCGTGGCGGTGGTGGTCATCAGCATGGTGGTCCCTCCGTGAAGTGGAGCGTGCATTCTAGCCCTTGCGTGCCAGCCAGACCCCGGCCACGGCGATGGCCATGCCGGCGAGCGCGAGCGCGCTCAGGGTCTCGCCGAACATCGCCCATGCGATCAGCGCCGTGGTGGGCGGCGTGAGGTAGAACAGGCTGGCGACATTCACCGCACTGCCGCTGCGGATCAGCAGGTTGAGCAGGCTGATTGCGCCGAGCGACAGCACCAGCACCAGCCACAGCAGGGCGAACACGAATTCGCCGTCCCAGGCGATCTCCATCGTCTCGGTCCGGCTGGCGAGCAGCGCGGTGATCGCCAGCGAGGGCACGAACTGCACCACCGAGCCGGTGCGCAGGTCGAAGCGCGGGCAGAAGCGCTTCTGGTACAGCGTGCCGGCAGTGATGCCGATCAGCGCCGCCAGCGCCGGTGCCAGCATGTGGCCCAGCTCGGCGAGGGCTGCCGCGTCGATCGTGGTCTTGCTGCCCACCACCAGGCCTACGCCGGCAAAGCCCATCGCCAACCCCAGCCATTGCCAGCGCGATACCCGCTCGCCCAGCAGCAGGCCCGCGGCGGCGGCCGTCAGCAGCGGCTGCATGCCCACGACCAGGGCCGACACGCCGGCCGGCAGCCCGCGATGGATGGACATGAACACCCCGCCCAGGTACAGCGCATGCACCAGCAGGCCGGTGACGCCGATGTGGAAGGCCTCGCGCGGGCTTGCAGGCCAGGGCGCGCGCATCGCCAGTGCCAGCAGCGTCATCAGCGCGATCACCAGCACGTAGCGGGTGCTCAGGAAGGTCAGCGGCTCGGCATAGGGCAGGCCGAACTTGGCGCCGATGAAGCCGGTGCTCCACAGCAGCACGAAGAGGAGCGGCGTGGCCCGCTGGAACAGGGAGGCGGTCGTCATGTCGGGAAGGGGGCCTGAAAAGCAAAAGCGGCGCTGGGCGCCGCTTTGCGAGGGATGCGGAACGAGGAGCGACAGCTTACTCGTCGAACTCCGCCGAGGTATAGACCTCCTGCACGTCGTCCAGGGCTTCCAGGGCGTCGAGCAGTTTCTGCATGCGCACCGCGTCGTCGCCGGCCAGCTCGATGACGTTCTCCGGCTTCATCGTCACTTCGCCGAACTCGGCGGTGAAGCCCGCCTTCTCCAGCGTTTCCTTGACGGCGGTGAACTCCCACGGGCCGGTGATGACTTCGATCGAGCCGTCCTCGTTGGTGACCACGTCCTCGGCGCCCGCCTCGAGGGCGGCTTCCATCAATGCATCCTCGCTGGTGCCGGGGGCGAACAGCAGCTGGCCGCAGTGCTTGAACTGGTAGGCCACGCAGCCGTCGGTGCCCATGTTGCCGCCGTACTTGGAAAAGGCATGGCGCACGTCGGCCACGGTGCGGGTCTTGTTGTCGGTGAGGCAGTCGACCATCACCGCCGAACCGCCGATGCCGTAGCCTTCGTAGCGGATCTCTTCGTAGCTCACGCCTTCGAGTTCGCCGGTGCCCTTCTTGATCGCGTTGTCGATCTTGTCCTTGGGCATGTTCACGCCCTTGGCCTTGTCCACCGCCAGGCGCAATCGAGGGTTGAAGCCCGGGTCACCTCCGCCCATCTTGGCGGCGACGGTGATTTCCTTTGCCAGCTTGGAGAACGCGGCGCCGCGCTTCTCGTCCTGACGCCCCTTGCGGTGCTGAATATTGGCCCACTTGGAATGACCAGCCATATGCCCCTCGATACTGCCGTAAGCGGTTGAAAGTGGCGCAGTATACAACCCGGGGGAGGTCGGCTGCACCTGCGCGGGACGCGGACAATGCGGTCGGGCCACGGCAATGACGCCGCGTTTTGCCCGGAGGGACGATGCACAGAGCGATATGGGGTGTGGGGATGGTGCTGGCGTTGCTGGCGGGCGGCGCACGCGCCGCGGGCGCGGGCGGGGCGGTCTA
>NZ_AMXC01000057.1:0-10105 GCF_000310165.2 Thauera sp. 63
TCGCCGCCACCGGCCCGGTGGCGGTGATCGCGCGCAATGCGGCGCGCGCGGCCGAACTGGCGCGCGGCGTGCAGATCGGCGGCCAGTTGCGCCGGCTCGACGTCTTCGCCCCGGACGCCCTGCCCACTGCCGACTGGGCGGTGCTGCTGGTGAAGACCGGCGACACCGACGCCGCCGCCCGCCTCGCCAGCGCCCTGCGGCCGCACGGCCTGCTGTCATTGCAGAACGGACTGATCGAGAGTCAGTTGCGCGAGGCCTGTCCCGCGCTGGCGGCCGGCCAGGGCGTGACGACCGAAGGCGCCTACCGCGATGCCACCGGCATCCATCCCTCGGGCGCCGGCGAGACCCTGCTGCCGCCCGGCTTCGAGGACCTCGCGGCGCTGTTCGTGCGCGCCGGTTTCGTCGCCCGCGTCGATCCGGACATCGCCCGTGCCCGGGTCGCCAAGCTGCTGGTGAACCTCGCCATCAACCCGCTGGCAGCGCTGTTTCGCGTGCCCAATGGCGCCCTGCTCGAACCGCCGCACCGCGTGCTGCTCGACACCCTGGTACGCGAGGCGCTGCCGGTGCTGCGCGCCAACGGCCTCGATCTGGACGAAGGGGCGGCGCTCTCACGCGTGCACGGCGTCGCCCGTGCCACCGCCGCCAACCGCGCCAGCATGCTGCAGGACGTGCTCGCCGGCCGCCGCACCGAGATCGACGCCATCACCGGCGCCCTGCTCGCCATGGCCGAGACGGGCGGCTTCGAGGTGCCGACGCATCGGGCCGTACATACCCTGGTGCGCGCGCTCGAGCACGCCGAGGCAGGAACCCCATCCGATCGCGGGTGATGCCGTGGCAGACCGCCGGGATTCGCAGTCGCACGCGGCCTGCCCGCCACGCGATCGCGTCGGGGAATGGCCGCCCCCTACGGTATAGTCGGGCACATCGGCGATCCGTCCAGCCCTGCCCATGCCCCCAGTCCTGCAAGCCCCCCTCATCGTCCGCACCCTGCTGCTGCTGATCCTTGCCGCGGGGGCGTATTTCCTCAGCGGTTTCCTCGTGCCGGTGCTGGCCGCGCTGGTCATCGGCTTCGCCAGCTGGCCGCTGTACCGCCGGGGCGTCGTGCTGTGCGGCGGGAAGACGGCGCTGGCCGCGAGCCTGGCCCTGATCGTCGTCATCTGCGCGCTGATCGTGCCGCTGACCGTCGCCCTGCACTACGCGCTGCAGGAAGCCGGCAACTTCATTGCCTGGCTGCTCGAAGCCAACCGGACCGGCGCATCGGTCCCGGACTGGATCCGGGCCCTGCCGATGGTCGGCAACCGGCTCGCCGAGTACTGGCTCCTGCACCTGGGCGAGCCCCAGGCACTCGGGCACTGGGTGGAGATCATCAGCGGCGAGCACCTGGGCAACATCTACCGCGCGCTGCTGAGCGCCACCGGCGATCTCGCGCGGCTGGCCCTGACCACGCTGTTCATGCTCATCACGCTGTTCTTCGTCTACAAGGACGGCAGCCGGATCGCGGCGCAGCTCGACGTCGTCGGCGAGCGCATCCTGCCGACGCGCTGGCAACGCTTCTCGCGCGTGGTGCCGTCCACCGTCAGCGCCACTGTCACCGGCATGGGCCTGATCGCAATCGGCGAAGGGGTGGTGCTCGGCGTGGCCTACTGGATCGCCGGCGTGCCCTCACCCGTGCTGCTCGGCGTGGTCACCGGTTTCATGGCGCTGATCCCCGGCGGGGCGCCGCTGTCCTTCACGCTGGTGTCGCTGTACCTGGTCGGCTCGGGCGACCTTGTCGCCGGGCTGGGACTGTTCGCGTGGGGGTCGATCGAGCTCTTCATCGTGGACAAGACGCTGCGCCCGCGCCTGGTCGGCGGCCCGGTGAAGCTGCCGTTCCTGCCCACCTTCTTCGGCCTGGTCGGCGGCGTGCAGACCATGGGGCTGGTCGGCCTGTTCGTCGGCCCGGTGCTGATGGCGCTGCTGGTGGCGATCTGGCGCGAATGGCTGCTCGGCATTGAAGAGCCCGCACCGGTGGCCAGCGGGACGGCACCGGCGGATGCCACCACGGACGCCATCGCGCGCCCATCCCCCGCCACACGGTCGTACACGACGATCGACTAAGGGCAGGAGCGGACGCGATCGCAGCAGGTCGGCACGCAACCCCTAGTAGTCAACCGGGTCGCCAAGCACTACCCGCAGTATCACTGTTCACACGTCAAGCTTGACACACGGCACCCGCCGGCCCTAATGTCTGCCCGTCACGGCTGCCCGGTTCCGACCGGGCAAGGGAATCCGGTGACGCATCGCAAGGTGCGGAATCCGGAGCTGCCCCCGCAACTGTAATCGGTGAGTCTTGCGCTTTTCCATGCCACTGGACGAATGTCCGGGAAGGCCGGCGCAGGACGACGACCCGAGAGCCAGGAGACCTGCCGCGACGCTTCCCTTAACAGCTCGGGGCGGGGTGTCCCTGACAAGAGGCATGGCTCAGACCATTTCACTTGCACGCTTTCCTGATGGCACGGCAGCACCGCATGGCATGGCCATGCGCGTGACGCATCACGCCCGTCCGTCGGAGATCCGCCCCGCCCGCACCGGATCTCCGCCATGCCCGCATCTGCCCGCCTCGCCCCGGCGCTGACGCCAGCTCCGCACGTACCGTCGATCACGGCCCCGCGCCCGATGCTGCGCTTCGGCGCCGCAGACACGCCGCGCATCCTCGAACACCTGCGTGCGCTGGATGCCGACGACCGGCTGCTGCGCTTCAGCCACGGCATCCGCGACGAGGGCATCGCCGCCTACGTCGCCAGCCTCGATTTCGCACGCGACCACGTGCATGGCCTGTGCACCGCGCAGGGCGACATCGTCGCCCTCGCCCATGTGGGGGTGCGCGATGGCGAGGTCGACTTCGGCCTCAGCGTCATCGCAGCCTACCGCCAGCGCGGACTCGGACGCGCGCTGTTCGGCCACGTCATCGCGCTGGCCCGCCTGCACGACGCGGTCCGCATCGTGTGCCACAGCGTCAGCCCGGCGGTGCTGCACATGGCGGCCACCAGCGGCTTCCGCCGTCCCGGCGGCAGCCACACCGCCCCGCTGACGCTGGAACTGCGGGCCGCGTCCCGCTGCGCCGACGACGCCCCCGCAAGCAGCCGGGCAGTCGCCTGACGCTGCCCTTGCCTCCCAAACCCCGCTCATTCGAATTCACCCAGACGAGGACATCCCGTGGACCGACTTCCGACCGAAGCGCTTGATAGCGCCATGCAACTCGCCGCATTCCAGATCATCCGCCGCAATGGCGCCGTCGTCGCCTTCGATCCGAACAAGATCGCCGTCGCCATGACCAAGGCCTTCCTCGCCGTCGAGGGCCGCCAGGGTGCGGCGTCCTCACGCGTACGCGACATCGTGGCCCGCCTCACCGATACCGTGGTCGGCGCCCTCACCCGCCGCCTACCCGACGGCGGCATGCTGCACATCGAGGACATCCAGGACCAGGTCGAGCTGGCGCTGATGCGCTCGGGCGAGCACGACGTCGCGCGCGCCTACGTGCTCTACCGCGAACGCCGCGCTGCCGAACGCGCGGCGCAGAAGGACGCCGAAGCGCAGGCGGGCGGCGCCGGCCCAGTGCTGCACGTCGTCGATGGCGAAGCGCGCCGCCCGCTCGACCGCGCCGCCCTGCTCGCCGTGTGCCGCGAGGCCTGCACGGGGCTGGACGGTGTGTCCGCCGACACCGTGCTCGAACACGCCCTGCACAACCTCTACGACGGCGTGCCGATTGCCGCCGTGCGCCAGGCGCTGGTGCTGGCCGCACGCACACTGATCGAGCGCGAGCCGGACTACGGACGTGTCGCCGCCCGCCTGCTGCTGTCGGCGATCCGCGTCGAAGTGCTCGGGCACGAGGCCTCGCAGGCCGACATGGCCGACCCCGACCAGGGTTATGCCGCCTGCCTGCCCGCCTTCATCCGCCGTGGCATCGAGGCGGAGCTGCTCGATCCCCGGCTGGCCGACTTCGACCTCGCCCGCCTGGCGGCGGCGATCCGACCCGAGCGCGACCTGCAGTTCGACTACCTCGGCCTGCAGACGCTGTATGACCGCTACTTCCTGCATGTCGACGACCGCCGCATCGAGCTGCCGCAGACCTTCTTCATGCGGGTGGCGATGGGCCTGGCGATCAACGAGATCGACCGCGAGGCACAGGCCATCGCGTTCTACGAGCTGCTGTCGAGCTTCGACTTCATGAGCAGCACGCCGACGCTGTTCAACAGCGGCACCCGCCATTCGCAGCTGTCGTCCTGCTACCTGACGACGGTGGCCGACAGCCTCGAGGACATCTACCAGTCGATCAAGGAAAACGCCCTGCTGCAGAAGTTCGCCGGCGGTCTGGGCAACGACTGGACGCCGGTGCGTGCGCTCGGCAGCCGCATCAAGGGCACCAATGGCCAGAGCCAGGGCGTGATCCCCTTCCTCAAGGTGGTCAATGACACCGCGGTGGCGGTGAACCAGGGCGGCAAGCGCAAGGGCGCGGTGTGCGCCTATCTCGAAACCTGGCACCTCGACATCGAGGAATTCCTCGAACTGCGCAAGAACACCGGCGACGAGCGCCGCCGCACGCACGACATGAACACCGCGAACTGGATCCCCGACCTGTTCATGAAACGCGTGCTGGAGAATGCCGAATGGACCCTGTTCTCGCCGGTCGACGTGCCCGACCTGCACGAGCGCTACGGCCAGGACTTCGAGGCGGCCTACCGCGCGTATGAGGAAAAGGCCGAGCGCGGCGAGATCCGCCTCTTCAAGCGCCTGCCCGCCCTCCAGCTGTGGCGCAAGATGCTGACCATGCTGTTCGAGACCGGGCATCCGTGGATCACCTTCAAGGACGCCTGCAACCTGCGCTCGCCGCAGCAGCACGTGGGCGTGGTGCATGGCTCCAACCTGTGCACCGAGATCACGCTCAACACCTCGGCCGAAGAGACCGCGGTGTGCAACCTCGGCTCGGTGAACCTGCCCGCCCATCTGGTGCGCGACGGCGACGGGCGCTGGACGCTCGACCACGACAAGCTGCAGCGCACCGTGCGCGTCGCGATGCGCCTGCTCGACAACGTCATCGACCTCAACTACTACGCCACGCCCAAGGCGCGCGCCGCCAACCTGCGCCACCGCCCGGTGGGCCTGGGCATCATGGGCTTTGCCGACGCCTTGCACATGATGGGCCTGGCCTACGCATCGGACGCCGCGGTCGAGTTCGCCGACCGTTCGATGGAAGCCGTGTGCCACGCCGCCTACTGGGCCTCGACCGAGCTGGCCGAGGCGCGCGGGCCGTATTCCAGTTTCCGCGGCAGCCTGTGGGACCGGGGCCTCCTGCCGCAGGACAGCCTCGCGCTGCTGGCCGAGGGCCGCGGCCGCAGCGGCGCCGGCGGCGGCGCCCTGCTCGAAGTCGACCGCTCCTCCGCGCTCGACTGGGGCCCGCTGCGCGAACGCATCGCCCGCCATGGCATGCGCAACTCGAACTGCGTCGCCATCGCACCGACCGCGACGATCTCCAACATCGTCGGCGTGTCGGCCTCGATCGAGCCGGACTACCAGAACCTGTACGTTAAATCCAACCTGTCGGGCGAGTTCACCGTGGTCAACGCGCATCTCGTGCGCGAGCTGAAGGCGCTCGGCCTGTGGGACGAAGTGATGGTGGCCGACCTCAAGTACTTTGACGGCTCGCTCGCCCCGATCGAGCGCATTCCCGCCGAACTCAAGGCGCGTTACGCGACCGCCTTCGAGATCGAGCCGCACTGGCTGGTGGAAGCCGCCTCGCGCCGGCAGAAGTGGATCGACCAGGCGCAGTCGCTGAATCTCTATGTCGCCGCCGCGTCGGGCCGCAAGCTCGACGAGCTCTACCGCCTGGCCTGGCTGCGCGGGCTCAAGACCACCTACTACCTGCGCACGCTGGGCGCCACCGCCATGGAGAAGACCGGCACCACCACGCCGTACGCCGCCAGCGCCGGCCCGGCGCCCAAGACCTGCTCCATTCTCGACCCCGACTGCGAGGCCTGCCAATGACCACCTTCTTCGACGACTGGGACACGCCGGTTCGCCCCCAGCCAGCCATCTCTTCAGCCAACACGCCCCTCGCCCGCGAGACAGACTCCCCGGCTTCCACGGTGACACCCACGACATCCCGCTACGGCACAGCCCTGTCCGCCACCGATGCCCGGCCGGGCGCGCTGGCGCCGGTGCGCGCAGCCGACAAGCGCATCGTCAACGGCCAGGGTGACATCAACCAGCTCGCGCCCTTCAAGTACCCCTGGGCGTGGGAGTTCTTCCTCAACGCCAACAAGAACCACTGGACGCCGCTGGAAATCTCCATGGCGCAGGACGTTCACGACTACCACCATCGCCTGACGCCGGCCGAGCGCCATGTGTTCGAGAACGTGCTGTCCTATCTGACCACCTCGGACATCCTCGCCATGCGCAACATCGGCCTGGCGGTGATGGAAAAGATGACCGCGCCCGAACTGCAGATCTACCAGGCCCGCCAGGTGTATGAGGAAGCCCTGCACACCTGGACCTACCAGCACTGCATCGAAAGCCTGGGCCTGGACCAGCAGGAGATCTACAACCGCTACCGCGTCGTGCCCGAGATCCACGGCAAGATCGCGCTCGCCAACCGCCGGCTCGAGCGCGTGATGCGGGCCGACTTCGACCTCACCGACCGCGACAACCTGCACGAATTCGCGCTCTCCTACCTCTTCTTCGCGGCCATCTTCGAGGGCTGCTGGTTCTACAACGGCTTCACCCCCATCTTCGCGCTGCAGCGGCGCGGGCTGATGAAGGGCACGGCCGAGCAGCTGCAGTACATCATGCGCGACGAGGTCCTGCACTGCGCCTTCGGCATCCGCACCGTGCGCACGCTCATCGCCGAGGAAAACCTGCAGCTCGATCCCGCGGCGCTCGCCCGCCTGTGGGAGGAAGCCGAAGCCGCCGAAGCCGCCTACGCCGGCTATCTGCTGCGCGAGCCCATCCTCGGCTACTCGGCCGCGCAGCACATGGGCCAGTTCCGCTACATCGCCAATCGCCGCGCCCGCCAGGTCGGGCTGGCCGAGCCCTTCCCCGGCGCGGAGAACGTGCTGCCGTGGCTGGACGAGCAGGCCAACCTGCGCAAGGAGAAGAACTTCTTCGAGACGCGGGTCACGGAGTACCAGACCGGCGGCGCACTGAGCTGGGAGTGAGTCGCTGCCGGGTAGCAGACGCGGGAATCGGGCCGCGCTGCACCCGGCGCCCGGCGGTTTCGTTAATCCCATTCACACACCCGCAGCCTGCATTAGCAATTCTCCGGCCGCCGTTAACCCGTGCGGCGGAAGATCACGCTCAACAGGACCGCCGACCTTCGTCGGACGGGAGCGTGATCAAGGAGAAGCATCATGTCGTTCAACCGCCGTGCCTTTCTGAAGTCCACCGCCGCCTTCGCCGTCGCCAGTGGCGGGCTCAAGCTGTTCGGGGTCAACGAGGTGTTCGGCGCGGACACCGTGCTGATCCCCCACGCCTCGCACTACGGCCCGTTCAAGGCCGTGGTGAAGAACGGCGTCCTGGTCGGCGTGCAACCGCTGAAGCACTTCGACCCGATGCCCACGCAGATGCTGCTCGAAGGGGTGCTGAGCCGCACCTACCACCCGACCCGGGTGCAGTATCCGATGGTGCGCCGTTCCTACCTCGCCAACCCGCGCGGCGACATCAAGGGGCATCTGCGCGGCAAGGAACCCTTCGTGCGCGTGTCGTGGGAAGACGCGCTCGCGCTGGTCGCCGACGCCAGCCTGCGCACGATCGAGCAGCACGGCAATGACGCGGTGTTCAGTTCGTCCTACGGCGGCTGGTCGCACGCCGGCGTACTGCGCCCGCAGGTGCTGCAGGGGCGGCTGTTCGGCCTCATCGGCGGCCACAGCGTCACCACCGGCGACTATTCCGGCGGCGCCTCGCAAGTCAGCCTGCCGCACATCATCGGCGACATGGAGGTGTATTCGCCGCAGACGTCCTGGGAAGTGATCCGCGACAGCACCGAGGTCTTCGTGCTGGTCGGCTGCGACCCGTGGAAGAACAACCGCATCGAATACACGGTGGCCGACCACCAGATGTACTCGCGCTGGGAGGCGATCCGCGATGCCGGCGTGAAATTCGTGTCGATCAACCCGCAGCGCACCACCACCGACGAGGCCATGCGCGCCGAGTGGGTGAAGATCGTTCCCAACACCGACACCGCGCTGTTCCTCGCGATGTGCTGGCACGTGTATACGACCGGCAAGTACGACAAGGCCTACCTCGACAAATACACGGTCGGTTTCGACCGGTTCCTGCCCTACCTGCTCGGCAAGGACGCCGACGGCACGCCGCCCAAGACGCCGGAATGGGCCGCGAAGATCACCGGCATCCCGGCGGCGAAGATCGTCGAGATGGCCGACCTTTTCGCCAGCAAGCGCACCCAGTTCGCCGGTGCCTGGGCGCTGCAGCGCGCCCACCACGGCGAGATGACGCACTGGGCGATCATCGCCTTCGCCGCCATGACCGGCAAGATCGGCAAGCCTGGCCAGGGCGTGGGCTTCTCCTGGCACTACGGCGGTGGCGGCATGCCGGTGTCGGGCAGGCGCGGCGCGGTCGGCATCCCGCAGGGGCGCAATCCGGCCAAGGGCCGCTGCCCCGCCTCGCGCATCTCGGAGATGCTGCTCAACCCCGGCAAGCCCTATACCCGCGACGGTACGAACTTCACCTTCCCCGACGTGCACATGATCTACAACGCCGGCAACAACTTCGTGCATCACCAGCAGAACACCAACGAGCTGATCGAGGCGATGGCGAAGAAGGTGCACACCGTGGTGAACCAGGACCCGTGGTGGTGCGCGTCCTCGCGCTACGCCGACATCGTGCTGCCCGCCACCAGCCACCTCGAGCGCAACGACATCAGCACCGGCGGCACCTACAGCAACGACAAGATCTGGGCGATGCGCCAGGTGATCCAGCCCTATGGCGAGAGCCTGGACGACTTCGAGATCTTCCGCCGCCTGGCCGAACTGTTCGGCGTCGAGTACGGCTTCACCGAAGGCCTGACGGTGATGGACATCGTCAGGAACAGCTACGCCAACACCGACGCCAGGATCCCGTTCGAGGAATTCTGGGAGACCGGCGTGGCCGAGATGGAGGTGCCCGATGCCGCCCGCCGCTGGGTGCGACATGGCGACTTCTACGCCGACCCGGTCAAGAACCCGCTGCACACCGCCACCGGCAAGATCGGACTCTACGTCGAAGCCTTCGAGCGCTTCGGCACCAAGGAATGCCCGCCGATCCCGAAGTACCTCGAGCCGGCCGAGTTCCTCGGCAACGCCAAGCCGGGCCAGGTGCATGTGGTGAGCCCGCACCCCTTCATGCGCGTGCATTCGCAGATGGCCAACGCCGAATGCTCGAAGCACCTCAACATCCAGGGCCGCGAATTCGCGCTGGTCAGCGAGGAGGACGCGCGCGAACGCGGCGTCAAGGACGGCGACCTGATCGAGGTCTACAACGATCGCGGCGCGGTCATCGTCGGCGCCCGGGTGTCGCCCAACATCATGAAGGGCGTGATCAGCATCTATGAAGGCGCCTGGCTGTCGAAGGACAGCAAGGGCCGCTGCAACAGCGGCGCGATCAATGTGCTGACCACGAGCGTGGCGGCGAGCGATCTCAGCCAGGCGACCAGCGCCAACACCTGCCTCGCCTCGTTCCGCAAATGCACAGACGCCGAAGGCCCGAACCGCGCCTACGAGCCGCCGGTGGTCGAGAACAGCACGGTCCGCATCGAGGCCGCCGCACTGAGCCTCACCGAGCGCGCGCAAAAGGCCAAGGCCGCCTCCACCGCCGGCCTGACGCCGGGCGAGAAGCTCTTCTACGAGCGCTGCACGCTGTGCCACGTGCCGCGCGAACCGGGCGACTACACGGTGAAGCAGTGGCACGGCATCACCGAGAGCATGTTCCCGCGCGCCGGTCTGACCGACGACGAGCGCAAGCTGGTGCTGGAATTCCTCGAAAAGAACGCGAAGAAGTGACCCCTTCCGACCCCAACCCCAGCCCCAACCCCAACCCCAACCCCAACCCCTAAGCGGCGCAAGCCGGCGTGGCGCCG
>NZ_AMXC01000058.1:0-8365 GCF_000310165.2 Thauera sp. 63
AGGGCCGCCGCGCGCGGCAGGCGGGCGCCGCCGCCCTCGTCGTCCTCGGCCAGCGTCTCGTCGCGCGGGATGCGCCACAGCTGCAGCGGCGGCACCGCATCGTCCGCCGTCTCATCGACCAGCGGCTTGCGCGGGCGGCTGCCGGCGCCCACGCGCACGTAGTCCAGCCGGTCCATCATGAACACCGCCGGGTTGGCGCCGAACAGACGGTTGCAGGCTTCGATCAGCGCCGGCGATGAACGCTGGTTGTGGCGCAGCGTGTAGCGCGCGTCGGTGCGGTCGCGCGCCGCGAAGTAGGTGAACAGGTCGGCGCTGCGGAAGCTGTAGATCGCCTGCTTGGGGTCGCCGACCAGGAACAGGCTGCCGTGGCGCCCTTCGGCGCGGTAGATGCGGTCGAAGATGCCGAACTGCAGCGGGTCGGTGTCCTGGAACTCGTCGATCAGCGCCACCGGGTAGCGCGCGTGCAGGGCGGCCGCGAGCCAGGGCTGGGCCCCCGAATGCAGCGCCTGGTGCGCGTTCCAGAGGATGTCGTCGAAGGAGATCTGGCGCCGTTCGGCCTTGCGCCGGCGCAGCTCGTCGCTGCAGTCCTCGAGGCAGCGGCGCAGCAGGCGCAGGCGCGCGGCGGACAGCAGGCCCTCGACCTCGCCCCGCGCCGCCAGCAAGGCCTCGGCGAAATCGAAGAAGTCGTGGCGCGGCGGCGCGATGCCGCCCTTGCGCCCGGCCGCGGTGCTGCGCTTCTCCAGCATTGCGGTGGTGAACAGCGCGAGCTTGTTGTCGGTGCCGCCCGGCAGGGGATGGAGCGGGTTGGCGGCGGCCAGCCAGTCGGCCCACTGGCGCGCTGCCTTCGCCACCGACTCGGGCTTGTAGCTGCTGGCGTTGAGCCCACCGAGGGCATCGTTGACGCAGCCGTTCGCCGCCTGCAACGCCCCGGCCAGCCCGCGGGCGGCCGCATAGGCCCGGGTCAGGTTCGCCTCGGCCTGCGCCAGTCCGGCGCTGCCGTCCGCGCCCTCGTCGCCACCCTGGCCCGTGCTCTCGTCCCACAGGGCACGCGCACAGGGCCGGGCCATGTGCCGCGAAAGGATGCCGGCCCAGGTCTCGGGGCTGTCCTTTGCCTGCAGCAGCGCTTCCGCCAGCAAGGGCGACAGCGCGCCGCCGGCCACCTCGCGCCGCCAGAAGTCCTGCACCACTTCCAGCCGCAGCGCGCTGTCGTCCTCGACCAGTTCGAGTTCGTAGGGCAGGCCGGCGGCGAAGGGCGTGTCGGCCAGTGCGCGCTGGCAGAAGCCGTGGATGGTGAAGATCGCCGCCTCGTCGAAGGTCTGCAGCGCATGGCGCAGGCGGTGCGTCATGCGCTCGGCGTCGATGCCGCGCGCCTGCACGGTCTCGATCAGCTGCGGCACGAAGGGGTCCGCGCCCGGCGCCGCGCCTTCGAGCACGCGCAGGGTCTCGGCGATGCGCTCGCGGATGCGTCCGGACAACTCGGCGGTCGCCGCCTTGGTGAAGGTGACGACCAGCAGCGCCTCGACCGGCAGCTCGCGTTCGAGCAGCAGGCGCAGGTAGAGGCCGCAGATGTTCCAGGTCTTGCCGGTGCCGGCCGAGGCCTCGACCAGGCGGATGCCGTCGAGCGGGCAATGGAAGACGTCGAGTTCGGGAGCGGCGGACATGGCGGGAAGCAGAGGCGGATCGGGCCGACGCGCGGCGGCAGGCGCACCATAGCACGGTCGGCCGGCGATCCCGAACGGGTGCGCGATACCCCGATGCCGCCGGCACGCGGGCGACTGGCTATGATGGCGTTTTGAATCGACATGCCGAATGGAGGTGGATCGTGGCGGAAGCGAGAATCGGATTGATCCCGGCCCTGCTGCTGGCCGGCGGGGTGGCGTTTGCGGGACTGAAGGTCGGCGAGGGCATCGAGCGCTTCCGCATGGCGGACCGCAGCATCGTGGTGAAGGGGCTGGCCGAGCGCGACGTGAAGAGCGACTTCGCGGTGTGGACGCTGAGCTTTCGCCGTGCGGCGGACGAGTTTTCCGCCGTGCAGCAGGCGCTGGCGGCGGACCGTGACCAGGTGGTGAACTTCCTGCATGGCCAGGGCTTCACCGACGACGAGATCGAGGTGCGGCCGCTGCAGGTGCAGGACCTGCTGGCGCGCGAGTACGGCCCGGACCGCGTGGCGCTGCGCTTCAACGGCCAGGGCCAGGTGACGGTGAAGTCCGCCCGCGTCGATGCGGTGGCCGCGGCGTCGAACCGCATCGACCCGCTGATCAAGGCCGGCGTGCAGCTCGGCGGCGACGGCGAGGGCGGCTGGCCGCGCTACCAGTTGCGCGGCTTCAACGACATCAAGCCACAGCTGCTGGAGGAAGCCACCCTGAGCGCACGCGAGCAGGCGCGCAAGTTCGCCGCCGACGCCGGCGCCACGCTCGGCCCGGTGAAGAGCGCCAACCAGGGCGCGATCCGCATCCTCGACGACGACGGCAGCGACATGGACAGCTCGCGCACCATCGGCAAGCGCCTGCGCGTGGTCAGCACCTTCGAGTTCAGCCTGCAGTAGGCCTGGCCAGCGCCGTCACGCGTGATGCACGGCCAGCAGCGCCTCGAAGTCGCGCAGCCCCATGGGCCGGCCGAACAGGTAGCCCTGGTGCTCGCGGCAGCCCCGCGCCGCCAGGAAGGCGAACTGGTCCTCGCTCTCCACACCTTCGGCGATCACGCTCAGGCCCAGGCTGCCTCCCAGGCCGAGGATCGTCTCGACGATGGTGGCATCGTTGGCGTCGCTCATCACGTCACGCACGAAGGACTGGTCGACCTTGAGCTGCGACAGCGGCAGGCGCTTGAGGTAGGCCAGCGATGAGTAGCCGGTACCGAAATCGTCCAGCGAGAAGCGGATGCCGAGCGCGCGCAGCTCCTCCATGCGCTCGACGACCGCCTCGGCGTCCTCGATCAGCGTGCTCTCCGTCAGCTCCAGTTCGAGTCGGCTGGCCGGCGCCCCGGTCAGCACGATCAGCTCGCGCAGCTGGTCGGTGAAGCCGGCCTGGCGGAACTGGCGCGCGCTGACATTGACCGCCAGACGCAGGTGCGCCGTTTCCGGCCGCGCGGCCCAGGCCGCGAGCTGAAGGCAGGCGGTGCGCAGCACCCAGGTGCCGATCGGCACGATCAGTCCCGTCTCCTCGGCCAGGCCAATGAAGCTCCCGGGGAAAATCAGCCCGCGCGCCGGATGGCGCCAGCGCAGCAGGGCTTCCGCACCGATGGGACGACGCGTTTCGTCCACCTGTACCTGATAGTGCAGCTCGAACTGGCTGTCGCGCAGCGCGCGGTGGAGATCCGCGTGCAGTGCCGCACGTTCGGTGGCGGCTGCCTGCATGGCCGGATCGAAGAAGCACAGCGCGTTGCGCCCGGCGGCCTTGGCCTGGTACATCGCGGTGTCGGCACGGCGCAGCAGCTCGCTGGCGCTGATGTCCTGGCTGCCGAACAGGGTGATGCCGATGCTGGCCGAGCAGTGGTACGTGATCGCCTCGCCGCCGCCACCGCGCATCAGATGGAAAGGGCGATTGAGTTCGTCGCGGATCTTGCCGGCAATGGCATTGGCCTGTACCAGCCCTTCGACCACGCCATCGATGTCCTCGAGGACGACGACGAACTCGTCGCCACCGAGGCGCGCCGCGGTGTCGCCCTGGCGGATACAGAGCCGCAGCCGCGCCGCCACCTTCATCAGCAGTTCGTCGCCGGCCTCGTGGCCGTGGGTGTCGTTGAGATCCTTGAAGTGGTCGAGATCGATCAGCAGCAGCGCGCCTTCCTGATGGCGGCGGGCGCTGCCGATCAGCGCATGCTCGAGCCGGTCGAGCATCAGCCGCCGGTTGGGCAGCCGCGTCAGCGGATCGAAGAACGCGAGCTGGTGGATCTGCTCCTCGTGACGCTTGCGCTCGGTGATGTCCTGGTTGAAGCCGCAGATACCCACGATCTCGCCCCCGACGCGGATGGGGGCGACGATGCACTGGAACACCCGGCGCTCGCCATCGATGTCGCTCGCGAACTCCTTGCGCACCGTCTCGCCGGCATAGGCCCGCTGGTTGCTGGCGAGCCAGTCGGCATGCGCCTCGGGGCTCACCCTGGCGTCGTCGATCCGGCTGCCCAGCAGGCTGCCCCAGTGCGCCACGGTTGCCGCGTTTTCCATGATGCAGCGACCTTCCAGGTCACGCGCCCAGAACTCCGCGGGGATGTTGTCCACCACCGCGCGCAACAGCGACTCGCGCTCGCGGAGCACCTGCTCCGCCTGCTTGCGCGCGGTGATCTTGCGCGACAGCACAATGAAGCGAGGCGTCTCGTCGGCAATCGACGGCTTCGGCGCGACCGACATCTCGAACCATTGCGGTCCGTGTTCGCCCTCGATCTTGAACTGGCGGCCAACCGAGCGGCCGGTGTCCCGCGCCTCGTGCAGCGCCTGCAGCACGCTCTCGGCCTCGTCCAGCGCCAGCACCTCGCGCACCGTCTTGCCGAGGAAGATCGATGGCGAAGTCGTGAGCAGGTCCTCGCTGCGGGCGTAGTACGACAGGCAGCGCCCATCCATGTCCAGCTCGAACACCGGATCGGGTAGCGCATGGAGGATGGTCGCGAGTTCGTCCCTCAGGCCCACCACCTGTTGCTCGTGACGCTTGCGCGCGTCGATGTCGCAGGTCGCCCGTAGACGGCGGTTCTCGTCGGTCATCGGTGTTTCCGGCCTTGCGCGCAGCGCATTGATTCCAGGGGGTGGGTTTGTTCGCGCGCGCAGTCTGCGCCAGCCGGGCCACTTCGCCCATGAAGCACGTCACACTTGCAATAATCCCGCAACACTCCGCGGCACCGGCCCGCCAGGGCCAGATCGCCACGCACGCGCGAACCAATCGCGGCGCCCGACATCAGACGCGGACTTCTTCCCGCGCCTGCGTCATGACCACCCTACGCCTCGTCCTCGGCGACCAGCTCAACGCCGCGCACCGCTGGTTCCGCACCCCGCGCGCCGATGTACTCCACGTGATGATGGAGGTGCGCAGCGAGACCGACTACGTGCGCCACCACGCCCAGAAGGTGCTGGCGATCTTCGCCGCGATGCGCGCCTTCGCCACCGCACTGCAGGCCGCCGGACACCGCGTGCGCTACCTGCGGATCGGCGACGCCGACAACCGCCAGTCCTTCGCCGCCAACCTGGCGCAGGTGGCGGCCGAGTGCGGCGCGACCCGCTTCGAGCGCATGGAGGCCGACGAGTGGCGGGTGGAGCGCCTGCTGGACGAAGCCGCGCAGGCGCTCGGCCTGCCGCTGGAGGTGGTCGGCAGCGAACACTTCCTCGCCGACCGTGCCGAGCTCGCCCAGCGCTTCGCCACCAAGGTGCCGCGCATGGAGTTCTTCTACCGCGACATGCGCCGCCGCCATCGCATCCTGCTCGATGCGGACGGCGGCCCGGTGGGCGCGGCGTGGAACTTCGATGCGCAGAACCGCGAGAAGTGGCCGGGCGACCCGCCCGCGCCGGACTGGCCGTGGCGCGGGCACGATCGCTCCGCGCTGTGGGACGAGATCGTCGCCGCCGGCGTACGCACGCTCGGCGCACCGCATGCAGACGCCCTGCGCTGGCCGACCAGCCGGCGCGAGGCGCGCGCGGGGCTGGCGCATTTCATCGAGCATGCCCTGCCCCACTTCGGCCGCTATCAGGACGCGATGAGCACGCGCTCGACGACGCTGTTCCATTCAGGGCTGTCGTTCGCGCTCAACCTCAAGCTGCTGCACCCGCGCGAGGTCATCGATGCCGCCGTCGCCGCGTGGCAGGCGGGCAAGGTCGAACTGGCGAGCTGCGAAGGCTTCGTGCGCCAGATCCTGGGCTGGCGCGAGTTCGTGCGCGGCGTGTACTGGGCACGCATGCCGGGCTATGCGACCGTCAACGCGCTCGACGCCCGGCGCCCGCTGCCGGCCTGGTACTGGAGCGGCGACACCCGGATGGCCTGCCTGCGCCACGCGATCGCGCAGTCGCTCGACACCGCCTACGCTCACCACATCCAGCGCCTGATGGTCACCGGCAACTTCGCGCTGCTCGCCGGCTGCGACCCGGAGGCGGTCGATGCCTGGTACCTCGGCATCTACATCGACGCCTTCGAGTGGGTGGAGATGCCCAACACCCGCGGCATGAGCCAGTTCGCCGACGGCGGCGTGATCGCCAGCAAGCCCTACGCAGGCGCAGCGAGCTACATCAGCAAGCAGTCCGACTACTGCAAGGCCTGCGCCTACGACCCCAGGCGCCGCCATGGCGCCGACGGCGGCAAGCCCGCCTGCCCGCTCAACAGCCTGTACTGGGACTTCCTGCTGCGCCACGAGGCCCGCTTCGCGCGCAACCCGCGCATGGCAATGCCCTACAAGGCATGGGCGAAGATGGCGCCCGCCGAACGCGCGGCGACGCTCGCCCAGGCGGCGCGGTATCTGGAACGGCTGGATGCGCTATGACGCGCATGCGTCTGCCCGGTCTGCGGCAGATCAAGCAGCAGCGCCGCTTTCGGGGTTATCCTCTGGCTTCAGGCATCCCCAGCGCACCGCCGGCATGACGGCATCCGCCTTGCCGGACACGGGGTGCGACGCGACACGCTCGATTCCGCCCGGCGCATCAGCGCCCGAACACAGGAGAACGCACCATGGCAACCAAGAAGACCAAGTCCATCGCCATCGACATCGGCATCCCCGAGGACCAGCGCAAGCAGATCGCCGCCGGCCTGTCGGCGCTGCTGGCGGACAGCTACACGCTGTACCTGATGACGCACAACTTCCACTGGAACGTGACCGGGCCGCAGTTCAACAGCCTGCACACCATGTTCATGGACCAGTACACCGAGCAGTGGAACGCGCTCGACATCATCGCCGAGCGCATCCGCGCGCTGGGCTTCCCGGCCCCGGGCACCTACAAGGAATTCGTCAAGCTGGCGTCGATCAAGGAAGTCGAGGGCGTGCCCAAGGCGACCGACATGGTCCGCCACCTGGTCGCTGCGCAGGAAGCCACGGCCCGTACCGCGCGCAAGCTGTTCGACCTCGTCGATGAGGCCAATGACCAGCCCACCGCCGACGTGCTGACGCAGCGCATCGACGTCCACGAGAAGACCGCCTGGATGCTGCGCAGCCTGCTCGAAGAGTAAGCCCCCCCTCAGGCCGGCGGCGCCGCCTCGGCGTCGTCGAGCCACACCAGCCGCCCCTGGCCGGCCTCGTCGAGGCGCGCGACCAGCGCGGCGGCCGCATCCTCCGCCAGGCTGAAGTGCAGCGTCACCGCATCGCCATGCGCCACGTGTAGCAGGCTGGCGCCGGCGGCGTCCAGTTCGCGCCGCAGCAGGCCTTCCATCGCATACGGCACGACGCAGCCGAGCGCGCGCAGGCGCACGATCGGCACCTTGGTGGCCGTCAGTAGCGCCTGCGCCACCGCGTCGGTATAGGCTCGCACCAGCCCCCCCGCCCCCAGCTTGACGCCGCCGAAGTAGCGCACCACGGTGGCGAGCACGCCTTCCAGGTCCTGATGCCGCAACACGTCGAGCATCGGCCGGCCCGCCGTGCCGCTGGGTTCGCCGTCATCCACCGCCGCCGACTGGCCGCCGGCGAGCAGCGCCCAGCACACGTGGCGCGCGCCCGGATGCTGGGCCCACAGTTCCGCCACCACCTTCTGCGCGCCGGCACGGTCGGTCATCGGCTGCACGCAGCCGATGAAACGGCTCTTCTTGATGATCAGTTCGCTGTGGACGGGGGCGGCAAGGGTGAGCGGCATCGTGTTCCGATCAGTGCAGGCGCGGGTCGTCGAGGTGATCGAGCAGGGGGCGCAACACGTCCCGCGCAAGCGCGAAGAAGCGCTCGTCGGGCAGGCCGGCCTCGCCGCGCAGGGCGAGACGATAGGCCGGATCGCGGGCTTCGCCGAACTCGGGGTGATTGCCGCCCGTCCATTTGCCCATGGCCTTGGCCGGGTCCTCGCCGTTGCGCATGTAGGCCCAGGCCGACTTCGGGAAGAAATGCAGCGGCTGCGACACACCCTGGCGGTACAGCGCGAGCAGCGCCAGCAAGGCCTCGCGGGCCTGCGCGGCAGGCACGGCATGGAAACGGAACTCGCCGTCGCGCGACAAGCCATGCGTCTCGCAAGCCACACCAGCGGGCGGGTCGGCACACAGCGCGAGGTGCGCGATCCAGGCGCCGAGGTAATCCGCCGGCCGCGTGTCGTCGTAGCGCGCACGCAGCAGGCCGTGCGGGCGCAGGTCGGTGAATGTCGCGACCAGCGACCAGTCTTCGCCTTGCAGCACGCCCTCGGTTCGCGCCACGTGCGGCGGCAGAGGCTCGCCGTGCGCCAGCGCGCGCTGGCGCACGGCGAAGGCGCGCAGGTGGGCGAGCTCGC
>NZ_AMXC01000059.1:0-7499 GCF_000310165.2 Thauera sp. 63
GCGCAAGGTCTGCACCGTCGACGTGGCGGTTTCGATCGGCGCCGCGCGGGCGGCCTGGGCCGTCGCCGGCTTCGCGGGCTGCCCGGCCTTTGCGGGGGCCGGCGCGGACGCCTTGGGTGCTGCGGGCGCAGCGGCTTCCAGCCTCGGCTGCATCGAATCGGCCAGCTTCTGCACCTCGTCCGCCACCTTCTGCAGGTCGGCAACCGACGGCGGGCCGCACACCTCGCGCCACATGCGCTCGTCGACCGAGCTCGGCGTCACCCGCAGCGGCGTCTGGTCCTCGACATTCTCCTCGCGCACCAGGTTGTCATCGGCGTCGAGATACACGCGCTTGATGGTGGAGAAGGTCCGGTTCTGGCAGTCATACCGGTTCAGGGCCTTGATCGTCGCATATCCCGCCGCCGCGACCTCGTTGTTGGCCAACACCACCCGCCCCCACGACACCTTGGTGCCACGATCCGAAGTCAGGATGCTGCCGCGGTCGATCTCCACCCGGCGGTTGCGATCACTCAGCACCAGCTGCCAGTCGGCGGCGAGCGCGACCTGCAGCGGGCTGGCGATCATCAGGGCCACGAGGGCCAGGCGGGAGAGTTTCATCGATGCGGAGAACGGGCAGTAATGCAATCCTATACGGCGTGCGCACCGAAATCTTGAGCACCTTGCCACACACGAGGGCATACAGTATCGTCCGCAGTTCTCGTTGGGGGTGCCCGCTGCGCACGGGCTGAGAAACACCCTTGGAACCTGATCCGGCTCGCACCGGCGTAGGGAAACGTCAATATGCGTTCGTCCGCTTCATCCGCCGCTGCAAGCAGCAGCACGTCCCGTATTTCCAATGTGGTCTCGATCGCCGGCGTGGACCCGAGTGGGGGCGCCGGCGTGCTTGCCGACCTCAAGGCCTTCTCGGCGCTCGGCGCCTATGGCTGCGGCGTCATCGCTGCGCTGACGGCACAGAACACCCAGTGCGTGACCGGCGTGCATGTACCGCCGACCGACTTCCTGCGCCTGCAGATCGACACCCTGTTCGCCGACGTCGCAATCCACGCGACCAAGATCGGCATGCTCGGCAGCGCCGAGGTCACCGCCACCGTGGCCGACCGACTTGCCCACTGGCAGGCCGCCAACGTCGTGCTCGACCCGGTCATGGTCGCCAAGAGTGGCGACAGCCTGCTGGCCAGGAGCGCGATCGCGATGATGCGCGAGGCGCTGTTCCCGCAAGCCTTCCTGATCACCCCCAACCTGCCCGAGGCGGGCGTGCTGCTCGAACAGCGTGCGCCGGAAACGGTCAAGGAGATGTACCGCGCTGCCGAGCGCCTGCGCGAACTGCTGCCAGTCTCGAGCGAGCGCTGGGTGCTGCTCAAGGGCGGCCACCTGCCCGGCAACGACCTCGTCGACCTGCTGTTCGATGGTGACCGCATGGTCGAACTGCCCGCGCCGCGCATCGAGACCAAGAACACGCACGGCACCGGCTGCAGCCTCTCGTCCGCCATCGCCGCCCTGCTGCCGCAGCGGGCAGGCGGGTTCAGGCCGGTGGAGTCGGCCGTGCGCGAGGCACGCCAGTGGCTGCTGGGCGCCATCGCACATTCGGGCGAGCTCGGCGTCGGCAGCGGACATGGCCCGATCCATCACTTCCACGCACTCTGGCGCCGGAACGCAGCTCCGCACTGAAGCGGCCTCCCCCGCTGATCCCTGCCCGATCGTCGATTGCTCGCGCGGACACCCAGCCGCGCGCCCTTACACAACACCATAGCGCCCCACGGAGACACCCTACATGAACGCCAACGAAAAATTCATCGCTGCCACGGCCCAGGTGGATGAAGCCGCGATTGCCCCGCTGCCCAACTCGCGCAAGATCTACGTCGAAGGCTCGCGCCCCGACATCCGGGTGCCGATGCGCGAGATCACCCAGAGCGACACCCCCGCCTCCTTCGGCGCCGAGCCCAACCCGCCGGTCTTCGTCTACGACTGTTCCGGTCCGTACTCCGACCCCGCGGCCAAGATCGACATCCGCTCCGGCCTGCCCGCGCTGCGCCAGCGCTGGATCGAGGAGCGCGGCGACACCGAGGTGCTGCCCGGCCTGTCCTCCGAGTACGGTCGCATCCGCGCCGCCGACAGCGCGCTCGACGAGCTGCGCTTCCCCGGCCTGCACCGTGCGCCGCGCCGCGCCAAGCCGGGCGCCAACGTCACCCAGATGCACTACGCCCGGCGCGGCATCATCACGCCCGAGATGGAATACATCGCCCTGCGCGAGAACCTGAACCGCGAGCAGTACATCGCCTCGCTGCGCGCCACCGGCCCCAAGGGCCAGAAGATGGCCGACATGATGCTGCGCCAGCACCCGGGCCAGAGCTTCGGTGCCAGCCTGCCGCCGGTGATCACGCCCGAGTTCGTGCGTGACGAGGTCGCCCGCGGCCGCGCCATCATCCCCAACAACATCAACCACCCCGAATCCGAGCCGATGATCATCGGCCGCAACTTCCTGGTGAAGATCAACGCCAACATCGGCAACTCCGCGGTCACCTCCTCGATCGCCGAGGAAGTCGACAAGATGACCTGGGCGATCCGCTGGGGCGGCGACACGGTGATGGACCTGTCCACCGGCAAGAACATCCACGAGACCCGCGAGTGGATCATCCGCAACAGCCCGGTGCCGATCGGCACCGTGCCGATCTACCAGGCCCTGGAGAAGGTCAATGGCAAGGCCGAGGACCTGAGCTGGGAGATCTTCCGCGACACCCTGATCGAGCAGGCCGAGCAGGGCGTGGACTACTTCACCATCCACGCCGGGGTGCTCTTGCGCTACGTGCCGCTCACCGCCAACCGCATGACCGGCATCGTGTCGCGCGGCGGCTCGATCATGGCCAAGTGGTGCCTGGCGCACCACAAGGAGAGCTTCCTCTACGAGCACTTCGAGGACATCTGCGAGATCATGAAGGCCTATGACGTGGCCTTCAGCCTGGGCGACGGCCTGCGCCCGGGCTCGATCTACGACGCCAACGACGCGGCGCAGCTGGGCGAACTCAAGACCCTGGGCGAACTGACCGACATCGCCTGGCGTCACGACGTGCAGGTGATGATCGAGGGCCCCGGCCACGTGCCGCTGCACCTGATCCGCGAGAACATGGACCTGCAGCTCGAGCAGTGCAAGGAGGCACCCTTCTACACCCTGGGGCCGCTCACCACCGACATCGCGCCGGGCTACGACCACATCACCAGCGGCATCGGCGCGGCCACCATCGGCTGGTACGGCACCGCGATGCTGTGCTACGTGACGCCCAAGGAGCACCTGGGCCTGCCCAACAAGCAGGACGTCAAGGAAGGCATCATCACCTACAAGCTCGCCGCGCACGCCGCCGACCTGGCCAAGGGCCACCCGGGCGCGCAGATCCGCGACAACGCGCTCTCCAAGGCGCGCTTCGAGTTCCGCTGGGAAGACCAGTTCAACCTCGGCCTCGATCCGGACAAGGCCAAGGAATTCCACGACGAGACCTTGCCCAAGGACTCGGCCAAGGTGGCGCACTTCTGCTCGATGTGCGGCCCGCACTTCTGCTCGATGAAGATCACCCAGGACGTGCGCGACTTCGCCGCGCAGCAGGGCCTGGATGAGGCCGAGGCGCTGAAGAAGGGCATGGAGGTCAAGGCCGTCGAGTTCGTCAAGAGCGGGGCCGAGGTCTACCGCAACGTCTGACCTGGCTTACGGGAGGGGTCGCGGCCGGCAAGCGGCCCCGCCCGTGCGCCGGGTTCGACCCAGATCAAGGTCGCCGACGTCATCGTGGTCCATAGTCTACCTGGCTGTTCGCGTCGGTTTTCGCGGACCCACCTTCCCTTACCAGGAGACGCCTCATGACTGCCATGATGAAAGCGACGGTCTTCGTCGCCCCCGGCCGCATCGAACTGGTCGACAAGCCGATCCCCGCGATCGGCCCGAACGACGCCCTGATCCGCATCACCACGACCACGATCTGCGGCACCGACGTCCATATCCTGAAAGGCGAATACCCGGTCGTGCCGGGCCTGACCATCGGCCACGAGCCGGTCGGCGTGATCGAGAAGCTCGGCAGCGCGGTGCAGGGCTACCGCGAAGGCCAGCGCGTCATCGCCGGGGCAATCTGCCCCAACTTCAACTCCTATGCCGCGCAGGACGGCGCCGCCTCGCAGGACGGCAGCTACCTGATCCCCTCCGGCCACTGCGGCGGTCACGGCTACAAGGCCACCGCCGGCTGGCGCTTCGGCAACCTGATCGACGGCACCCAGGCCGAGTACGTGCTGGTACCGGATGCCCAGGCCAACCTCGCGCCGATTCCCGACGGCCTCACCGACGAGCAGGTGCTGATGTGCCCGGACATCATGTCCACCGGCTTCAAGGGCGCCGAGAACGCCAACATCAGGCTCGGCGATACGGTGGTGGTGTTCGCCCAGGGACCGATCGGCCTGTGCGCCACCGCCGGCGCCCGGCTGATGGGCGCGACCACGGTGATCGCGGTCGACGGCAACGATCACCGCCTCGGCATCTCGAAGGTCATGGGCGCCGACGTGACGCTGAACTTCCGCAACTGCGACGTCGTCGGCGAAATCATGAAGCTCACCGGCGGGCGCGGCGCCGACTCCGCGATCGAAGCCCTGGGCACCCAGGCCACCTTCGAGCAGGCGCTGCGCGTGCTCAAGCCCGGCGGCACCTTGTCCAGCCTCGGAGTGTATTCGAGCGACCTGACGATTCCGCTGTCGGCCTTCGCCGCCGGCCTGGGCGACCACCGCATCAACACCGCGCTGTGCCCGGGCGGCAAGGAACGCATGCGCCGGCTGATGAACGTGGTCGCATCGAACCGCGTCGATCTCGGCGTACTCGTCACCCACACTTACAAACTCGACGACATCGTCGCCGCCTACGAGCTGTTCGCCAACCAGCGCGACGGCGTGCTGAAGGTGGCGATCAAGCCGAACTGATGCAGCGCTGAACACGGCAACGAAAAGGGCGCCCGCGGGCGCCCTTTTCGATCCGCCGCGACGCGGCCCGGATCAACGCGCCGTTTCGGCGACGAAGATCTCCACGCGGCGATTCATCGCACGACCCGACGCCGTCGCGTTGTCGGCGATCGGCTGGCGCGAGCCGCGACCGTCGATCGCGATGCGCTGCGACGACACGCCGCGCGCCACCAGATAGTCGCGCACCGCGGCGGCACGGTTGACCGACAGCGGGTTGTTGATGGCGTCGGTGCCGGTGCTGTCGGTGTGGCCGACGATGGAAATGGTCGTGACCGGATGCTGGTTCAGGCTGTTCGCCAGACTGTCGAGCACCGGGCGCATGTTCGGCTTGATGTCGTAGCGGCCGGTATCGAAGGAGATGTCGCTCGGGATATCGACCTTCAACTGGTTGTCGGCAGTCTGGCTGACGCCGATGCCGGTACCCGCCGTCGCCTGCTCCATCTCGGCCTTCTGCTTCTGCATGTTCTGCGACCACAGGTAGCCGCCCGCCGCACCGATCGCGGCACCAACGGCAGCGCCCGTCGCCGTGCTCTTGGTCTTGTTGCCGCCCGCGGTCGCGCGGCCGATGACCGCACCGGTCACGGCACCGATGCCTGCGCCGATGCTCGTGTCGCGCTGGGTTTCGCTCATGTTCGCGCAGCCCACCAGCCCGCTCGCGGCAACGGTGAGCGCAGTCAGGGAAACGACGATCTTGTTCATGGTTCTCAGCCTCCGGATTTGTAACAGGCCAGTCGATTATGGGCGCGAGCCCCGACTCCACGCCTGTGGCAGTGTGCAACAAAGCATGACGACGGCCGATCAGGGATAACGCGATCAGCCGCGCAGCGCGTTGAAGATCGAGTAACCCGCCCAGGTCATCAACACCGATCCGCCGACATGCAGGGCGAGATGCAGCGCCAGCCAACCCACAGCACCCCGCTGCAACAGGTGGAAGGCCTCCGCCGAGAACGTGGAGAAGGTCGTCAGCCCCCCCAGCAGGCCGGTCGTCAGCAGCAGTTTCAGGGCCGGGCTCATCGCCGGCCACGCCTGGACGAGCCCGAGCGCCACGCCCATCAACAGGCCGCCCACCAGGTTAGCCACCAGCGTGCCGAGCGGCACGAGAGTGAAGAGCGGATTGAGCCAGAGACCCAGCCCCCAGCGCAGCCACGCGCCGCACGCAGCCCCCAGGCCCACGGCAAAGAATGCAGCCGTCCCCATCGCTCCTGCCATCCCCTTGTCCCCCGTCCGGCCGACAAACCGCCGGCATGGGCCGCAGTTTACCCAAGCGCGGGACCGAGGGGAGGGATCGGCGCCCGAGGCACTCAGATGTCTGCCACCGCCGTCAGGTGGCTACCCGCCGCACGCATGTCGGCACCGCTCGGATGCTGGAACACGCGCAAGCCGAACTCCGGGATGATGGCGAACAGGTGGTCGAAGATGTCGGACTGGGTCCCCTCGTATTCAGCCCAAACGGTCGTGTTGGCAAAGCAATACACCTCCAGCGGCAAACCGTCGGCCGTCGGTGCCAGCTGCCTCACCATCAAGGTCATGCCCTGATGCACGCCGGGGTGGCGACGCAGGTAACGCTCGACATAGGCACGGAAGGTGCCGATGTTGGTCACCCGCCGGCGGTTGACGACGTCGCGCTCGGCGCGCGGCAGCGTCGCATTCCAGGCCTCGAGTTCGGCCTCCTTCGCCGGCAGGTAGCCGTCGAGCAATGCGAAGCGATCCAGCCGGCGGCGCTCCTCGTCGGTCAGGAAACGCACGCTGTGCTGGTCGACGTAGAGACTGCGCTTGATCCGTCGCCCGCCCGCTTCGCGCATGCCACGCCAGTTGCGGAAGGAATCCGAGATCAGCTTCTTGGTCGGGATCGTCGTGATGGTCTTGTCGAAGTTCTGCACCTTCACCGTGTGCAGGGCGATGTCGATCACGTCGCCATCGGCGTTGAGCTGCGGCATCTCGATCCAGTCGCCCACCCGCACCATGTCGTTGGAACTGAGCTGCACACTCGCCACCAGCGACAGCAGCGTGTCCTGGAAGATCAGCATCAGCACCGCGGCCATGGCGCCCAGGCCGGACAGCAGGATGAGCGGCGAACGGTCGATCAGGCTCGCCACGATGAGGATCGCGGCGACGAGGTAGATGGCGATCTTGAGCACCTCGATATAGCCCTTGATCGGCCGCAGGTGCGCGTCAGGGCGGCGCCGGTAGAGCGCGTTCAGCAGATTGAGCGCCTCCGCCAGGGCCAGCGCCACCGTCAGCACGATGAAGGCGCTCGACACGTTCTCGACCACGGCAACCAGTGCCGCCGGCAAGGCCGGCACGGCGCGTATGCCAAGCATCAGCACCAGCGCGGGCACCACGTTCGACAGCCGCGACACCACGCGCAGGGGCGTCAGTTCGAGATCGTTCGCGACCACCACCGCGCTCAGCAGACGGCGCAGGCCGCGCAACAGGATGTGCTTCGTCATCCAGTTCGCAAGCCAGGCCACGAGTACCAGCCCGATCACCACGACCACGGCATAGGCGGGCGGATG
>NZ_AMXC01000060.1:0-5860 GCF_000310165.2 Thauera sp. 63
GGGGGGGGGGCGACGCATCCGCTGCGGGCCGTGGCCGCGCTGCACACAAGGCTGCGGCAGCACACGTCAGTGCGATCCGCCTCGCCGATCCCTTCCACGAACGTGAGGCGCAGAAGTACGAGCAGCCGTTGCCGAGCCGCGAGTACGTGCTGCAGGTGCTGGCTGAGCGCGGGGTGCCGACGGTGTTCGATGAACTGGCTGTCGCGCTCGACATCCAGTCCCACGAACGCGAGCACTTCGACCGCCGCCTGCGTGCCATGGAGCGCGAGGGTCAGATCGTGCGCAACCGGCGCGACGCCTACCTGCTGCCGGCCAAGGCCGACCTCATCAAGGGCCGCGTGGAGGGCCACCCCGACGGCTTCGGCTTCCTGCGCCGCGACGACGGCGGCGCGGATATCTTCCTCGGACCCAAGGAGATGCGCGAGTTGCTGCACGGCGACCGTGTCCTGGTCCGGATCGCCGGCCAGGATCGTCGCGGCCGCCCCGAAGGCAAGCTGGTGGAGGTGCTCGAGCGCGCCAACACGCGTGTGGTCGGCCGGGTGATCGAAGAACATGGCGTGATGATCGTCGTGCCTGAGAACCGCCGCCTGGCGCAGGACATCCTGATCGCCCCGGGTGGGCGCAAGAAGCCCCAGCCCGGCCAGATCGTGACCGTCGAACTGGTGGAGCAGCCGACCCAGGTCACGCAGCCGATCGGACGCATCGTGGAGGTGCTGGGTAACTATGCCGACCCGGGCATGGAGATCGAGATCGCCCTGCGCAAGCACGACCTGCCGTTCGAGTTCTCGGCGGAGGCCAAGGCAGAGACGCGCAAGCTCCCGGCAGCGGTTCGCAAGAAGGACTGGGCGGGTCGCGAGGACCTCACGAAACTGGCCTTGGTGACGATCGACGGCGAGACCGCGAAGGACTTCGACGACGCGGTGTATTGCGAGCGCCAGGGCAAGGGCTACCGCCTGATCGTGGCGATCGCCGACGTGTCGCACTACGTGGGCGCTGGCAATGGCCTCGACAAGGATGCTTTCGAACGCGGCAACTCGGTGTACTTCCCGCGTCGGGTGATCCCGATGCTGCCCGAGAAGCTCTCGAATGGCCTGTGTTCGCTGAACCCGCAGGTCGAGCGCCTGGCGATGGTTGCCGACATGGCGATCTCGATGACCGGCGACATCAAGTCCTACCGCTTCTACCCCGCGGTGATCTGGTCGCATGCGCGCCTCACCTACACCCAGGTGGCCGCGGCGCTGTACGACAAGGATCCGGCGGTGCGCAACGAGCTGGCCGCGCTGCTGCCGCACCTGGAGAACCTCGACCAGCTCTTCCGCGTGCTGCTGAAGGCGCGCGCCAAGCGCGGCGCGATCGACTTCGAGACCACCGAGACGCGGATGATCTTCGACGACAACGGCAAGATCGCGCAGATCGTACCCGAAGTGCGCAACGACGCCCATCGCCTGATCGAGGAGTGCATGCTCGCCGCCAACGTGTGTGCGTCCGACTTTCTCGCCAGCCGCGAGCACCCGGCGCTGTACCGCGTGCACGACAGCCCCTCCGAGGACAAGCTCGCCAAGCTGCGCGAGTTTCTCAAGGAGTTCGGCCTCGGCCTGGGCGGTGGTGACGAGCCGCGCGCGGGCGACTTCGCCAAGCTGCTCGAGCAGGTTAGGGATCGTCCCGACGCCCAGCTGCTGCAGACCGTGATGCTGCGTTCTCTCAAGCAGGCGATGTACAGCCCGGATAACGTCGGCCACTTCGGCCTTGCCTACGAGTCCTATACCCACTTCACCTCGCCGATCCGGCGCTATCCCGACCTGCTGATCCACCGCGGCATCAAGGCCGCGCTGGCGGGCGAGCAGTACCGCCCCGGCGACTGGGAGCAGATCGGCCTGCACTGCTCGATGACCGAGCGTCGCGCCGACGACGCCACGCGCGACGTGGTCGCCTTCCTGAAGTGCTACTTCATGCAGGACCGCGTCGGCGAGATCTTCACCGGCAGCGTGTCGGCGGTCGTGTCCTTCGGCCTCTTCGTCGCCCTCGACGACATCTTCATCGAGGGCCTGCTGCACATCTCCGATCTGGGCAGCGACTACTTCCACTACGACGAGACCCGCCACGCCCTGCTGGGCGAGCGCACGGGCAAGCAATTCCGCCTGTCGGATCGGGTCAAGGTGCAGCTGGTGCGGGTCGACATGGCGACCAACAAGATCGACTTCCGCCTGATCGAAGGTCCGCTGGCGGTCGAGAAGCCTGTCGCCGTGGTGGAGGAGACGCCGGCTCCCGCACCTCGGCGTGCGCGCAGAACGACAAGGACGGCTGCCGACAAGGCAGCGGTGGAGACCGTCGTCGTGGCAGCACCGGCCGCGGCGCCTGCCGTGGAGGTCGCCAAGCCGGCAAGGAAGACGCGGGCGAAGCCTGCCGCCGTGCCGGCCGAAGAAGTGATTGCACCGGCCGCCACCGCGGCAAAGCCGGCGCGCAAGCCCCGGGACAAGGCGCAGTCCGTGCCGGAAACGGCCCCCACGCCGGTGATGCCGGCGCGTAAGTCGCGCGTCAAGGCCGCAACGGCGCTTTCCGCGCAGAAGGCGCCGCAAGCGAGCGTGCTCGACGATATCTGGCAGAAGGCGGCCGACCAGGAGGCAGCGGCGCAGAAACTCGCGGCGGAGGAGGCGGCCAGCGCGCGGGCCGGCAAGAAGCGCAAGGCGGCGGACAAGGCGGAGGGCAAGCCTGCGAAGAGGGCAAAGGCACCCGCCGCCAAGGCCAAGTCCAAAGTCAAGGCGGGCGCCAAGGCGAAGCCTGCAGCCAAGCCAGCGAAGAAATCCGCTGCGAAGGCTGTGAAGGCGTCCGCGACCGTTGCCGAGCCGGTAGAATCGCGCGCCTCCAAACCGGCCGCACGTCCTGGCGGCAAGACCTCGACCAAGGGAACCCGCCGTGGCTAAAGCCCCAGAAACTGTCTCCACCCGCCTCATCTACGGCTTCCATGCCGTTTCCGCCAAGCTGCGCCACGCGCCGGATTCAGTGCTGGAAATCTTCCTGTCCGGTGATCGCAAGGACGCCCGAGTGCGCAAGTTCGTTGCCCAGGCCGAGGCCGCGGGCGCACGCATCACGTCCAGCGAAGGCGACAAGCTCGACGCGCTGGTCGGCACGCGGCGCCACCAGGGCGTGGTGGCCAAGGTCGACGCCACGCGGCGCGACATCAAGCTCGCCGACGTGCTCGACAGCCTCGAAGAGAATGCGCTGATCCTGGTGCTCGACGGCGTGCAGGACCCGCACAACCTCGGCGCCTGCCTGCGCGTGGCCGACGCCGCCGGTGCGCATGCGGTGGTGGCGCCGAAGGATCGCGCGGTGGGCCTCAACGCCACCGCGGTCAAGGTCGCCAGCGGTGCGGCCGACACCGTGCCCTACATCACCGTCACCAACCTGGCCCGCGCACTGCGCGAGATGCAGGATGCCGGCGTGTGGGTGGTCGGTGCCGCCGGCGAGGCCGAGAAGTCTCTGTATGAGATCGACCAGAAGGTGCCCGTGGCCTGGGTGCTGGGTGCCGAAGGCGACGGCCTGCGCCGCCTGACGCGCGAGACCTGCGACGAACTCGCCCGCATCCCGATGCACGGCAGTGTCGAGAGCCTGAACGTGTCGGTCGCCAGCGGCATCTGCCTGTTCGAGGCGCGTCGCCAGCGCGGCTGAACGGTTCCGGCGAGCCCCGTCTTTGGGGTAACCTCTCGCCCTTCGAGCTTCGGGGTGCCCGCGCCAGTCGCGGGAGAATCGGGAAAGCGGCGCAACTCCGCTGCGCGCCCAGCGCCGTTATGGGGATTGTCCGGGCATGGTTTGCCCAGCCACTGGTCCGCAAGGATCGGGAAGGCGCCCGGACGAGATGATCCACAGCCGGAAGACCGGCCCCGAAGCGTATCAAGCAGCCGCCTGGTCGGCGGTTGTCCACTGCTCTACGACAAGGGGAATTTCATGAGCAGTCCTTCGCAGGCCGTCCAGACCGATCCGCAGTTCAGCGCCGAGGAGCGCGCCGCCGTCTATCGGGCCATCCACACCCGGCGCGACGTGCGCGGCCAGTTCCTGCCCGACCCGATCCCGGACGAGGTGCTCGCGCGCGCGCTGACGGCCGCCCACCATGCCCCGTCGGTCGGCTTCATGCAGCCGTGGGACTTCGTGCTCGTGCGCTCGCGCGAGGTGCGGCAGAAGATCCAAGCCGACTTCCGCGCCGCCCATGCCGAGGCTGAGCTGATGTTCGAGGAAGGCAAGCGCGACACCTATCGCAAGCTCAAGCTCGAAGGCATCCTCGAGGCGCCGGTCAACCTGTGCATCACCTGCGACCGCAGCCGCAACGGCCCGGTGGTGATCGGCCGCACCCACATCGGCGCGATGGACGTCTACAGCGCGGTGTGCGCGGTGCAGAACCTGTGGCTTGCCGCCCGAGCCGAGGGCCTGGGCGTGGGCTGGGTCAGCATCCTCCACCAGCAGACCTTGCGCGAGGCGCTCGGCATTCCGCAGGACATCGTGCCGATCGCCTATCTGTGCATCGGCTACGTCAGCCATTTCTACGACAGGCCCGAGCTGGAGTCGGCGGGTTGGCTCAAGCGCATGCCGCTGACCGAGCTGCTGCACTTCGACGGCTGGCGGGGCAGGGCGGACGAGGCGGGCGAGCGGCTGGTCGACGAGATCGGGCGGGTGCGGCCGATCCTGAAGTAGGGGCGTGCTGCGGCCGGGTGATCCCGGTCGACACCGTGTGCGCGGCGGCATGCCCAGCCACGTGCACAACTCTTGCTTGTCCCCGTGGGCGCGACTCCCTCGCGCAGACCCCACACCCCCGGAGGACGGCATGAAGACGGCGCTCGCATTCCTGCTCGCAGCGCGCCGCTGCGAAATCGACGATCTCGAACGGCTCGCGCTCAGCTGCGAGCTGGTGCAGGCGGTGAGCGAACTCGTGCATCAGCTGCAGCGCGAGCGCGGTGCCTCGAACGTTTTTCTGGCGTCGGACGGCGCACGATTCGGCGCCCAGCGCGAAGCGCAGCTCGATGCGAGCCGGGCGGCCGAGGCCGAGGTGCGGGCCTGGCTCGACCGGCCCGAGCTGGGCGGCGAGCGGGCCGGCGCATTGGTGCTGGGCGGTGCCAGGCTGTTCACCCGGGTCGCGCTTGCGCTGCATGCGCTCGATGCCTTGCCCGACCTGCGTGCCGACGTGGCCGCCCAGCGCTGCCGCCCCGACGCGGCGACCGCACGCTACAGCGAGATCGTCAGCGCACTGCTCGCGCTGGTGTTCGATGCCGCCGACGTGGCGGTGGATCCGGAGGTTTCGCGGCTGCTGGTGGCGATCTTCAATCTGATGCAGGGCAAGGAGTTTGCCGGACAGGAGCGTGCGCTGGGCGCGGCGTCATTCGCAGCGGGTCATCCGGCGGCCGATGCCATGCAGGCCATCCAGTACCTGGTCGAGGCGCAGTCCCAGTGCTTCCGGCGCTTCGAGGCCTTCTGCGGCGCCGAGGTACTGCGCCAGTGGCAGGCACTGCAATCCATCATGCCGCTGGCCGAGCTCGAGCGGCTGCGCCGAGTGCTGCTCGCGTCCGGCCCCGGGGCAGCCCTGGATTCCGCCTGCGCGGAGGGTTGGTTCGCGTGCTGCTCGCAGCGTCTGGACCAGTTGCACGAGGTGGAGGTGGCGCTGGCGCGCGGCCTGGGCGACGCCTGCGCGCGCAAGATCGCGGCGACGCGGGACGAGGCGCGCAACCAGGCGAGCCTGCTGCAGGCCTTGTCCGCCGCATCCGAGCCGCGGGCGCCGCTGGAGATGCTCATGGGCGGCGAGCTTGCCGACGAAGCGGTGCCCGCCCGCACGGCGCCAGGCGCCGAGCGGGTCGAGGCGCCGGGCGCCGAAGCGCTC
>NZ_AMXC01000062.1:0-5354 GCF_000310165.2 Thauera sp. 63
GGGGGGGCACGAGCCAGTGGCTGGCGAAGGAGGGCGGCGCGGTGACGACGAGCGGGCCGACGGCGTCCTGCCGTGTGCTTTCCACCGCGGCGGCGAGGCAGTCGAAGCCCTTGCGGACGCCCGGCAGCATCGCCGCGCCGTGCTCGGTGAGGGCCAGTGCGCGCACCTTGCGATGGAACAGCGGCACGCCGAGGTAGGCTTCCAGCGCGCGGATCTGCTGGCTGACGGCGGCGGGCGTGACGCACACCTCGGCAGCGGCCTTCTTGAAGCTCAGGTGGCGTGCCGCCGCCTCGAAGGTGCGCAGCAGGGACAGGCTGGGGAGCCGGTAGGTCATGGCGTGATGCTTAAGCAGAACTTAATCATCGAATAATAAATCGTCGTTTGTGGGGTGGCGAGGCGCTGGCTAGACTGCCCGCACATGAATCGGTAACGCCCCCTGGTGCCCCGTCCCTCCCTCCTCTCTTTGGGCGGGGCGCCGGACCCCCTTCGGGCGACCGGGTTTGCGCGCCATTTTCCGCAAGGACTGGCGCGTTTCTTTTGCGAGCCATCCGATGAGCGAATCCCGCATCCACTGCGCCGCGCTGGGCGCGAAGATCATGTCGGCCGACGAGGCCGCGGCCCTCATCCCGTCGGGCGTCAACGTCGGCATGAGCGGCTTCACCGGCTCCGGCTATCCGAAGGCGGTGCCGGCGGCGCTCGCGCGCCGCATCGAGGCCGAGAACGCGCGCGGCCAGCGCTTCCGCATCGGGGTGTGGACCGGGGCGTCGACCGCACCGGAGCTCGACGGCGCGCTGGCGAAGGTCGACGGCATCGAGATGCGCCTGCCCTACCAGTCCGACCCGGTGTGCCGCGAGCGCATCAACGCCGGCGAGATGGAATACATCGACATCCACCTGTCGCACGTGGCGCAGTTCGTGTGGTTCGGCTTCCTCGGCAAGCTCGACGTGGCGGTGGTCGAGGTGGCGGGCATCCTGCCCGACGGCCGGCTGATTCCGTCCTCGTCGGTGGGTAACAACAAGACCTGGCTGGAGCAGGCGGACAAGGTCATCCTCGAGGTCAATTCCTGGCAGAACCCCAGGCTCGAGGGCATGCACGACATCTACTACGGCACCCAGCTGCCGCCGCACCGCAAGCCGATTCCGCTGGTGGGCGCAGCCGACCGCATCGGCGAGCCTTACCTGCGCTGTGATCCGAGCAAGGTCATCGCGGTGGTCGAGACCCACAGCCCGGACCGCAACTCGGCCTTTTCGCCGCCAGACGAGAACTCGCGCCGCATCGCCGGCCACATCCTCGAGTTCCTGCAGCACGAAGTGAAGAAGAGCCGCCTGCCGGCCGACCTGCTGCCGCTGCAGTCGGGCGTGGGCAACATCGCCAACGCGGTGATGGCCGGGCTCAACGAGGGGCCGTTCGAGAACCTCACCGCCTACACCGAGGTGCTGCAGGACGGCATGCTGGAGATGATCAAGTCGGGCAAGCTCGCGCATGCCTCGGCCACCGCGTTCTCGCTCAGCAACGAGGCGCTGGCCGAACTCAACGCCGACCTCGACCGCTACCGCGAGCGCATCGTGCTGCGCCCGCAGGAGATCAGCAACCACCCCGAGGTGATCCGCCGCCTGGGCGTGATCGCGATGAACGGCCTGATCGAGGCCGACCTCTACGGCAACGTCAATTCGACACACGTGATGGGCTCGAAGATCATGAACGGCATCGGCGGCTCGGGCGATTTCGCCCGCAACGCCTACCTGTCGATCTTCATGACGCCGTCGCAGGCCAAGGGCGGCGCGATCTCGTGCATCGTGCCGATGGTGTCGCACGTCGACCACACCGAGCACGACGTGCAGGTGCTGGTGACCGAGCAGGGCCTGGCCGACCTGCGCGGGCTGTCGCCGCGCCAGCGCGCCAAGGTGGTGATCGAAAACTGCGCGCATCCCGACTTCCGCCCCGCGCTGCGCGACTATCACGCGCGCGCGCTGGCCCATGGGCCGGGCCGCCACACGCCACATCTGCTGGGCGAGGTGTTCGACTGGCACCTGCGCGCGCTGCGCGGCGAGCGGATGTAAGTTCCTGTTAACGCGACGGCAGGCGATGCGCAGTCGGAGCCGGGATGCACTAACATCCCAGCTCCGACTTTCCCGAACTGCCCGGAAACCTGCTTCATGTCCTGCGTCCGCCGTCGTCTCGTCCCGTTTCTTGCTTCTGCCGTCACCTTGGTGGGTGCAGGGTGCGCGTCGGCACCGCCGGCGGTGTATCAGTCCGAATCCTTCCAGCGCGAGTCGCCCTTCGTGACCTGGAGCACGCGCGAGCCGGCCGGTGCCTGCGAACTGGGCAAGCGCGCGTTGCTGAGCCAGGGCTACCAGATCGACGGCAGCGACGCGGTGCGGGTGAAGGGGCAGAAGCTGTTCCAGCCCAAGCCGGACCAGGGCGTGAGCCTCGACATCACCCTGGTCTGCCTGCCGAGCAACGTCGGCGCGGTGGTCTACGCCAACGCGCTGCAGACGCGCTTTGCGCTGAAGGCCGCCTCGACCAGCACCGGCGTCAGCGTGGCCGGCCTCGGCTCGATCTCGCTGCCGTGGTCGGCGGACAAGGAGGCGATGGTGAAGGTCGGCGAGGAAACCGTGACCGATCCCGATTTCTACCGCCGCTTGTTCGCGCTGATCGAGGCGCTCGATGGCACCAGTGTCGGCACTGCCGACCTGGGCAGTGCCGAAGTGCCGCGCTGACCGATGAGTTGCTGCACCTGCCGCACGAAAGTGGCGGCGTGCAGCATCTGGTTGCGGTGGCGATGGCTGTAGGCGGGCAGCACGCGCTCGGTCGGTGCGTGGCGCAACTGGATCAGCCCGATCACCTTCCACTGGCCGTCGGACTGGCGCTCGAGCACCGGGCCGCCCGACATCCCTGCGCCGAAGGCGCAATCGACACCGACCAGCCCGAACACCGGCCCGTTCTCCCGCGCGCGGCAGCCGGCCTCGACGGCCACACCGGGCCGGCGCTTGTCGCGCGGAAAGCTCACCGTCATCAGCGGTCCGGCCGGCGGGCGGTCGACCTCGCCGTCGTCGGCTACCGGCAGATAGCCATAGCGGCGGCCGACACAATCGTCCAGTTCCAGCACCGCCCAGTCGCCGCGCATGCCGACCGGTGTGCCGGGAAAGTAGCGGCCGGCGAGTACCGGACGGGCGCGGATGTGTTCGGTGAAGCGGCCGGCGTTGAGTGGGTCGGGGCCGATGTGCAGCGTCAGTCCGCGACCTTCGTCGCCGCCGAGAAAGGCCGAATGGTGGGCGGTGACGGCGTGGCATTCCCCGACCAGGAAGGCGCTGCCGACCTGGCGTTCGCCCTTGCTCAGCATGCCGACCGCGCGCAGCACCGGCCCGGTTGCCGGCTTGTAGCTGCGGCCGTCCTTGCCGAAAACGTTTCCGTGGGCCGGCAGGGCGAGCAGCGCCAGCGCTGCGAGCACGACCGGGACGAGACGACGGCGGGCAGGCGACGCATAGCGGTGACTTCGAACGGGCGGGGGCGGGGACATGGCTGACTCCCAGGGCGGATTCCGCATGGTCTCGGCACGGCTGCATGCTGCGCGCCACGGGCGCGCCTTGCAAGACGCGGCCCGATGGCGTCCCGGCCGTCTCAGCGGCTGCCGAGGGCGGCGCGCTCCGCTGCCGGGAAGAGATGCACGACGGAGCGTCGGTACTCGTGCTCGACGAGCGCGAGCGCACGGAATTCCGCCGCGACCGGCAGCGTCATCGCTTCGGCCATGTCCAGCCCGCCTTCCGCCGCGCCCTGCAGCGTGCGCGACAGCCAGTCGAGATAGGCGCGCGTCTGGCGGAGCGGCCCGGTGTCGTCGTGGACCGCGCCGTGGCCGGGCACCCAGCGACGGGCCGGAAGCCGCTCCAGCTGCGCGAGGGCGTCCAGCCAGCGCGGGATGTCGGCGTGGGGTGTGGTCGGGGCACGGCCGTTGAAAACGAGATCGGCCGCGAAGACCGTGCCGCTGGCGTGGTCGATCACCACCAGGTCTGCGGCGGTGTGGCCGCCGAGGGCCAGCAGCTCGAGGTCACGCCCGGCGATCACCTGCCGGCTGGCGGTAAGACGGCGACGCGGCACCACCACCTCGGTGTCGCGCATCCAGTCGCCGACCAGGCGATAGAGGTTGTCGTTGAAGGCGCCGCCTTCGGCCTCGATGCCGGCGATGGTCTCGGGCAGGGCGGCGAGCGTGTCGGGCGGGAAGGCCTGGTTGCCGAGAAAATGGTCGGGGTGGTGGTGGGTGTTGAGCGTCAGCACCACCGGCAGCGGGGTGACGCGGGCGATGGCGGCGCGCATCTGCTCGCCGTAGCGGCGCGAGGATCCCGTGTCGATGACGATCACGCCGTCGATGCCGACGATGAAGCCGGTGTTGGCGATGTCGCCGCCGTTGGCGGTGGAGAAGTCCTCCTTGTGGCCCTCCAGCACATACACGCCGTCGGCGATCTGGCGCGGGACGATGCCGTAGTCGAAGGCGGCGGGGTCCCGGGCGCGCGCGGGATCGAGGGCGAGCGCGAGCAGCAACGGGGCGAGCATGAAAGCCAGCACGACATGCCGCCAGCTGCGGGCGGCGGAAGCGAGCCGCTTCACGGTCTCACCTCGGCGTCGATGAGGTTGCCGTTGTTGTCGCGTCCGCGGATGCGCAGCGGGCCGGCCGTGCCGATCCCCGCCGGCAGGTCGAAGCTGAACACGGGGTTTTCCGACACCGGTTCGAAGGCTTCCGCGCGCACCAGCACGCGGCCGGCGCCATCGGCGATCTCGAGCGTCTCAATGTGGAAGGCGGGGATGCCCGGTGCGAGCCCGGTGTCCATCGGGTGCACGATGCGCAGCCGCAGGCGGTCGCCATGGCCGACGCCCGGCCACAGGCGGGCGCCGACCTCGTTGAGGCGCTGCTGCCATTCGGCCGAGCCCGAGCCGAGCGAAGGCAGGGTACAGCCGCCGCCGCTGGTGCGCACCCAGGCGCCGCCGAGGTGCCAGGTGCCATCGGCGGTGCGCGCGGCGGCACGTACCGGGCTCGACTGCTGCAGCTTCAGGCGCAGGCCGAAGGCGGCCGGCGCGGCCAGCGGTTCCACCCGCAGTGCCTTGACGATGGGGTTGAAGTCGGCGAACACCAGCACCTCGCGTACCGCACCCAGCGCGGTCGCGTCGATGGCCACCGGCACGTTGAGCGGGTCTTCGGCGCTGAACGGCGCGGTGACCGCGATGCGGTCGTCGAACACCACCGGCGCGTCGGCGAGGAAGGCGCGCCGCATGTCGTCCCAGCGCGAGGAGTCGAGCGGGTCCGCGCCGGGCTGCGGTGCCGGCGCGGCGGCGAGCACCCGCCCCGCGGCAACCAACGGCAG
>NZ_AMXC01000063.1:0-5111 GCF_000310165.2 Thauera sp. 63
GTTCTTTAAAAAATTGAACAACCGATAAGTGTGGGTGCTTGGTTGTTGTGGTCGGCAGCTTAGGCTGCTTGGTTTCGCAATGATTAGGTGCTCATGCTGATTAAGTCAGTATTTTGAGTACTTTGCTGGATTGAACTTAAGAGTTTGATCCTGGCTCAGATTGAACGCTGGCGGCATGCTTTACACATGCAAGTCGAACGGCAGCACGGGCTTCGGCCTGGTGGCGAGTGGCGAACGGGTGAGTAATGCATCGGAACGTGCCCATTTGTGGGGGATAACGCGGCGAAAGTCGCGCTAATACCGCATACGCCCTGAGGGGGAAAGCGGGGGATTCTTCGGAACCTCGCGCAATTGGAGCGGCCGATGTCAGATTAGCTAGTTGGTAGGGTAAAGGCCTACCAAGGCGACGATCTGTAGCGGGTCTGAGAGGATGATCCGCCACACTGGGACTGAGACACGGCCCAGACTCCTACGGGAGGCAGCAGTGGGGAATTTTGGACAATGGGCGCAAGCCTGATCCAGCCATGCCGCGTGAGTGAAGAAGGCCTTCGGGTTGTAAAGCTCTTTCGGCCGGGAAGAAATCGGCGACTCTAACATAGTCGCTGGATGACGGTACCGGACTAAGAAGCACCGGCTAACTACGTGCCAGCAGCCGCGGTAATACGTAGGGTGCGAGCGTTAATCGGAATTACTGGGCGTAAAGCGTGCGCAGGCGGTTTTGTAAGACAGATGTGAAATCCCCGGGCTTAACCTGGGAACTGCGTTTGTGACTGCAAGGCTAGAGTACGGCAGAGGGGGGTGGAATTCCTGGTGTAGCAGTGAAATGCGTAGATATCAGGAGGAACACCGATGGCGAAGGCAGCCCCCTGGGCCTGTACTGACGCTCATGCACGAAAGCGTGGGGAGCAAACAGGATTAGATACCCTGGTAGTCCACGCCCTAAACGATGTCGACTAGTCGTTCGGAGCAGCAATGCACTGAGTGACGCAGCTAACGCGTGAAGTCGACCGCCTGGGGAGTACGGCCGCAAGGTTAAAACTCAAAGGAATTGACGGGGACCCGCACAAGCGGTGGATGATGTGGATTAATTCGATGCAACGCGAAAAACCTTACCTACCCTTGACATGTCTGGAACCTTGCTGAGAGGCGAGGGTGCCTTCGGGAGCCAGAACACAGGTGCTGCATGGCTGTCGTCAGCTCGTGTCGTGAGATGTTGGGTTAAGTCCCGCAACGAGCGCAACCCTTGTCACTAGTTGCCACCATTTAGTTGGGCACTCTAGTGAGACTGCCGGTGACAAACCGGAGGAAGGTGGGGATGACGTCAAGTCCTCATGGCCCTTATGGGTAGGGCTTCACACGTCATACAATGGTCGGTACAGAGGGTTGCCAAACCGCGAGGTGGAGCCAATCCCTTAAAGCCGATCGTAGTCCGGATCGTAGTCTGCAACTCGACTACGTGAAGTCGGAATCGCTAGTAATCGCAGATCAGCATGCTGCGGTGAATACGTTCCCGGGTCTTGTACACACCGCCCGTCACACCATGGGAGTGGGTTTCACCAGAAGTAGGTAGCTTAACCTTCGGGAGGGCGCTTACCACGGTGAGATTCATGACTGGGGTGAAGTCGTAACAAGGTAGCCGTATCGGAAGGTGCGGCTGGATCACCTCCTTTCAAGAGAAAAGGCCGCGTACGGCCAAGTATCCACAACTTATCGGTTGTTCAGACCAAGAGCCTCGAAGGCGTGAGGGTCTGTAGCTCAGTCGGTTAGAGCACCGTCTTGATAAGGCGGGGGTCGTTGGTTCGAATCCAACCAGACCCACCAAGCTTTTTTGGGTTGCTCGAGAAGGACGGGGCTGTAGCTCAGCTGGGAGAGCGGCGGCTTTGCAAGCCGTAGGTCGTCGGTTCGATCCCGACCAGCTCCACCAGGACTCGTGCAGACGCATTCGAGTAGTCAGACATGACGATAGCGATGTCATCATCTCTGACTTCTCGATCGGCAGCGCAAACTGTCGGTTGTTTGAGGTTCGCTCTTTAACAAAGTGGAAGAAGTGTAGTACGTACCGAGCCGGTGCGTACTGCAAGTTGTGTGATTGCATTGATCACATCACCGTTGTCAGCAGTGGTGTGATCGCACAAACGAGTTCGTCTTATGACCGGTGCTTCGACAAGAGGCACTAAGGTTATAGGATCAAGCGACTAAGTGCATGTGGTGGATGCCTTGGCGATCACAGGCGATGAAGGACGTGTAAGCCTGCGAAAAGCGTGGGGGAGCTGGCAATAGAGCTTTGATCCCACGATGTCCGAATGGGGAAACCCACCCCGCAAGGGGTATCCCAGACTGAATACATAGGTCTGAGGAGGCGAACGCGGCGAACTGAAACATCTAAGTAGCCGCAGGAACAGAAATCAACCGAGATTCCGCAAGTAGTGGCGAGCGAACGCGGAGCAGCCTGCACGACTAAACCATCAGCTTAGCAAAACGGTCTGGAAAGTCCGACGATACAGGGTGATAGTCCCGTATGCGAAAAGCCGGTGGCGGGTCTGAGCGTGCGACAAGTAGGGCGGGACACGAGAAATCCTGTCTGAAGATGGGGGGACCATCCTCCAAGGCTAAATACTCGTGATCGACCGATAGTGAACCAGTACCGTGAGGGAAAGGCGAAAAGAACCCCGGGAGGGGAGTGAAATAGATCCTGAAACCGCATGCATACAAACAGTGGGAGCCTCGAAAGGGGTGACTGCGTACCTTTTGTATAATGGGTCAGCGACTTACGTTCAGTAGCGAGCTTAACCGAGTAGGGGAGGCGTAGCGAAAGCGAGTCTGATAAGGGCGTCAGAGTTGCTGGGCGTAGACCCGAAACCGGATGATCTATCCATGGCCAGGATGAAGGTGCCGTAACAGGTACTGGAGGTCCGAACCCACTAACGTTGAAAAGTTAGGGGATGAGCTGTGGATAGGGGTGAAAGGCTAAACAAATCCGGAAATAGCTGGTTCTCCCCGAAAACTATTTAGGTAGTGCGTCGTACGGACACTTGCGGGGGTAGAGCACTGTAATCGTTGGGGGGGTCACTGCGATCTACCCCGCGATAGCAAACTCCGAATACCGCAAAGTGATATACGGCAGACAGACATCGGGTGCTAACGTCCGGTGTCAAGAGGGAAACAACCCAGACCGCCAGCTAAGGTCCCAAATGCATGGCTAAGTGGCAAACGAGGTGGGAAGGCATAGACAGCTAGGAGGTTGGCTTAGAAGCAGCCACCCTTTAAAGAAAGCGTAATAGCTCACTAGTCGAGTCGTCCTGCGCGGAAGATGTAACGGGGCTCAAGCCATGAACCGAAGCTGCGGATGTGTCTTTGACACGTGGTAGGGGAGCGTTCCGTAAGCCTGCGAAGGTGTCTCGTAAGGGATGCTGGAGGTATCGGAAGTGCGAATGCTGACATGAGTAGCGATAAAGGGTGTGAAAAGCACCCTCGCCGTAAGCCCAAGGTTTCCTGCGCAACGTTCATCGGCGCAGGGTGAGTCGGCCCCTAAGGCGAGGCAGAAATGCGTAGTCGATGGGAAACAGGTCAATATTCCTGTACCGCTCTATGATGCGATGGGGGGACGGAGAAGGTTAGCTCGGCCATCTGTTGGAATAGGTGGTTCAAGTGTGTAGGCGTGCTGCGTAGGCAAATCCGCGCGGCTAAGCTGAGGCATGATAACGAGGACCCTCGGGTCCGAAGCGAGTGATACCCTGCTTCCAGGAAAAGCCTCTAAGCTTCAGTCATAGAGTGACCGTACCGCAAACCGACACAGGTGGGCTGGTAGAGAATACCAAGGCGCTTGAGAGAACTCAGGAGAAGGAACTCGGCAAATTGATACCGTAACTTCGGGAGAAGGTATGCCCCATTAGCTTGTAGGAGTACATCCGAAGGGCGAAGGGGCCGCAGAGAATCGGTGGCTGCGACTGTTTATTAAAAACACAGCACTCTGCAAACACGAAAGTGGACGTATAGGGTGTGACGCCTGCCCGGTGCCGGAAGGTTAAGTGATGGGGTGCAAGCTCTTGATCGAAGCCCCGGTAAACGGCGGCCGTAACTATAACGGTCCTAAGGTAGCGAAATTCCTTGTCGGGTAAGTTCCGACCTGCACGAATGGCGTAACGATGGCCACACTGTCTCCTCCTGAGACTCAGCGAAGTTGAAATGTTTGTGAAGATGCAATCTCCCCGCGGCTAGACGGAAAGACCCCATGAACCTTTACTGTAGCTTTGCATTGGACTTTGACGGGATTTGTGTAGGATAGGTGGGAGGCTATGAAGCCAGGACGCTAGTTCTGGTGGAGCCGTCCTTGAAATACCACCCTGGTGTCGTCGAGGTTCTAACCCAGGTCTGTGAATCCAGATCGGGGACCGTGCATGGTGGGCAGTTTGACTGGGGCGGTCTCCTCCCAAAAGGTAACGGAGGAGTACGAAGGTCACCTAGGTACGGTCGGACATCGTACTGATAGTGCAATGGCAAAAGGTGGCTTGACTGCGAGACCCACAAGTCGAGCAGGTGCGAAAGCAGGTCATAGTGATCCGGTGGTTCTGTATGGAAGGGCCATCGCTCAACGGATAAAAGGTACTCTGGGGATAACAGGCTGATTCCGCCCAAGAGTTCACATCGACGGCGGAGTTTGGCACCTCGATGTCGGCTCATCACATCCTGGGGCTGTAGCCGGTCCCAAGGGTATGGCTGTTCGCCATTTAAAGTGGTACGTGAGCTGGGTTTAAAACGTCGTGAGACAGTTTGGTCCCTATCTGCCGTGGGCGCTGGAAGTTTGAGAGGGCTTGCTCCTAGTACGAGAGGACCGGAGTGAACGCACCCCTGGTGTACCGGTTGTGACGCCAGTCGCATCGCCGGGTAGCTATGTGCGGAAGAGATAACCGCTGAAAGCATCTAAGCGGGAAACTCGCCTCAAGATGAGACTTCCCCGGGGCCTCGAGCCCCCTGAAGGGTCGTTGAAGACCACAACGTTGATAGGTCGGGTGTGGAAGCGTGGCAACACGTTAAGCTAACCGATACTAATTGCCCGTGTGGCTTGATCCTATAACCTTATTCAAGACAAACTCGTAACACCGGTGTCAAAA
>NZ_AMXC01000064.1:0-3451 GCF_000310165.2 Thauera sp. 63
GCGCAATTATGCGCGGCCCTCGATTATGCAAGCCCTTCGGCCTCGAGTGCGGTCCTCTAGGGAGGGTCGCGTGCTCTGCTTTGCATAATTTCAGAGGCTTTCGAGGAACTTGAGGACGGCGTCGGTTGGGCGATAGCGTTGGCGTTTCGCTCCAGGCGGAGCGATGGTGGCCAGCGCACGCTCCTTCATGGCGAGATCGGCCTCGACGTATCCGTGGGTCGTGACTGGACTCTCGTGCCCCAGCCACAGGGCGATGACAGTGAGATCGACGCCGGCCTGTAGCAAGTGCATCGCGGTCGTATGGCGCAATGTGTGTGGCGAGATGCGGCGACCTTGTAGTTGAGGACATCGTTCTGTCGCTTCACTGACCGCGAGGGCAAGCCGTTCAGCCACATTCGTGCGTGTCATCGGCAGGCCCTTGCGGGTCGGTACGAGTGGGTGCTCGGCCTTCAGATCCGCATACGCCAACCAACGCCGGATTTCGGCATCGGTCTCTTTCCAGAGGGGAACGGTTCGTTGCTTGCGGCCTTTGCCATGCAGGCGCACCGATGACGTGGTTGAGAGGGTGACGTCGGCGACCCGGATGCCGATCATTTCGGAGACGCGGGCGCCAGTGTTGTAGAGCAACGTGAGCATCATCCGATCGCGCACACCGCACCAGGTCGTGGTGTCTGGGGCAGCGAGGAGCGCTTGAACCTCGTCGCGGGAGAGAAACCCGAGGAGGGGTTTCTCGAAACGCTTAATTGGGATCGCCAGGATCTGCTGCATGAGTTGCAAGGCCGGTGGGCACTGCAGCGCGACGTACTGGGCAAAGGCGCGAACGGCGGCCAATCGTGCGTTGCGGCTGCGCACCGTGTTGTGACGCTCCGTTTCCAGATAGGTCAGGAAGTCGAGGGTCAGCGTCGAATCGAAGTCGTTCAACGCCAGTTTGGCCGGCGGCGTTCCCCTTTCTCTTTCGGCATAGCCGAACAGCAACCGGAAGGTGTCGCGGTAGGCTGCAATCGTTCGCGGGCTGGCATTCTTCTGCTGTAACAACCGTTCGGCAAAGAACCGCTGGAGCAAGGAGGCGAACTCGGTGGGATCGGTGAGCAAGGCGTTCATTGCGGTGCTCCCTCGGCATAACGCTCGAAACGTTCCGCGGCGATGGCCATCAGTTCGGGAATGCCGGTGAAGTACCAGTAGGTATCGCTGACCTTGGCATGACCGACGTAGGTAGAGAGTGCCAGGACCGCTCGATCGATATCGATGCCTTGCTGGTAGAAGCGCAGCGTGGCACGTACGACGAAGGTGTGCCGCAAGTCGTGCAGTCGATGATGGGGATAGTCGCCACGAGGCTGCCAACCCAGTTGCCGGCACAGCGTCTGCAGTGCGTAGCGGATGGCTGCCTGATTGACCGCGTGGCCGTCGTCGCGCACAAAGAAGTGGTCGCACAGCGGCCTGGGGAAGCGCGCCTCACGCAAGCAGTCGTAAGCCCGCAGGGCCTCGCAGACACTGGGGTGGAGCGGTACCAGACGCTGTTGATGGAACTTCGCTTCCCTGACGTGGAGAACGCCCGCGTCGAGGTCGACGTCACTGCGGCTCAGCGCCAACGCCTCGGAGATACGCAGACCGCAACTTGCAAGCAAGCCAAAGACACAGCGGCAGGTGGCTGGCCGCATGCCACCCGGTGGCGGTAGGCCCTTGGCCGCCTCGAGCAGTGCGATCAGCTCCGCCTCGCTATAGATGTGAGGGACCAAGCGCCGATGAGCCGGACCGAAGAGCGATTGCGGCGGAATCTCGGTGCGCGGATCGAGTTGCAGGCAATAGCGCGCGAAGCCCCGCAGCACCTCGATTCGACGCCCCCAGCTGAGTGGACTGGGGCGACGAGAACGCTGGGCCCATTCGATCGCAAGGGCCACGCTCAGGTACTCTGCCGTTCCGAGCCCGTCGGCAAAGCGGGCAAACGAGATGAGCTGGGTTTCATCGATACTGAGCGCGAACCCATGACGGCGCCGATAGGCCAGGTAGGCCTCGACCCGCGAGATCCAGGACACGGCGGCACTCATGATGCGTACCCCGGCCACGGCATCGCCACGGCACGTAGGCCAACCAGATCGACGCGGGCGTAGACACGTGCCGTATCGAGACTTTGGTGGCGCAGCAGATCGACAATCTCCTTGATGGAGGCTCCCGCGCGATGCAAACGGGTCGCGGCCGTACGCCGAAGAACATGGGTATTACAGAACCGATCGCGCAGACCGCAGCGAACGAACGCGCGGTTCATCGCATTGCGGATCGCCGGCACACCCAGAGGTTTATCGAACGGTGCGCGATGCCTTACGAATAGCGCGCGATTCTGACTCTGCGTCGGCCGCCCCTCGCGCAGGTAGCGCGCAATCGCTTCACCGGTGACTGCGGGTAGCGGCAACTGCTGCACGCGTTTGCTCTTGGTGCCGCTGATCGTCAGCGTTGCCTGGCGCCAGTCGACAGACTCCAAAGTGAGGTAGGTCACCTCCTGGCCGCGTAGCCCCAGATCAAGCAGGCAGCGCGCAATTGCGTAGTCGCGCAACCCGACTGGATCAGTGAGATCGAACGTGGCCAGGAAGGCTTCAAGTTCGGCGTCCGACAGGACTTTGGGCAAAGTGGTGCGTTGCCAATCCGCGACTCTTGGCAAGGCGGCAGCCAGCCCGGCGGTCGAGTCACCGAGCAGAGCCCGATAACGAAAGTAGCTGCGAAGGCTGTTGCATGCCGTCCGCAGCGATGCCGGCTGCAAGTGCGTGCTGAGTTCCGCGAAGAACTCATCCAACTGCACGCTGGCAATCTGCGACACCGTTGGCGCCCGGGTTCCGAACGCCCGAACGAGAAAGCAACCGACGATGTGTAGGCGTCGGTCGCAGGTGACGGGCGCGAGGCCGCAGGTGCTCGAGAGATACTGACCAAAGCGCTCCAGTTCAACCGTAACTGGATCTGTGAGCACCGATGCGGGCTGAGTGGCCGGCAACAGCTTCAGGAGGTGGCGCAGCGCAGCCCCCGAGCTCGCGACCGAGCCATAGCAGGGAGCTGGACAGGCACAGATCGACAGGTGATCGTGCAAGAAGCGCTCGATGAGCGACACGGCCTCCGGTGCCGACCACGCGATCGCGTCGCACGCCATCCAATGACAGAAATGGGCGAGGCAGCCGACGTAACCACGAATGGTGCGCTCGCCGTAGCGCTGGCCGCGCAGCGCTCCGATGTACGGAACAACGAGGTGACCGAGCGGACCGGCGTCCAGCCAGTCGCGGCGAACAAGGGTCGCCAGGCACGGATCCGTGGGCATGATGTGCTCCTGTGGTGTGAGGGAACCACAGAGAACACGATCTTTTATGGCAAGTCGAAATGCGCCGGGGAGGGCTACCACCCTTGCCTATGTCAGGCGTTGAGGGGACGTACAACGGAACCTTGCATAATCGCGGGCCGCGCATAATTGCGC
>NZ_AMXC01000065.1:0-3186 GCF_000310165.2 Thauera sp. 63
CAGGCGCCAGGCCCGGTGCCGCGGCACGAAGCCGACGCCGCGCACGAAGCCCGCGCTCATGGCCCAGAACAGCGCCATGGCGGCCCAGTGGTCCGCACCGCCCTGCGGACCGGAGAGGGCGGCGGGCCAGGCGGTGATGCCGAGCATGATCGCGATGGCGGCCAGCAGCGGCAGCAGGCGGATGCCACCGGTCGGCGCGGCGGCCGGGCCGGCGAGCTTCGTGTTCATCATGGCCTCCTTGCCGCGGTCAGTGCGCACCACTGCCGTTCGGGTCGGCAGGGGCGGCGTCGAGACGGGTCTGCCGCAGCGCCTCGGCACGCGCCTCTTCATTCTCGCCCCACAGGGCGTTCAGGATGGCCAGCAGCACGGCGAAGCCGATGCCCAGGACCCAGGCGAAATACCACATGTCGTTCTCCTTGTTCGGTTTGCGGACGTTCAGTACGCGGAGTGTTCGTTCTCGCGGATGTAGGCGGTCGTGACCTTGCCCGCCATCACCTTGTAGGCCCAGCTGGTGTAGGCGACGATGATCGGCATGAAGATCAGCGTGGCCCAGAACATGATGCCCAGCGTGCGATGGCTCGAGACCGCATCCCACACGGTGAGGCTGGCGCCCGGCACGGTGGAGGAGGGCATCACGAAGGGGAACATGGACACGCCGGCGGTGCCGATCACGCCCACGAGGGCGAACGACGAAGCGACGAAGGCGGCCAGGGTGCGGCCCTTCCACACCAGCCACAGCGCGGCGATACCGCCGGCGTAGGCCAGCGCCGGCACCAGCAGCGTCAGCGGCGCCTTGGCGTAGTTGGCCAGCCAGGCGCCGGGCTGCAGTTCGACCGTCTTGGCGAGCGGGTTGGGCAGCGCCGCGGTGTCCACCGCCGAGGTGATGGCATAGCCGAAGCCGCCGTTGGCGATCCACAGCCCGGCGGCGCTGAAGCCGACCAGCATCAGCACGCCGAAGATCAGCGCGGCGGTGATCGAACGGCGTTGGATGTCGCCCTCGGTGCGGTGGGCGAGATAGATCGCGCCGTGGAAGGTGATCATCGCCGTGCTCACCACGCCGGCCAGGAGCGCGAAGGGGTTCAGCAGGCCCCAGAACGAGCCGGTGTAATAGGGCACCAGCGAGTCGTCGAAGTGGAAGGGCACGCCCTGCAGCAGGTTGCCGAAGGCCACGCCGAAGATCAGCGGCGGCACCGCTCCGCCGATGAAGAGCCCCCAGTCCCAGGTGCTGCGCCAGGTGGCGTTGTGGATCTTGCTACGGTAGTCGAAGCCCACGGGGCGGAAGAACAGCGCCCACAGCACCGCCAGCATCGCCCAGTAGAAGCCCGAGAAGGCCGTGGCATAGACGATCGGCCAGGCGGCGAAGATGGTGCCGCCGCCGGTGATGAACCACACCTGGTTGCCGTCCCAGTGCGGGCCGACGGTGTTGATGACGACGCGGCGCTCCTCGTCGTTCTGGCCGACGAAGGGCAGCAGCGTGCCCACGCCCATGTCGTGGCCGTCCATGATGGCGAAGCCGACGAGCAACACGCCCACCAGCAGCCACCAGATGAATTTCAGGGTCGGGTAGTCGAAGATCATGATGTCCGCTCCGGGATCAGGCGTGGGCGTGGTGGGTTTCGTTCATGTAGCGGCCGGTGCCCAGGCTGCCCGGGCCCTGGCGGGCGAACTTCACCATCAGGACCATCTCGACGATCAGCAGCAGGGTGTAGAAGCCGACGAAACCGGCGAGCGAGCCGTACAGGCTTTCCACGGTCAGCGTGGACACCGACAGGTGGGTGGGCAGCACGCCGTAGATCGTCCACGGCTGGCGGCCGTACTCGGCCACGAACCAGCCCATCTCGCAGGCCAGCCACGGCATCGGCAGGAACCACAGCGCCCACTTGAGCAGCCACGGCCGCTGTGCGAAGTCGCCCTTGATCGAGTACCACAGCGCCAGGCCGAACAGCGCCAGCATCGCGAAGCCCAACGCCACCATGATGCGGAAGGTCCAGAACAGCGGCGCCACCTTGGGCAGCGTGTCGCGCGCGGCGCGGTCGATCAGCTCGGGGGTGACGTCGTCCATCGAGGCGACGTATTTCTTGAGCAGCAGGCCGAAGCCGAGGTCGCTCTTGACCTTGTCGAAGGCTTCACGCAGTGCTGCGTCCTGCGGGTTCTTGCGCAGCGCCTCGAGCAGCTTCACCGCCTCTACGCCTACGGTTACGCGCTCGCGGTTCAGTGCGTAGATCTGGTTGAGGCCGGGCAGCTCCTTGTCCAGCGAGCGCGTGCCGATGAGGCCCATCACCCAGGGAATATGGATGGCGAAGTCGTTCTTCATCTCGGCTTCGTTGGGCACGGCGATGACGTTGAAGCTGGCCGGGGCTGGTTCGGTCTCCCACATCGCCTCCATTGCCGCGAGCTTGGTCTGTTGTGCTTCGCCGAGCGCGTAGCCGGATTCGTCGCCGAGCACGATCACCGAGCAGATCGAGGCGAAGCCGAAGGCCGCCGCGATGCGGAACGACCGCTTGGCGAACTCCACATCGCGCCCGCGCAGCAGGTACCAGGCCGAGATCGACAGCACGAACATCGCGCCGGTCACGTAGCCCGCCGACACCGTATGCACGAACTTGCCCTGCGCCACCGGGTTGAACACCACCGCCCAGAAGTCGGTGAGTTCCATGCGCATCGTCTCGTAGCTGAATTCCGAGCCCACCGGGTTCTGCATCCAGCCGTTGGCGATCAGGATCCACAGCGCCGACAGGTTGGTGCCCACCGCCATCAGGATCGTCACCAGCAGGTGCTGCTGGCGCGACAGGCGGTCCCAGCCGAAGAAAAACAGGCCGATGAAGGTCGATTCGAGGAAGAAGGCCATCAGACCCTCGATCGCCAGCGGCGCACCGAAGATGTCGCCCACGTAGTGCGAGTAGTAGGCCCAGTTGGTGCCGAACTGGAACTCGAGCGTGATGCCGGTGGTGACACCCAGCGCGAAGTTGATGCCGAAGAGCTTGCCCCAGAAGCGGGTCATGTCCTTGTAGATCGTCTTGCCGGTCATGACATAGACGCTTTCCATGATGACCAGCATCCACACCATGCCGAGCGTGAGCGGCACGAAGAGGAAGTGGTACATCGCCGTGGCGGCGAACTGCAGCCGCGACAGGTCGACGAGTTGCTCACTGACCATGGGTTTCTCCAGATGTCGTGTGTTGTTTT
>NZ_AMXC01000066.1:0-2695 GCF_000310165.2 Thauera sp. 63
CACTGTCACTGACCGCCACAATAGAGCCACCGATGATCGGCATATAGAAGCCACTCGAACCGGGCTCTGACGGACGTCGTTGGGGGGTCAAGAATCGATGTTTTTCGGGGTGCTGGCAAGGGCGTTTTTCGCCCGATTCGGCCCCTGTCGCGGGGCGCGGTAAGAGGCCCCGTCGAGCGTGAGGCAATAGGCGTTGTGGCGCAGCCGGTCGACGGTGGCCGAGGCGAGCAGCCGGTTGCCGGGGAAGGCCTGATCCCACTCGGTGAAGTCGAGGTTGCTGGTGACGAGGGTGGCAGCGCGCTCGTAGCGCTCGGCGATGAGGTCGTGCAGATCCTCGTCGGCGGGCGCGCGAAGCGGCTTGAGGCCGAAGTCGTCGATGATGAGCACCGGCACGCGGGCCAGTTGCTGCAGCTTGCGCTCATAGGTGCCGACCGCACGCGCGGCGTTCAGGCTGGCGAGCAACTGCGCGCAAGAGGCGAAGATGACGTCGTGCCCCTGACGCACGGCGCAGTGCCCGAGCGCTTGCGCCAGATGGCTCTTGCCCGTGCCGCAGGGGCCGACGATCAGCACCGGGGCGCGCTCGTCGATGTAGCGCCCGGTCGCGAGGTCATGGACCAGGGCGCGGTTGGTCGAGGGCAGCCGGTCGAACTCGAAGCCTTCGAGGGTCTTGGTGGCGCGGAAGGCCGCACGGCGCAGCCGGGTGCCGAACTTTTTCTGCTCGCGCCGCGCGATCTCGTCCTGGATCAGCAGGGCGAGGAATTCCGTGTAGGCGAGCTTGGCATCGATGGCCTGGCGGTTGCGGGCGTCGAGCGAGTCGAGGATGCCGGAGAGGCGCAACTGCTTGAGCTGCGGCGCCAGTTCGGTGGCGGGGTTCATGGTGAGGCTCCTTGGGTGAAGTGGGCGCGCGCTGCGCCCGGGTCAGTGGAACGTGGGGCCGTCGTCTTCGAACAGCGACGCGGTGGCGCGCGCGAAGCGGGCACGGCCGGCGTAGGGCTCGGGGGTGATCGTGCTCACCGGGGCGAGGTCGTGACCGCCGGCGAGGATGGTCTTGACGGTGCGGTAGTGCGGGCTGTCGTGGGCGATGGCCCGCTCGCACGCCGCCTCGAGGCGCGCGGCGCCGTACTGGCCCTTGAGCGCGAGAACGCCCTGGGCAGCCCGCAGGCGCTCGCTGATGCGGTCTGAGAGCAGTTGCCCGATCAGCTGCGCGCAGGCGTCGCCGATCTCGCGGGCCTGCTGCAGACACCAGCTGCGGTCGTGCGCGAAGAAGCGCTGGGCGGCCGGTGGCAGATGATCGGAGACGGTGCGACGCTCGCCGGGACGCCGCGCGCGGGCATGCGTGGCGACGGGCTTGAAGTCGTGATAGACGGTGACCACGGCGTCGGTCGCCCGCAGCCACAACGCCTTGCCCACCAGCGCGAACGGCACCGAGTACAGCGCGCGCTCGAAGCTGACGTGGCAGTCGCGATGCACCGTCACCGCATGCCAGGTGCCCAGGTCCGGCGGCACTTCGGGCAGCGGTAGCAAGGTGCTGCGCTCGAGGGCGAAGGTGTCGAGCGGGCGCGCGCGGGTGGTGCCGTGGATGCGCAGCCCGGCCTCCTTCAGCACCCACTCGCGCGCCTGCGCGTTCAGATCGGCCAGATCACGGAAGCTGCGCGTGGGCAGGAAGTTGCCCTTCACGTATTTGACGCCGGCCTCGACGATGCCCTTCTTCTGCGGGTCGTGCGGCGGGCAGGCGTCGATCCGGAAGCCGTATCCCTCGGCGCACTCGGCGTAGGCACGCTGCACCTGCGGGTCGTGCATGCACGCGCGGGTGATCGCGCACTTGGCGTTATCGATGATGAGCCGCGCGGGCACGGCACCGAACCACTCGAAGGCGCGACGGTGGCAGCCCAGCCAGGTGCGCACGCTCTGGTCCCAGACGAACTCCACGTACTGGTGACGCGAGAAACACAGCGTCATCACGAACGCCCACGTGCGGCGGGTCTCGCCCGTCGCCGGATCGATCAGGTGGGGGCCGGCGCCGAAGTCCACCTGCGCGGCCTCGCCCGGTGCGAAGGTGAGGCGCACCGTCGTTTCGGGCAGCTGCTCGCGGCCGATCTGCGCGATCAGCCGGCGCACGCTCGAGTAGTGCCCGGTAAAACCGTGCTCGCGCTTGAGCGTGGTGTGGATCACCACGCCGGAGACGCCCTGTGCAAGCCACTGCTCGACCAGCGGCCGGTACGCGGCAATCGAGGACTGGGCCGTCACCGGCAACTTCGGCCGCCCGAGCGCGGCGGCGATCTCGGCGTCCTCGGGCAAAGGCCGCTCAGGATCGAGCCAACCCTGGGCGCGAGCCAGCTCGCGGAACCGGGCCGCCTTGCTGCGCCCCATCAGTTTCGAGCGCGCGATCTCGCGCTCGGAGTCGCCCTGGCGCATGCGCATCAGGGCCTGGCGGTACTCGTACATCTCGATGCTCCTGCGGGCCACCGCCTACCTCCTGCCAAACAAAAAGGCAGCAGGGTAGCGAGGGACCGTTCAAGGTCGAGACGTCCGTCAGAGTGGAAGTGGCTCCATTACGCCGATCCGGCGCTGGCCTCTATGTGCCGATCCGCGACTGGCTCCTATATGCCGATCACGGACTGGCCTCAATGTGCCGATCACGCGGTGGCTCCATTGTGCCGATCATCAACTGGCTCTAATGTGCCGGTCGGTGACA
>NZ_AMXC01000067.1:0-2689 GCF_000310165.2 Thauera sp. 63
GGCGGCTGCACCGGCGCGGCGGCGCGTGGCGCGCGCGCCACCAGCGCCCGCGCCAGTGCCCGCTCCTGGTCGAAATGGCGGCGCAGGTAGAGCCGGTCGCTGCTGTCGAGCACCAGCGGATGCGCCGACGCGCCCGCGATGGCCTGCGCGGCTTCGACCACCACACCGCTCGCCAGCAGGCGATGGCGGAGCTCGTCCGCGAATTGCGGAGCCGACGCTTCGCCAGCCCACGGCAGGAGCGTCCAGTCGGCGTCGGACTGCCCGTCCGCTGGCGCGAGGTCCCCGTCCATGTCTGCCGCGAAGGCGGCCGGCACCTCGCGCGTGATCTCCCCCGCGGCACCGCCTTCGTTGAGCGCTGCCAGCGGAATGCAGACATGGCCCGCGCTGGTCGCCAGCGCAAGCCGGCGCGCCGCACTGGCCAGCACCGCGCGGCTGGCGGCCGGGGCCTGCAGCGCATCGGCCCAGGCGAGCAGGTGGTGGGCGAAGCCGTCGGCGAGATCGTTCATGCGGACTCCAGCGCGGACGCGGCGGCGGTACCGGCGAGCAGCGCATCGAGCGCCTCGAGCGTGGCGCGCGGGCAGCGGTGGTGATAGACACCGGCCGCCCGGCCGTCGACCTGCCAGCCCGGCCGCACGCCGCGCACGAACAGGTAGAGCACGCCGCCGAAGTGACGTTCGAAGTCGTAGCCCGGCAGGCTGCGGCCGAGATGGCGATGCAGCGCCACGCTGTAGATCAGGTGCTGCAGGTGGTAGCCGTGCGCCTGCATCGCGGCTTCGAGGCGCGCCGGCGCGTAGTCCTGCGGCCGGTCGCCGAGATGGTTGGACTTCCAGTCCAGCACCCAGAAGCGGCCGTCGTGCTCGAACACGAGGTCGATGAAACCCTTCAGGTAGCCGTCGAGTTCGTGGAAGGCGAGCCGCGGCATGCGGTAGCCCTGCGCCGCGAGCCAGGCGTTGAGCTGCGGCGCGGTGAGGCGTGGCGCCGGCAGGTGAAAGCCCAGTTCGACCAGGCGGCGCGCGGGCGGCACGGTGTCGAGCCGCAGCCCTGTACCGCCGGCATCCGCCAGCAGCGGCGTGGCCACGACGTCCGCCAGCAGCGTGCGCAGCATGCGCGACAGAAGTGCGGTCTCGTCCTGTGGCGCGACAGCCGCCGGGCGTCCGCGCGGTCGGCGGTCGGCGGACAGGCGTTGCGGATGGGCCGCCAGCGCGGCGGCGACGGCGGCATCCCAGCCGGCCGGATCGGTGAAGTCGACGACCTCGAACACCGCGTGCATGCAATCGCCCGCCACCGGACCGCGCGGGAAGCGCAGGATGTCGTCGTCCGCCGGAGGCGCGGCGCCGTCGGCCTCTCCCGCGAGTCCGCTCAGCACGGCCAGCTCACCGGCGTCGAGTGCGTTCGCGTCGTGGTCCAGCGCGGCCTGTTCGTGCGCCGCGCCCGAGATCAGCGCGCTGAAGCTGCCGATGCGCCAGCCCGCCGGCAGTGCTGGGGGACGCTGGGCCCGCGGGCGCTGGCCCGCGGAATCGGGGGGCGCCAGCGCGTCGCCCTGGCCATCAGGCAGGTCGGTGAGCTGCATCGTCGGCCGGCCGTCGAGCGCGCTCGCCGCGACCAGCGCACGCCAGCAGGCGTCGGTGCCGAGCGGGTTGGGCTTGTGCTCGGCCCAGGCCTCGGCATCCATGCCGGCGCCGGCCGCCATCCAGTTGAGCAGGCTGCGGCCGGCCTCGGTGTGGCTCACACGACCGAAGCTCAGCGTGGCGTAGCTGCCGACGACGAGGTAGCAGCGATGCACCGCGCGCGTCAGCGCGACGTAGATCAGGCGCAGATCCTCGGCCTGGCGCTCGCGGCGCAGGCGGGCCTTGACCGCCTCGTCCTTCGCCGCCGCTTCGCGGTAATCGAGCACCAGTTCGCCGTCGTCGTCGTGCCAGGCGCGCATCGGCCCCTCGCCACCGCTGCGGGCGTAGCCGTCGAACAGGAAGGGGCAGAACACGACGCCGTACTCCAGCCCCTTCGAGCGGTGGATGGTGACGATCTGCACCAGGTTGCGGTCGGATTCGAGCCGCAGCTGGGTGGCCTCGCCGCCGGCCGCATCGCGTCGGCGGGTGGCCAGCATGCGCAGCAGCACCTCGGGCGTGGCGGTGCCGGCGTCCTGCTGCAGCAGCTCGGCCAGGTGCATCAGGTTGGTGAGGCGGCGTTCGCCATCCGGCCGCGCGAGCAGGCGGGCGGCGACGCCCTCGTCGCTCATCCATTGGCGCAGCATCACGCCGAAGCCGCGCGACAGCCACAACTCGCGCCAGCGCACGAAGGCGTCCAGCGTGCCGAGCAGCGCGGCCTCGTCGCCGGCCAGACGGGCCAGCGCCGCGGCATCGCGGCCCATCGCCGCAGTGGCGAGCGCCGCCTTGACACGGCGCTCGCGCAGCGGCTCGGCAATCGCCAGCAGCACGCGCTCGAGTTCCTCGGCATCGTCGGTATGGAACACGCTGGCCTGCGACAGCTCGACGCTGCCGACGCCGAAGGCCGCCAGCGCGCGGCGCATGCGCGCGCCCTGGCCGTGGCTGCGCACCAGCACCGCGATGTCGGACGGCGCCAGCGACCGCTCGCCGATGCGCACCCTGCCCTGCGCTCCGGCCGCCAGCAGGCGCGCGATCTCGGCGGCGCTGGCGTGCGCCGCGCGATGCAGGGCCGCCGCGCGCGGCAG
>NZ_AMXC01000068.1:0-2524 GCF_000310165.2 Thauera sp. 63
TAAGCTAACCGATACTAATTGCCCGTGTGGCTTGATCCTATAACCTTATTCAAGACAAACTCGTAACACCGGTGTCAAAAAACACCCAATCACACAACACTTCTTCCCGCTTTGGCCTGGATCAACCCTAGGTAACAAGTCAAAGTCTGACGACCATAGCTTTGTGGTACCACACCTTCCCATCCCGAACAGGACCGTGAAACACAAACGCGCCGATGATAGTGAGGATTGCCCTCGTGAAAGTAGGTCATCGTCAGACTAACCAAAAAAACGCCCAGCATCAAAACGATGTCTGGGCGTTTTTACGTCAACACAAAATAGATCCGAACAAACGGGCAGCGCGCGGTAAGCACCCGGCAAACCCACCTTCCCCCAGCCGCTTAGCCCATTGAAGATCGTGTCCATCAATTCTGATGGTGGACACTATGGATGTCGTCATCCCGCGCCGGACCCGGCGCACGCACAGCGAAGCCTTCAAACAATCGGTGATCTCGGCTTGCCGTGAGCCTGGCGTCTCGGTGGCGGGCGTGGCTCTGGCCAACGGCCTGAACGCCAACCAGGTCCATCGCTGGATGCGCGAGCGCGGGATCGCGCCGCCGAGCCGGCGCAAGCCGCTCAGCGCTGAGCTCACGACGCTGTCTGAGCCAGGCTTTGTGCCGGTGCGGGTTGCATCCGCCGTTGAGGCGCCGGTGATCCGCCTCGAGGCGCAGCGTGGCAACGCCCGCGTGAAGCTCGAATGGCCGCTCCAGGCGGCCGATGCCTGTGGCGCGTGGTTGCGCGAGTGGCTGGCATGATCCGCATCGAGGCGCTGTGGCTGTCGGCCGCGCCTTTGGACATGCGCGCAGGCATGGACACGTTGCTCGCGCAGGTGGTGCGCGTGTTCGGCGAGGCGCAGCCCCATCACGCCTATCTCTTCAGCAACCGGCGCGGCTCCCGCTTGAAGGTGCTGGTCCATGACGGCTTCGGGGTGTGGCTCGCATGCCGGCGCCTGAACCAGGGACGGTTTCACTGGACCGAGGGCCAGGGCGGTGTCGCACTCACCCGGGCGCAGTTCGATGCGCTGGTGCTTGGGCTGCCGTGGCAGCGGCTGGGCGACGGCGGTGTGATCCGGACACTCTGAACCCGCGCTATCGGCGGATGCCCCGATGGCGGCGGAGGCGTGCATCGGACATGATCGATCCATGCCACTGCCCGCCGACCTCGACCAACTGGATGCCGACACCTTGCGTCGCCTGCTCATCGAGCAGGAGCGCGAACTCGTGTGGCGCCAGACCAAGATCGAGCGACTCACGCATGAACTGGCGCTGCACAAGCGTCATCGCTTCGGCGTGAAGGCCGAGCGCCTGCCTACCGAGCAGGCCCAGCTCTTCGAGGAAACCGCCGAAGCCGACCTGGCGGCGATGAGCGAAGAGCTCGAGCAACTCCAGCCCAGTGTCGGCACGTCGACGCCCAAGGGCCAGGCCCGGCGCAAGCCGCTGCCGCCCGAGCTGCCGCGCACCGAGATCCGTCACGAGCCCGACTCGACCACCTGCGCCTGTGGTTGCCAGATGCGCCGCATCGGCGAGGACGTGGCCGAGAAGCTCGACTACACGCCGGGCCGGTTCACCGTCGAGCGCCACATCCGGGGCAAGTGGGCGTGTGCCGCATGCGAGACGCTGGTGCAGGCGCCGGTACCCGCGCACATCATCGACAAGGGCATCCCGACCGCCGGGCTGCTGGCCCAAGTGCTGGTGGCCAAATACCAGGACCATCTGCCGCTCTACCGCCAAGAAGGCATCTTCGGTCGGGCCGGGCTGGCGATCCCGCAATCGACGCTGGCCCAGTGGGTGGGCCAGAGCGGCGTGCATCTGCAGCCGCTGGTCGATGCGCTCAAGGCCGATCTGCTGGCGCACCCCGTGCTACACGCGGACGAGACCCCGGTGGCGATGCTCGACCCGGGTGCGGGCAAGACGCACCGCGCCTACCTGTGGTCCTACAGCGTCGGGGCGTTCGATCCGATCAAGGCGGTGGTCTACGACTTCGCCGACAGCCGCGCGGGCCGTCACGCCCAGGCGTTTCTGGGTAGCTGGCGCGGCACGCTGATCTGCGACGATTACGCCGGCTACAAGGCGCTGATCGCGCAGGGCGTGCGGGAGGCCGGCTGCATGGCGCACGCGCGGCGCAAGTTCTTCGATCTCACCGCCCAGGGCCAGAGCCAGATCGCCAGCGAGGCGCTCGAGGCCATTGGCCAACTCTACGGTGTCGAACGCGAAGCAGCTGAACTCGGCATCGATGCCCGACAGCGCTTGCGGGAATTGAGGGCCCGCCCCCTCCTCGAACGCCTGCATGCGTGGCTCTTGCAGCGGCGCACCCAGGTCCCCAACGGTTCGGGCATCGCCCGCGCCATCGACTACAGCCTCAAGCGCTGGGCTGCGCTCACGCACTATGTCGACGACGGCCGCGTACCCATCGACAACAACTGGATCGAGAACCAGATCCGGCCGATTGCGCTCGGGCGCAATTATGCGCGGCCCGCGATTATGCA
>NZ_AMXC01000069.1:0-2476 GCF_000310165.2 Thauera sp. 63
GTAAGCGCTCCACGAACCCCATCTTCCCCGGGCTCGCTACGCCGTGATCAACTGCTCAGCCTTGAGATTCCAGGGCAGGAGGGCCTCGAAGTGTTCGACGGTGGTCGCATTGGGCACGGCGCGCAGTATGTGGCGCAGCCACAGGTACGGCTCGACGTTGTTGGCCTTGGCGGTCTCGACCAGCGAGTAGATGAGCGCGCTGGCACGCGCCCCGGCTTGCGTATCCGAGAAGAGCCACGCTTTCCTCCCAACGACGAAGGGCCGGATGGCGTTTTCGACCGGGTTGTTGTCGATCGGCAGATCGCCCCGTGCGAGGTAGCGCGTCAGTCGCGGCCACTGCCGATGCAGGTAGCCCAACGCGCCGCCGAGCACCGAGGTGGGCGGCACGGTGGGGAGCACCTGATCGAGCCAACGGCGCAGTTCGTCGATGACGACGCGGCTTCTGCTCTGGCGTCGCGCCAGGCGCTCGGCGTTGCTCAGTTCGCGCGCCTCCTTCTCGATGGCGTAGAGCTTGCCGATCAGCGCCAGCGCCTCATGGGCGCGACCGCGCTTGCCGGCGGGCAGCACCTTGCTGGCGTCGACGAAGCGGCGCCGCGCATGGACCCAGCAGCCGAGCCGGGTCACGCCCTCGCAGAAGGAGATCGCCCCATAGCTCTCGAGCCCATCGGCGATCAGGTGCCCCTTCCAGCCTTCGAGCAGGCGTAAAGGGACCGCCTGCGCGCGGCTCGGGTCGTACTCGAAGAGGATCACCGGCTTACCCGGCGGACCACCGCGCTGCACCCACATCTGGCTCTTGCTCGTGGCTGCCCGGCCAGGCTCCTTGAGCACCTGCACCGGGGTTTCGTCCATGTGAATCACATCGTGCCCGAGCAGCACGTCGCGCATCAGATTGGCGATCGGCTGCAGCGCTTGCGCGGTGCCGATCACCCAGCGCGCCAGGGTCTGACGCGGCACGAGCGCGCCCGCGCGGGCAAGCACGTACTCGAAACGCGCCAGCGGCAGCCCGTCGACGTACTTGGTGACCAGCAGCATCGCCAAGAGGTCGTTGCTGGCGTTGCTCTTGGGCAGCACCTGCCCCGGGGCGCGGGCGCTGACCGGCGCCTGGTCGCCCTGGGGGCAGCCGTAGCGCTTCCTGATGTGACGCAGCACGCGCACCTGCATCGGGACGATGTCGAGCTGTTCGCTGACGTCCTGGCCAATCTCGACCATGGGTGTGCCGCAGGCGCAGGTGCGTTCGGCCTCGGGGACGTCGTGGACGACGTCGATGCGCGGCAGCTCGATCGGCAAGGGCTTGCGCTTGCCACGCGCCTTCTTCTTGCCCGTGTCGGCGGGCGTCTCACCCGTCGTCTCGGTGGCCGGCGGCGGCAAGGTTGCGGTGTCGCCCGCCTCGGTTGCGGACTCGGCCAGCGCCTCGGCCTCGTCGAAGAGCCACCCCTGGCCCGCGTGCGATTCGCTGCTGGGGCCGAACATGCGCCGGCGCGCCAGGCGAAGCTGCTCGTAGAGCTCGAGGATGCGTGCCTCGAAGGCCTTTTGCAGTTCGGCTTCGCGCGCCTTGAAGGCAAGCTCGAAGGCGTGCTGCTGTTCCCGCAGCAAGGCCTTGAGCGCGGCCGGATCGTCGGGTAACTGTTCGGGGAGGGGGGATGCGCACACGCCGACGGCGGCATTCGAACGAGGGTCGGCGGTACGTGGTTGCATGCTGGAATTATACCCGATCACGCTACGTAACCGATTGGTATTGCAGCGTTTTATGCGGCCTTGCCGCCCACAGATCGAAGCCTTCGAGCAGCCATTCGAGCTCCTTCATCGTCAGTACGCAGGTGGGCTGACTTGCCTCGGCCGCCGGCCAGGCGAAGCGCTCGGCTTCGAGCCGCTTGTACCAGAGGCAGAAGCCGTTGCGGTGCCAGTACAGCGCCTTGAGTTTGTCGCGGCGACGGTTGATGAAAAGGTACAGCGCGTCGCCGAACGGGTTCAGTCCCAGCTCCTGCTCGACCAGCGCCGACAGTCCGCCGATGGATTTGCGAAAGTCGATCGCCGGCCGGTACAGATACACCGCGCCGATCGAATGCCCCGGGTGCATCAGCGCCCTCGCTCGGCAAGAGCCGCCGACAGCGCGGCCAGCCAGTCGACGCCAGGCAGCGTCGCGCATTCGAGCCGCAGCTGCGCGTCGATCACCACCGTGCAGCCCGCGCGGAGCGTCATCGAGGGTTCGACTTTGATCGGGACGAATCCGCCAAGCTTGGCGCGGCTACGACGGCCACCGGTCACCAGGCGCTTGCGCCACTGATAGAGCGCCTGCGGCGATAGCCCCTCGCGCTCGGCGTAAGCCTTCGTGGTAATGCCCTCGGCTTCGATTGCCGACAGGTGCGACAACCAGAACGTACTGCGCTCCGACATGCTCGTGCTCCCTGAAAAACGGAAGCCGAAGCATGCGGGCTCAAACGGGGCTACGTAAGAATGGGGTTCGTGGAGCGCTTAC
>NZ_AMXC01000070.1:0-2327 GCF_000310165.2 Thauera sp. 63
CTGTCGGTCGTACCGGATGTCGTGAAAAAGTATCTGGGCCTGGGGGCCCGGGTGGTGTTGCAGCAGGGCGCGGGAGTGCCGGCGCACTTTCCGGACGCGGTGTTTGCGGACGTGACGTTTGCCGCGAGCGCGGCCGAGGTGTGCGCGCAGTCGGACGTGGTGTTCTGCGTGCAACCGCCGACCGAGGACGTGATTGCGCAGCTGAAGCCGGGCACCGTGCTGCTGGGCATGCTGCAGCCGTGGGCGAGCGCCGCGCGCGCGCGCCAGCTGGCCGAAGGCCAGGTCACCGCGTTCGCGCTCGAACTCCTGCCGCGCATCTCGCGCGCGCAGAGCATGGATGCGCTGTCCTCGCAGGGCGCGGTGGCGGGCTACGAGTGCGCGCTGATCGCCGCCGACCATAGTCCGAAGTTCTTTCCGATGCTCACCTACGCCGCCGGCACGATCCGCCCGGCCAAGGTGCTGGTGATCGGCTGTGGCGTGGCGGGGTTGCAGACCATCGCCACCGCGCGGCGCATCGGCGCCATGGTCGAGGCCTACGACGTGCGGCCCGAGACGCGCGAGCAGGTCGAGTCGCTGGGCGCCAAGTTCGTCGACACCGGCGTGTCGGCGGCGGGCACGGGCGGCTACGCGCGCGAGCTCACCGACGAGGAGAAGGCCAGGCAGGCCGAGCGCCTGGCCAAGGCCGTCGCGCAGTGCGATGCGCTCATCACCACCGCGGCGATTCCGGGCAAGCCCGCGCCGCGCATCATCACCGCCGAGATGGTGGCGAAGATGAAGCCGGGCGCGGTCGTCGTCGACATGGCGGCCGAGACCGGCGGCAACGTCGAAGGCACGGTGGCGGGCGAGAAGGTCTGGATCCACGACGTGCTCGTGATCGGACCGGTCAACATCCCCAGCCGCATGCCGGTGCATGCGTCGGAGATGTACGCCAAGAACCTGTTCAACTTCATCTCGCCCTTCATCCAGGACGGCGCGCTCGCGCTCGACTGGGACGACGAGGTGATGGCCGGTGCCTGCCTCACGCACGCGGGCGAAGTGCGCCACGCTGGCGTCAAGCAGGTCCTGGGGCTGTAAGGGAGAACGATCATGGAAGGAATTGCAGCGCTGTATATCTTCATGCTGGCCGCGTTCACGGGATACGAAGTGATCTCGCGCGTGCCGGTGATCCTGCACACGCCGCTGATGTCGGGCTCGAACTTCGTGCACGGCGTGGTGCTGGTGGGGGCGATGGTGGTGCTCGGCCACGCCGACCCGGACGATCCGGTGCAGCTTCTCATCGGTTTCGTCGCGGTGTTCCTCGGTGCGGCCAACGCCGCGGGCGGCTACGTCGTCACCGAGCGCATGCTGGCGATGTTCAAGGGTGGCAACAAGAAGGAAGGGGGCGCATAAATGGTCAACGGATTCATTCAGGCGTCCTACTTTGCGGTCGCGGTGGTGTTCATCCTGGGGCTCAAGGCGATGAGCTCGCCGGTCACGGCGAGAAAGGGCATCGTGTGGGCGGGCTACGCGATGGTCGCGGCGACGGTGGTGACCTTCTTCACGCCCGAGCTGAACAACGTCGGGCTGATGGTGCTGGCCATCGTGTCGGGCGGGGCGGTGGCGTGGTGGAGCGGCAAGACGGTGAAGATGACCGACATGCCGCAGATGGTCGCCATCTACAACGGCATGGGCGGCGGGGCGGCGGCGGCGATCGCCGCGCTCGAGTTCGCCCGCGGCGAGGTGCATGGCCCGGTGGTGGCCACGCTGGCGGTGCTCGGCGCGCTGATCGGCTCGGTGGCGTTCTCCGGCTCGTGCATCGCCTACGCCAAGCTGCAGGGCATCATGAAGAACGCCTACCGGCTGCCGCAGCAGAACCTGGTGAACGTCGCGCTCGCCGCGGTCACCGCGCTGCTGGGCCTGGCGATCATCGTGTCGGATGCGCCCGCGTCGGTGCTCATCGTGCTGTTCTTCGTGCTGGCGCTGGCGCTGGGGGTGGTGCTGACCAGCCCGATCGGCGGGGCCGACATGCCGGTGGTGATCTCGCTGCTGAACGCCTTCACCGGACTGGCGGTGGGCTTCGAGGGCTACGTGCTGGGCAACCCGGCGCTGATCGTGGCGGGCATCGTGGTGGGCGCCTCGGGCACGCTGCTCACGCAGCTGATGGCCAAGGCGATGAACCGGCCGATCTCCAACGTCATCTTCACACCGCTGAGCGGCGCGGCCGCGGGCGGCGAAGGCGAGGCGATCGAGGGCACGATGAAGGAGTTCTCCGCGCTCGACGCCGCCTCGGTGATGCGCTACGCGAGCAAGGTCATCATCGTGCCGGGCTACGGCATGGCGGTGGCCGG
>NZ_AMXC01000071.1:0-2032 GCF_000310165.2 Thauera sp. 63
CGAGGCCGCCAGCCAGCCCACGGCGGCCGACGCGGACGTGACCGTGGAGGTCGCGGCCGCCCCCGCCGCAGCACCGGCGCCGGCGGTGCCGCCTGCAGGCGCGAGCGCTGAGGCGCGGGACCGTGCTGCCGTCGAGGCTGCACTGCCGCCGGTCGAGGAGCTGACGCTGGCGTCCGATTTCACCGCCTTCCTGAAGGAGGAGGTCAGCGAGTCGCTGCGCAGGCAGGCGCTGAAGAAGCTCTTCGCCGATCCGCATTTCAACCAGATGGACGGGCTGGACATCTACATCGACGATTACTCGATCGCCGACCCGATTCCGCCGTCGATGATGGAGAAGCTCAAGCACGCGCGCGAGTGGCTGGGTGAGCCGGACGCGCCTGCCGAGACGGAGACGCAGGCGGCGGCTGACTTGGCCTCGCCACCGGTGAGGGCCCCCGAGGTCGTGCCCTCGGGGGCTGAAGCGGGCGTGCAGGACGAGGCTGGCTGCGACCCGGCTCGTACCGGTGGCGGCGTGTCTTCCGGTGAGGGCGACGACCGCCCGGTCGGCGAGACGGCGCCGGCCGGCAACCGGGATGAGCGCGCGGGCTGAGGGCCAGCATCGCACGCGCGGCGATCGGTGTACGCCGATCGGGACAAAACGGCGCGGAATGGACAATTTGTCGCGCACGCGGTTTCGGATGGTTGCCCGACGTGCCTTTGCGGTTGCTTGTGGGGCCAATCCTTGATGACTTGCTGGCCCGGCGAGTGCTTGTGGTGAACCGATCAAATGGATGCATCGATGCAGAACACCCAGAAACAGATCCATCTCTGCGATTGCAATCGCAGCTTCAGTCTCGACGCCGAGCGGCTGGCCGCTGCGTCGGGCGCGCTGTCGTGCCATCACGCGCTGTGCGGCGCCGAGTTGCCCGCGCTGGAAAATGACCTGGCCGCCGGGCGCGAGGTCTTCGTGTCCTGTACGCAGGAAACCGCACTGTTCGGCGAGCTGGCCGAATCGCAGCAGGCCGGCCAGCGCATCCACTTCTTCAACCTGCGCGAGAACGCCGGCTGGTCGGCCGACTCCGCGCAGGCCACGCCCAAGCTCGCCGCGCTGATCGCCGCCGCGACCACTTTGCCGGAACCGGAGCCGGTGCCTGCGGTGCAGATGCGCGCCGGCCGCAGCCTGTTGATCATCGGCGAGGCGGGTGCGGCGCTGGGCTGGGCCGAGCGCCTGGCGGGCAGCTTCGAACCTGCGGTGCTGATCACCCAGCGCACCGGGGAGGTCGAGTTGCCGGCCGTCAATGAATACCCGGTGTGGTCGGGCAAGCCGGTGAAGCTGTCCGGTCACCTCGGCGCCTTCGAGCTGCACTGGGCGCAGCAGAACCCGATCGACCTCGAGCTGTGCGTGCGCTGCAACGCCTGCGTCAAGGCCTGCCCGGAAGGCGCCATCGGTTTCGACCTGCAGGTCGATCTCGACGCCTGTCGCAGCCACCGCGCCTGCGTCGCCGCCTGTGGCGAGATCGGCGCGATCGACTTTGCGCGCAAGGATGTCGCCCGCAGCGAGCGCTTCGACCTGGTGCTGGACCTGTCCGCCGAGCCCTTGCTGAAGCGCGTCGAGCTGCCCGACGGCTATGCGGCACCGGGCCGCGACCCGTTCGAGCAGGCGCTGGCGGTGCAGGCGCTGGGCGAGTTCGTCGGCGAGTTCGAGAAGCCGCGCTACGTCGCCTTCGACGCCGGCCTGTGCGCGCACAGCCGCTCGAAGAAGACAGGCTGTACGAACTGCATCGAAGTCTGCGCTACCGAGGCGATCCGCTCCAATGGCGACGTGATCGCGGTCGATCCCTACCTGTGCAAGGGCTGTGGCACCTGCAGCACGGTGTGTCCGTCGGGCGCGCTGGGCTTCCAGTTTCCGCGCGTGCCGGACGTCGGGCAGCGGGTGAAGACGCTGCTGGCCGAGTACGCGCAGGCCGGCGGCAAGGAGGCCTGCATCCTGTTCCATTCCGCCGAGGCCGGCACCGCCGCCATCGGCCGGCTCGCGCGGCGCGGCCGCGGCCTG
>NZ_AMXC01000072.1:0-2009 GCF_000310165.2 Thauera sp. 63
GGAGATGTTGGAGCCGGAGGCGGTCACGACGATCGTTCGGTTGGGGCAGTCGGGGTGGGGCGCGAAGCGGATTGCCAGGACGTTGGGCATCGCGCGCAACACGGTGCGGCGCTATCTGAACGCGGGCGGGCCGGTGCCCTACCGGCAGCCGCAGCGCGACAGCGTGCTGGGCGGTCATGAGGCGTGGCTGCGGGAGCGTTTCCTGCAGCACCGGGGCAACTGCGACGTGGTGCGTCAGCAGTTGAGCAAGGAGCTCGGGATCGACACGAGCCTGCGCACGGTCGAGCGCGCGTGCCGTGGGTTCCGCCAGGAGCTTGAAGCCAGTCGCCGTGCGACGATCCGCTTCGAGACTGCGCCGGGCGAGCAGATGCAGATCGACTTCGGCCAGACGCGGGTGCTGATCGGTGGCGAGCCGGTGCGGGTGTTCCTGTTCGTGGCGACGCTGGGCTATTCGCGCCGGGGGTTTGCGTGCGCGTTCCGGCACGAGCGCCAGAGCGTGTGGTTTGCCGGGATCGAGGCGGCCTTTGCGCATTTCGGCGGACGGCCGCAGACGCTGCTGATCGACAACGCCAAGGCGCTGGTCGACAAGCACGACACACAGACGCGCCAGGTTCGGCTCAACAGCCGCTTCGAGGCGTTCTGCCGGCACTGGGACATCGCTGCCCGGGCATGCGCGCCGTTTCGCGCCCGCACCAAGGGCAAGACCGAGAACGGCGTGGGCTACGTGAAGAAGAACGCCATCGCCGGTCACGCCTTCGAGAGCTGGGCGGCGATGGAGGCGCACCTGGCGCGCTGGCAGCGCGAGGTGGCCGATGTGCGCATCCACGGCACGACGGGCGTCACGCCCGCTGAGCGCTTCGACCTGGAGCGCGATCACCTGCGTCCGGTCGACGGGATCGCTCCCTTCCTGCAGGTGCGCGAACTCGTGCGCCGGGTCAATGCCGAGGGCTGCATCGAGCTCGACACCAACGCCTACAGCGTGCCGTGGCGCTTGATCGGCGAGACGGTGACAGTCATCGTCAGCGCCGACACCGTCGTGGTCGAGTACGCCGGCGAGGAAGTAGCCCGCCACGCGGAGCTCTCCGGCAGTCGCGGTCGCAGCATCGAGCGCCGCCATCTGCTGGGTGGATCGCCACCACCGGCCGAGATCGAGACGCCGCCGCCCACCGATGCGCTGCTGCGTCCGTTGGCCGAGTACGAAGCCCTCGTCGGAGGAGGCTGGTGATGCTCGAACCCGAACGACTCGACGAATTGCTCACCCGGCTGCGGCTCACGGCGATCCGCGACCAGCTCGATAGCCTGCTCGACGAAGCCAGCCGGGCACAGATGACGCTGCGCGAAGCGCTGCTGTTCCTGGCCGAGCGCGAGGTCGCCCGACGCGACATGCGGCGCATCCAGATGGGCATGAAGCTCGCCCGTTTCCCGTGTGTGCGCACGCTCGAAGGCTTCGACTTCGACGCACAGCCCTCGATCGATCCGGGGCAGATCCGGGATCTGTCCACCGGTCGCTGGATCGGCCACGGCCAGGCCTTGTTGCTGCTCGGCCCCCCGGGCGTGGGCAAGACGCACCTGGCAGTCGCACTGGGGCGCGAAGCGGTGGATCGCGGCTATACGGTGCTCTTCACTTCGGCAGCGGCGCTGATGGCAGGGCTCACGAAGGCGCACGCCGACGGGCGGCTCGAGGAGAAGCTGTTGCAGCTCTCGAAGCCCAAGCTGCTGATCATCGATGAGCTTGGGTACCTGCCGCTCGAACCGGCGGCCGCGCACCTGTTCTTCCAGCTCGTGTCGCGGCGCTACGAGCGGGCAAGCATGCTGATCACCAGCAACCGGCCGGTCGGCGAGTGGGGACAGGTGTTCGGCGATGCCGTGGCGGCCACCGCCATCCTCGATCGGTTGCTGCACCACAGCCAGGTCATCACGATCCGGGGCGACAGTTACCGGCTGCGCGACAAGCGCCGCAGCGGCCTTCTGCAGAAGGCCGCTGCCCCCACCCCGATCACGTCGGAGAG
>NZ_AMXC01000073.1:0-1695 GCF_000310165.2 Thauera sp. 63
GGGCGAAAGCCGGTTGCGGCGGGGGAGTGAGCCGGCCGACGGCGCGCAGCGCGGTGCTCAGTCCTGCGTTCCGTAGCACGCTCGGCTTTCAATCATCGGCGCTCACTCCCCGCCGTGCACCTCGGCGAACTTGCGCTCCATCTCGCGCCGCATCGCGCGGCGCACCTCGGCTTCGGCGAAGCGGCGGCGTTCGTCCGCCGTGTGGGGTTCCAGTGGTGGCACCTTGGTCGGGCGGCCATCGTCGTCGACCGCAATCATGGTGAAGAAGCAGCTATTGACGTGGCGCACGACCTTGCCGCGGATGTCCTCGGCGATGACCTTGATGCCCACTTCCATCGACGAGTTGCCGGTGTGGTTGACCGAGGCGAGGAAGGTGACGAGTTCACCGACCTGGATGGGCTGGCGGAACATGACCTGATCGACGCTGAGCGTGACGACGTAGTGGCCGGCGTAGCGTGCGGCGCAGGCGTAGGCGACCTGGTCGAGCAGCTTGAGGATGGCGCCGCCGTGCACCTTGCCCGAGAAGTTGGCGGTGTCGGGCGTCATCAGGACGGTCATGGTGAGCTGGTGGGCGGGCAGGTCCATTGCGGTGTCTCTGGCTTGCGTGGTCGATGAGGGCGACGCAGTGTCGCCCCTGACGCGGTGTGGCGCAAGGCTAGAATTCGGCTCACGATCCAGTCCTTCCGCAGCCATGCACAAGACCCTCACCGCCTTCGCCCACGCCGATACCCCCGCCAGCGTCGACCACCCGCGCCCCGAGCGCCTGGTCGACGGCAATCCGCTGCGCACGACCTGGAACCACTTCGAGCGCGACGGCATGTCCGCGGGCCTGTGGTCCTGCGCGCCGGGGGCGTGGCGCATCGCCTTTGCCGACGACACCGACGAGTTCTTCCACGTGCTGTCCGGCCGCATCCGCATCACCGACGAAGCCGGGCTGGCGCGCGTCTTCGGGCCGGGCGAGGCCTGCGTGATTCCGGCGGGTTTCAAGGGCGTGTTCGAGGTGCTGGAACCGGTGACGAAGCACTATGTGTTCGTGAAGCGCGGCGAGATGCGCTGAGGCGCGCCCGGGCGGGCGCCTTGCCCGTACCCGGTGCGGCGTCTAGGCTGCAGAAGCAGCCCCGGAGGTCGCCGCCATGTCCAGAAAACTGTTGTCGTTCGTCCTTGGCGTCTGGGTGTCTTCGGTCGCGTTCGCACAGGCACGTCCGCCCATTCCGAGCGTGGTGCTCGATCACATGAACGATCTCGACCGCCGCTGTGCCGCGGCCGGCGGGCGCGCGGGGGAAGGGCGCTTCGTCGTGGCGCAGGATTTCACTGGCGATGGCCGGCTCGACTACCTGCTGTCGGAGGGCGATTACAACTGCGTCGGGCGCCCGGGTCTGTTCCGCCAGGGCGGCGTGGGGCGGGTGGATATCTTCGTCGTCGACGCGCGCAACGCGGCGCGCCGGGTCTATTCCGACCAGCTCATCGCCTACCGGGTGCTCGCCGGCAAGCCGGCCAAGGTCCAGATCGCGCGCCAGGGCACGGCCTGCGGCCCCGGCAGCGACGCCCGTACCCAGTGTGCGGCGCAGCTGGCGTGGAACGGGCAGGGTTTTGGCGAGGCGGTCGCGGTGAGCGACGCGCGGGCGCCGGGGGATGCGGCGCCTGCAGCCCGGTCGCCGGCGGTGACCACGCCGGCTGTCGACGCCGTGGCGGGGT
>NZ_AMXC01000074.1:0-1560 GCF_000310165.2 Thauera sp. 63
CTAGGAGTCTGCGCGGCAGAAGCCAAGCGTCGGTGAGTTAAGTCCTCCCGGGCGTTTCGGGGCCGGTAGACTGTCGAGATGACGAGCTATCTGCCCTATTGCCCGCAGCAGCAGATGCTGCTGCCCCAGGCGCTGCAGGAGTGGCTACCCGAAGGCCACTTGGCGTACTTCATCAGCGACGCGGTCGACGGGTTGGACCTGAGCGCGTTCCACGCCCGGTATGCCGGTGGCGGACCGCGCAACCAGCCGTTTCATCCGGCCATGATGGTCAAGGTGCTGCTGTATGCGTACGCCACGGGCGTGTTCAGTTCGCGCAAGATCGCGCGCAAGCTGCACGAGGATGTGGCGTTCCGGGTCCTGGCGGCAGACAACTTCCCGGCCCACCGCACGCTGAGCGACTTTCGCGCTGTCCATTTGAAGGAGCTGAGCGAGTTGTTCGTGCAGGTGGTACGACTGGCCCGCGAGATGGGGCTGGTCAAGCTCGGGACGGTGGCCATCGACGGCACCAAGGTCAAGGCAAACGCCAGCCGCCACAAGGCGATGAGTTACGGCCATATGGTGAAGGCGGAGGCCGAGTTGAAACGGCAGATCGAGGCGCTGCTCAATCGGGCCAAGGCCGCCGACGACGCCGAGCGGAACGAGCCCGAGCTGGATGTGCCGGCCGAGATCGCGCGGCGCGAGGCGCGGCTGACGGCGATTGCTGAAGCCCGGGCGCGGCTCGAGCAGCGCCAGCGCGAGGCCGATCAGGCGCGCGGGCGCAGCGACGATGACGACCGTCGCCCGCGCGGCGGTGACGGCAAACCGAAGGGCGGGCGCTACAAGCGCGACTTTGGAGTGCCCGAGGACAAGGCGCAGGAGAACTTCACGGATCCGGACAGCCGCATCATGAAGCGCGCCGGCGGCGGGTTCGATCCGAGCTACAACGCCCAGACGGCGGTCGACGAGACCGCCCACATCATCGTGGCGGCCGAACTGACCAACAACGCCAGCGACGCCGGGCAACTGGCGGGGGTACTGCAGGCCGTGCGCGACAACGTCGAACAACGACCGCGCCAGGCGCTGGCCGACACCGGCTACCGCTCGGAGCAAACGTTCCGGGAACTCGACGGGTGCGGGACCGAACTGGTGGTGGCGCTGGGCCGGGAAGGCAAGCGCCGACTCGGTTTCGACCGCGAACGCAATCCGCACACCGCACAGATGGCCGACAAGCTCGAGAGCGAGGCGGGCAAGAGCGCCTACCGAAAACGGAAATGGATCGCCGAACCGCCCAACGGCTGGATCAAGAACGTGTTGGGATTCCGGCAGTTCAGCCTGCGGGGCCTGGAGCGCGTCAAAGCGGAGTGGAAGCTCGTCTGTATGGCGCTGAACCTGCGCAGGATGAGCACATTGAGGACGGCATGACGGGAAAAGGGGGCAAACCTGTCCCCGTTGCCGTCCGGCATGCGCGCCGCGACGTCGCAAAGCAACTTAACCACGGCCTCAGTCTCTTGCCGCACCTCTCGGTTCGCCAATCGTTCTGCTAAAAAACACGCTCTGGAGTTCTGCCGCGCAGACTCCTAG
>NZ_AMXC01000075.1:0-1494 GCF_000310165.2 Thauera sp. 63
GTGTCGGGCAGCAGGTGCCCGGCCGAGTCGGTGACGTAGATGCAGTTGGCGCCGTAGCTCTCCATCAGCCTGGCTTGCTTGAACAGCCCTTCGGGGCTGTTCATGTGGGCCATCATCAGGAAGCCGACGGTGTCCATGCCAAGCTTGCGCGCCATGCCGATGTGTTGCTCGGAGACATCCGCCTCGGTGCAGTGGGTGGCCACCCGGATCGTGGAGACGCCGATCTCGTGCGCCATCTTCAGGTGATCCACCGTGCCGATGCCCGGCAGCAGCAGCGCCGAGACCTTGGCCTGCTTCATCAGCGGGATCACCGCGCCGAGGTATTCCTCGTCGCTGTGGGCGGGGAAGCCGTAGTTCACCGAGCTGCCGCCGAGGCCGTCGCCGTGGGTGACCTCGATCAGCGGGATGCCCGCTTCGTCCAGGCCGACGGCGATGGTCTTCATCTGCTCGAGCGTCATCAGGTGGCGCTTGGGGTGCATGCCGTCGCGCAGGGTCATGTCGTGGACGGTGATCTTCTTGCCGCGAAGTTCCATGTTCATCTCCTTCGTCTGGTCGCCGCTCAGGCCACCATCGTGGCGCGGTTGGATTCGAGTTTCAGGCGCCCGGCGAGGATCTCCTCGGCGAACATCTCGGCGGTGCGCGCACCGGCCGCGGTCATGATGTCGAGGTTGCCGGCGTACTTGGGCAGGTAGTCACCCAGGCCTTCGACTTCCAGGAAGACCGAGACGCGGTTGCCATCGAACACGGGACCATTCACGAGGCGGTAGCCGGGCACGTACTTCTGCACCTCGCGGATCATGGCGTGGATGGATTCGGTGATCGCGGCCTGGTCCGGTTCGGTCTCGGTCAGGCAGTGCACCGTGTCGCGCATGATCAGCGGCGGCTCGGCCGGGTTCAGGATGATGATGGCCTTGCCCTTCTTCGCGCCGCCCACCTTCTCGACCGCGCCTGCGGTGGTGCGGGTGAATTCGTCGATGTTCTTGCGCGTGCCCGGACCGGCCGACTTGGAGGACACGGTGGCGACGATCTCGCCGTAGGCCACCGGCTGCACGCGGGACACCGCCGCGACCATCGGGATCGTGGCCTGGCCGCCGCAGGTGACCATGTTGACGTTCATTTCACCCTTGCCGACGTGCTCGGCCAGATTGACCGGCGGCACGCAGAAGGGGGCGATCGCGGCCGGGGTGAGGTCGATCATCAGCACGCCCAGCTCGTTGAGCTTGCGGCTGTTCTCGGCATGGACGTAGGCCGAGGTGGCATCGAAAGCGATCTGCACGCCGTCGGCCAGCACATGCGGCAGCAGGCCGTCGACGCCCTCGGCGGTGGTCTTGAGGCCCATCTCGCGCGCACGCGCCAAGCCCTCGGAGGTGGCGTCGATCCCCACCATCCACACCGGCTCCAGCACCGGGCTACGCTTCAACTTGTACAGCAGGTCGGTGCCGATGTTGCCCGGACCGATCAGGGCGCATTTGATCTTGTTCATGAGAGCTTCCT
>NZ_AMXC01000076.1:0-1356 GCF_000310165.2 Thauera sp. 63
GAAGTACGAATCGGATTCGATCAAGATCCACGTCACCGGCTTTGCCAAGGTCGTCGGCGACCTGATCGAGGGCCTGCAGCAGGTCATGATGTTCTTCGCTGTGGCGATCGTGATCTGTACCGCGGTGCTGTACTGGTACACCCGCTGCCTGCGCAGCACTTTGCTGGTCGTTGCGTGCTCGGTTGTCGCGGTGGTGTGGCTGCTCGGTTTGCTGCCGACACTGGGCTACGAACTGGACCCGTACTCGGTGCTGGTCCCCTTCCTAGTGTTCGCCATCGGCATGAGCCACGGCGCGCAGAAGATGAACGGCATCATGCAGGACATCGGCCGGGGCACGCACCGCCTGGTCGCTGCGCGCTACACCTTCCGCCGCCTGTTCCTCGCTGGTCTCACCGCACTGCTGGCCGATGCGGTGGGCTTTGCGGTGCTGATGGTGATCGACATCCAGGTCATCCAGGAACTGGCGGTGACCGCCAGTATCGGCGTTGCCGTGCTGATCTTCACCAACCTCGTGCTGCTGCCGATCCTGCTCTCCTACACCGGCGTCAGCCCGGTCGCGGCAACGCGCAGCCTGAAGGCCGAGCTGATGGAGGCCAACGACGCTCAGCACGGCAAGCATCCGTTCTGGGCCTTCCTCGACCTCTTCACCCAGCGTAAGTGGGCGTCGATCGCGGTCGCGGCCGGTCTGGTGATGGGCGCGGTCGGGCTGGCGGTGAGCTTCCAGCTCAAGATCGGCGATACCGACCCCGGTGCGCCCGAGCTGCGCCCCGACTCGCGCTACAACCGCGACAACGCCTTCATGACCGCCAACTACGCGGCGAGCAGCGACGTCTACATCGTCATGGTGAAGACGCCTCAGTATGCCTGCGGCCAGTACGACACACTGATGGCGGTCGATGCGCTCGAGCGCGCGCTGCTGCAGCTGCCGGGGGTGGAGGCGACGAGTTCGCTGGCCGGGCTGGCCAAGGTGGCCAACGCCGGCATGAACGAGGGCAGCCTGAAGTGGCTCGAGATTCCGCGTTCGCAGGACATGCTCAACGCCATCATCACCCGCGCGCCGCGGGAGATGTTCAATCAGAACTGCGACCTGCTGACGGTGTATGCCTACCTCAAGGATCACAAGGCCGACACCCTGGCCAGCGTGGTGAAGGTCACCGAGGACTTTGCGGCCCAGTATGGTTCGGATCAGATCCGTTTCCTCAACGCGGCCGGCAACGCCGGCATCGAGGCGGCGACCAATATCGTCGTGCGCAAGGCCAACGTGCAGATGCTGTTCCTGGTGTACGCGGCGGTGATCGTGCTCGCCTTCATCACCTTCCGCTCCTGGCAGGCGGTGGTCTGCGCGGTCGTGCCGCT
>NZ_AMXC01000077.1:0-1302 GCF_000310165.2 Thauera sp. 63
CCCAATGCTCTCAACTTAACGCTCCCTTATAGGACATATGCAAATGTGGCTTGCTTCGGGGCGGTCGTGGGTAGCTTCTGCCTGGCTGGATGCGGCATCGACTGCGGCCCATGGCGGCCAGGGTATCGGGCAATGCCGCCCATGCCTGAGCGATGCCGAGCAGGCACCCGGCGAGGATGGGCTTGAGTGCGCCGAATGCGTAGGTGCGATTCGGGCGGGAGCCGGTCTGGATGGCGTCGTCAGTGCCGCTGCCGCTGAGCAGTGCGCACAGGTTGTCGGCCAGGATCTTGGCGGCGAAGTCCTGCTGCAGGGCGAGGTAGTTCAACCCCGTCGTGGCCTCGAGGCGCAGACGATGCTTGATGCGCTTGAAGGCCTCCTCGACGCGCCAGCGCTGGTGATAGAGCGCGCTGAACTGCGCGGCCGGATACGACTGGGCATCGAGCAGGTTGGTCATCAGGACGCGGATCTGGCCGTTCGGAGCGATGTTGCGGATCAGGCGCACGGTGGTGGCGGTGCGGGCCAGATCGAACGTGCTGGCATCGCGTGCGGTGGGCGGCGACAGTGTGACCACGCGCTCGGCCTCGTTCGAGCGTCGGAAGTCGGCGACGCAACGCCAGCCGCTGGCATCGACGCGCAGACAGAAGGCCATGCCGTGTTGCGCCAGCGTCGCTGCCATGGTGTTGCCGACGTAACCTCGGTCGAGCACGAGCAGATCCTGCGCCGGATCGAGTGCGTCGAGCGGCTCGAACAGCATCTGCCGCTCCGAGCCGTCGGCCGGATGCAGACTGGCGTGCAGCGTGAGTTCGGTGCCCGGCAGAAACAAGGCAAACGCGTAGTGGTCCGCCGTCAGTGCGGCCGTCTTGCGTGTCGACACACGCAGGCGCGACGCATCAGCCGCCACCACGCGGCGGCCATTCCAGCGTGCCGCCTCTATGTGCGGGCGCGCCAGGTGCAGCAGGTGCGCACTGGCCAATTCGAACAGCCGGCCCGAAAATCCCTGGCGGGCCTTGCTGAAGGCCTGTGCGCTGACCTCGCGGATCCGCCCGGGCACCGCATGCAGGCGACCGAAAAAGGCGTCGAGTTCGGCTTGAACGCTCGCGCACATGCCCGAGATCATCATGGCCGCCAGGCGCGGCAGGGTGAGCTTGCGATCGCGGGTGAAGGCCCCAGGCCGAAGACGTACCTGCTCGGCCAGCGCGGGGTCGAGCAGAAAGTCAGCGAACTCGGACAGCAGCGACTCGTGGTCGAGTATTCGAGTTCATATTGTCTATTTATCAATGACTTAACGAACGCCATTTTACC
>NZ_AMXC01000078.1:0-1225 GCF_000310165.2 Thauera sp. 63
GGACGTGCTGAACAAATCATGTTCAAGTACCCGCGGACCGATTTTGAGGGCGTATCCGTGACGGCCTCTCGAGTTCGATGGCATTTGATGCTTCAGGTCGAGTCGGCCCTGGGCCGTTCCCCTCCGCTTTCGCACCTTGGTGCCCCCTCAGGACGCACCTCGGGCATAGAGCGCCAACAACGGTCGGCGCGCCAGGAACAGATTGGCCAGACCGAACAGCGAGAACAGTTGCGCTTCGTTCTTCGCCAGCCCACGGTAGCGGGTCTTCTTGTGCTTGAAGAGGTTCTTGATCACATGGAACGGGTGCTCGACCTTGGCCCGAATGCTCGCCTTGGCGCGCTCGAGCTGCTCAAGCAGCTTCCCCAGCCGGTTGGCTGGCAGCGCCTTGCGCTTGCTGCGCTTCAGTGCGATGTGCCAGCTCACCGGGGTGTCGCGGTTCTCTTCGCGTTTGTCGGCACCCTGGTAGCCCGCATCACCGAGCACCTCCGTCTCCTCGCCGTGCAGCAGCTTGTGTGTCTGGCTCACGTCGCTTACGTTGGCCGCCGTCGCCACGACCGCATGCACCAACCCGGACTCGGCATCGACGCCGATGTGCGCCTTCATCCCGAAGTACCACTGGTTGCCCTTCTTCGCCTGGTGCATCTCCGGGTCGTGCGCCTTGGCGCGGTTCTTGGTCGAAGGCGCTGCGGCGATGATCGTCGCGTCAACGATGGTGCCTTCGCGCATCATCAGCCCCTTGTCTGCCAGATGCGACTTGATCGCCTCGAAGATCTTCTGGGTGAGCCCGTGCGTCTCCAGCAGCCGACGGAACTTCAACAGCGTGGTCGCGTCGGGCGCCGCCTCGCGGGCCAGGTCGATGCCGACGAAGGCGCGGATCGACTGGCTGTCGTAGATGGCGTCCTCGATCCCTTCATCCGACAGACCGAAGCACTGCTGAGCAACATACATCCTCAGCATCCGTGCCACCCCGATCGGCGGACGGCCGCGACCGCCACCCTTCGGATAGAACGGTTCGATCTCTGCCTCGAGCGCCGACCACGGCGTCACCGCTTCGATCTCGGCCAGGAAACGGTCGCGCCGCGTCTGCTTCTTCTTCCCGGCGTACTCCAGCTCGGAAAAGCTCGATTGCATCGATTGAGGTCTCATCGTGGCTCAGCAGCCGCTATTGTCTCAAGAGCATGCCAACTGACGGGTGCCGCTGGGCGAATAAATCAGCGTTGCCTTA
>NZ_AMXC01000079.1:0-1213 GCF_000310165.2 Thauera sp. 63
CGCCCAGCAGGCGAGCTTCGCCGGCCGCATCGGCGCCGCGGCGCCCGAGGGGCAGGCAGCGCTCGCACTCGGCGCCTTCTGGCGCTACGCCGAGACCCTGCGCTGGCTGCGCGACGCGCTCCGGCAGCCGCGCACGGGGGGCGCCTGGCGCGAGCTGCTCAACGCCGCGCTCGACCGTCTCGTCGGCGACAGCGCGATGTATGCCGATGACCTGCGCGAAGTGCGGGCCGCCCTTGCCGCGCTGGCCGACAACCTTGCCGCGGCCGAGGTCGATGCCGCGCTGCCGTTCGAGGTGATCCACCCGGCGCTGGTCGCGCTGCTCGACGATCCCGCGCGCGGCGGCGTGCCCGGGGGAACGGTCACCTTTTCGGCGCTGTCGGCGCTGCGCGGCCTGCCCTACCGCATCGTGTGCCTGATCGGCATGGATCAGGGCGCCTTCCCCGGCAGCGACCGGCCGGCCGAGTTCGACCTGATGACCGCCCGGCCGCAGGCCGGCGATCGCCAGCGCCGGCTCGACGACCGCAACCTGTTCCTCGATCTCGTGCTGTCGGCGCACGAAGTGCTGCACTTGTCCTACGTCGGTCGCAGCGTGCGCGATGGTTCGGCCTTGCCGCCGTCCGTGCTGGTCGACGAGCTGCTCGACGCGCTCGCCGCAGCCTGTGCCGAGGTGCCGGACGAGCCCGATGCCCTGCAGGCCGCGCGCAAGCGTCTGCTGGTGGAACATCCCCTGCAACCCTTCGCGGCGGACTACTTCATCACCCGCGAGCGCGGCGACCCGCGCCTGACGAGCTTCAACGAGGACTACGCCGAGGCGCTTGCCAGCCGTCTGCGCGCCGCGCCCCTGAGCGATGCGGGCATTGAGGTCCTGGATCGTGACGAAGAAGGCGAGGATGGCGCGCCGTCTGGCGGGCCGGATGAGGCGCCACCGTTCTTCGTGTCGCCGCTGCCGTCCCCCGATGCCGGCTGGCGGACGGTCGAGCTGTTCCAGCTCGTGCGCTTCTTCGCCAACCCCTGCCGCTACCTGCTGCGTGAGCGCGTCGGGCTGGACCTGCCCGAAGCGGAGGAGGAACTCGACGACGTCGAGCCGATGCTGCCCGACTGGCCGGCCCGGCAGGCTCTGGCGCAGCGCCTGCTGCCGGTGCTGCTCGACGCGCCGCAGGCGGCGGGCGGCGATCCCGAGCCCGCCGCGCTTGCCGGACTGGCGCGCGCCGGC
>NZ_AMXC01000080.1:0-1171 GCF_000310165.2 Thauera sp. 63
GTCTCTGTCTTCTCGGCGAGTTGCCGGAAGTAGTTTGCCTCAGCTTCGGCCGGTGGAATATAACCAATCGGCTCGAGCAGTCGGGTGTGGTTGAACCAGTGCACCCACTGCAGGGTGGCCAACTCCACCGATTCCCTGCTCTTCCAGGGCGCGCGGCGGTGAATCAGCTCAGTCTTGTACAAGCCGTTGATGGTCTCGGCCAGTGCGTTGTCGTAGCTGTCGCCACGACTGCCCACCGACGGTTTCACGCCGGCCTCAGCCAGCCGCTCGGAGTAGCGGATGGACAGGTACTGAGCGCCTCGGTCCGAGTGATGAACCAAGCCGTTGGCATCGGGCCGCCGTTCGTACAAAGCCTGCTCCAGCGCGTCGAGGACGAAATCGGTCTGCATGGTGCGACTGACGCGCCAGCCCACGATGCGCCGGGCGAACACGTCGATGACGAAGGCGACATACAACCACCCCTGCCAAGTCGAAACGTAGGTGAAGTCCGACACCCACAGCTCATTGGGGCGGCGGGCCTTGAACACCCGATTGACCCGGTCCAGTGGGCAGGGCGCCGAGGCGTCGGGAAGCGTCGTGCGGACCTTCCTGCCACGACGTACCCCCTCAAGCCCCAAGCGCCTCATCAACCGCTCGACCGTACAGCGGGCCACCCGGATGCCCTCACGGTTCATCTGCAGCCAGACCTTGTCTGCACCATAGACCTGCCAGTTGGCGTGCCACACGCGCTGGACCTCGTTTGCCAGGCTGTCGTCTTGCCGCGCGCGGCGACTGCGGAGCTGCGGGTTGCGTCGGCGTGCCGCATGGCGCCAGTAACAGGACGGGGCCATCTGCAAAACCCGGCAGATGGGCTCGACCCCGAACGTGTGACGGTGTTGGTCGATGAAGTGCTTTAGCTCTTCAAACGGCGGTCGAGCTCCGCCTGGGCGAAAAACGCGCTCGCCGCCTTGAGGATGTCGTTGGCACGGCGCAACTCCTTGTTCTCTCGCTCCAGTTGCTTGAGGCGCTCGCGCTCACTGCTCGTCAGCCCATCGCGCTGGCCACCGTCAATCTCCTCGCGCTTGACCCAGTCATGCAGGGTCTGCGGCACGCAGCCAATCTTGGGGGCGATCGATTCAATCGCCGCCCACAGCGAGGGGTACTCGCCTCGGTGTTCCTGCACCATGCGCAC
>NZ_AMXC01000081.1:0-1002 GCF_000310165.2 Thauera sp. 63
TGAATCGCCCCGGGTTTCCTAGACGGTCCCGTTCTTCAAAAAATACTGCCGCTCGAACTCTACCGGCGAGAGCTGGTTGGTGAAACCGTGGCGTCGCCGTGGGTTGTAGAAGAGCTCGATGTAATCGAAAACATCGGAGCGAGCCTGCGCCCGATCCGTGTAGATCTTTCGCTTGATCCGCTCGCGCTTGAGCAGCTGGAAGAAGCTTTCCGCTACCGCGTTATCGTGGCAGTTGCCACGCCGGCTCATGCTCGGCACCAGTCGGTGCGACTTCAGGAAGTCTTGCCAGTCGTGGCTGCTGAACTGGCTACCCTGATCTGAATGCACCAGCACCTGCTCAGTCGGTTTGCGCCGCCACACCGCCATCAGCAAGGCGTTCAACGCCAGTTCCTTGGTCATCCGTTCGCCCATCGACCAACCGACGACCTGACGGGAGAACAGATCGAGCACCGCGCACAGGTACAGCCACCCCTCGTGGGTTCGGATGTAAGTGATATCGGTCACCCAGCTCTTGTTCGGCGCTGTCGGGGCAAACTGGCGCTCGAGCAGATTCGGCGCAACCACCGCCGGCCGCCCACCGTAGCGACCGGGGCGGCGTCCATAGCCGGTGTGCGAGCGCAGGCCCGCCAAGCGCATCAGCCGCGCCACGCGATGCTTGCCACACGCTTCGCCCATGTCGTGCAGATCGTTACGGATCTTGCGATAGCCATAGATACGCCCGCTGGCCTCCCAGCATTGCGTAATCAGCGCTCCGATGCGCTGGTCATTAGCCGAGCGCTCGGAAACGGGTTGCTGCTTCCACGCGTAATAACCGCTCGGATGGACCGCCAGCGTCGAACACAGGCGACGCACCGGATACTGCACCACGTGGGCGTCGATGAAGGCGTACCTCACCCGGACTGCTTGGCAAAGTACGCGGCGGCCTTTTTTAGGATGTCGCGCTCCTCGGTCACGCGCCGCAACTCCGCCTTCAGGCGCCGAATCTCGTCCGCCTGGCTGTCG
>NZ_AMXC01000082.1:0-907 GCF_000310165.2 Thauera sp. 63
CCGCGCGGCGTGCATCTGTACTCCATCCAGCAGCGCGACGCCGATGTCCTGATCGCGGGCGAGCAGGGCGCACTGTTCCGCTCGGAAGACGGCGGCCAGCGCTTTGTTGAGCTCGAGACGCCGTATCCGGGCACGTTCTTCGGCGTACTGATCATCGACAGCGACACGCTGCTCGCCTATGGGCTGCGGGGCAACGCGTGGCGCAGCGCCGACCGGGGCGCCAACTGGGAACAGATCGACCTGGGTCAGCCGGTGACGGTGACCAGCGGCAAGGTGCTGCTCGATCGCTCGATCCTCCTGGCCGATGAGAGCGGGCGGCTGATGCGCAGCAGCGACGCTGGACGCAGCTTCAAACCCGTCGAAGGCAGCTTTCCGACCGGACTGACCGGACTGGCGCAGGGTAGTGACAAGGCCGTGGTGCTATCTGGCGTGCGTGGACTGACACGGGTCGATCCGGCTCAACTTGTTGCGGAATCAAGATAATGGCTGTTGCACACACTCTTCCGACTGAAGCGGTCATCGCCGACATCGCAGACTTCGATCACCGCTCGGGTTCCCTTCCGGAACGCCTGCTCTTCAACAACCGGTTCATCGTCGTGGCCGTGTGCCTACTGGTCACCGTCGTGCTGGCCTACCAGGCGATGGGACTGCGGCTCAACGCCGCGTTCGAGAAGATGATCCCGACGAGCCATCCGTACATCGTCAATTATCTCGAGAACCGCAGCCAGCTCGCCGGCATGGGCAACAGCCTGCGCATCGCCGTCGAGACCAAGAGCGGCGACATCTTCAGTGCGGATTACCTGGAGACCGTGCGCCAGCTCAACGACGAGCTGTTCCTGATGCCCGAGGTCGATCGCCCCTACATGAAGTCGCTGTGGGCGCCGGCCGTGCGCTGGACGGGGGTGAC
>NZ_AMXC01000083.1:0-902 GCF_000310165.2 Thauera sp. 63
CACGTTGACCACGGCAAGACCACGCTGACCGCGGCGATCACCACGATCCTGTCGAAGAAGTTCGGTGGCGAAGCGAAGGGCTACGATGCAATCGACAGCGCGCCGGAAGAGAAGGCGCGCGGCATCACCATCAACACCTCGCACGTCGAGTACGAGACCGCGACGCGCCACTACGCGCACGTTGACTGTCCGGGTCACGCGGACTACGTCAAGAACATGATCACCGGCGCGGCCCAGATGGACGGTGCGATCCTGGTGTGCTCGGCCGCTGACGGCCCGATGCCGCAGACCCGCGAGCACATCCTGCTGGCGCGTCAGGTCGGTGTGCCGTACATCGTCGTGTTCCTGAACAAGTGCGACATGGTCGACGACGAAGAGCTGCTCGAGCTGGTCGAGATGGAAGTGCGCGAGCTGCTGTCGAAGTACGACTTCCCGGGCGACGACATTCCCATCGTCAAGGGTTCGGCGCTGAAGGCGCTCGAAGGCGACCAGTCCGACATCGGCGAGCCGGCGATCATGCGCCTGGCCGAAGCGCTGGACAGCTACATCCCGACCCCGGAGCGCGCGATCGACAAGCCGTTCCTGCTGCCGATCGAAGACGTGTTCTCGATCTCGGGCCGCGGTACCGTGGTGACCGGTCGTGTCGAGCGTGGCATCGTCAAGGTTGGCGAGGAAATCGAAATCGTCGGCATCAAGCCCACGGTCAAGACCACCTGCACCGGCGTGGAAATGTTCCGCAAGCTGCTGGATCAGGGTCAGGCCGGTGACAACGTCGGCGTGCTGCTGCGCGGCACCAAGCGTGAAGATGTCGAGCGCGGTCAGGTGCTGTGCAAGCCGGGTTCGATCACCCCGCACACCCACTTCACCGGCGAGATCTACGTGCTGTCGAAGGAAGAAGGTGG
>NZ_AMXC01000084.1:0-852 GCF_000310165.2 Thauera sp. 63
GTCATCGCGCCGATCAACGAGGTCAAGCGCGTCATGGTCGCGCTCTCCGGCGGCGACCTGACCCAGAAGATCACCGACAACTACGCCGGCGACTTCCAGGTGCTGCAGAACGCGGTCAATGACTCCATGGACAAGCTCGCCGAGATCATCGAGCAGGTCCGCGGCGCCGCCGACGCGCTCACCAACGCCGCCGGACAGGTCTCGGCCACCGCCCAGAGCCTGTCCCAGTCCTCCTCCGAGCAGGCCGCCAGCGTCGAGGAAACCTCGGCCTCGATCGAGCAGATGAGCGCCTCGATCAACCAGAACTCCGAGAACGCCAAGATCACCGACGCCATGGCCAGCAAGTCCTCGGCCGAGGCCGGCGAAGGCGGCGAGGCGGTCAAGTCGACCGTCCAGGCGATGAAGAACATCGCCGGCAAGATCGGCATCATCGACGACATCGCCTACCAGACCAACCTGCTCGCCTTGAACGCCGCCATCGAAGCGGCGCGTGCCGGCGAGCACGGCAAGGGCTTCGCGGTGGTCGCGGCCGAAGTGCGCAAGCTCGCCGAACGCAGCCAGGTCGCCGCGCAGGAGATCGGCGAACTGGCCGGCAACTCGGTGCATCTGGCCGAGCGCGCGGGCAAGCTGCTCGACGAGATGGTGCCCTCGATCAACAAGACCTCCGACCTGGTGCAGGAGATCGCCTCCGCCAGCCAGGAGCAGACCGCCGGCGTCGGACAGATCAACAACGCCATGGGCCAGCTCAACAAGGCCACCCAGCAGAACGCCTCCGCCTCCGAGGAGCTCGCCGCCACCGCCGAAGAGCTCGGCGGACAGGCCGGGCAGCTGCAGGAGCTGATGGGCTTCTTC
>NZ_AMXC01000085.1:0-840 GCF_000310165.2 Thauera sp. 63
GCGCCAGTTCGGCCGCGCGCGCCGCATTGCGCGCGATCACCGCCACCGGGCCGGTGGCGGCGAGCCGCGCGGCGAAGGCGAGACCGAGCGCGCCCGCGCCGACGATGGCGACCGGGTAGTGGGAACGGGGTGAATCGGGCGTTGCAGTCATCGGGGCGGCTCTCCTGTCTCGCGGCGGGCCCTATTGTGCCGCTTCCTGCAGCAGCCAGCGTTCGAAGGCTTCCGGCGCCGGACGCCGCGCGACGCGCTCGTGCATCACCAGGTAGTAGGCACTGGGCGAGGGCAGGCCGAGATCGAAGGGAATGACGAGGTGCCCGGCGCGGACGCGCTCTTCCACCAGCGGCCGGGGGGCGAGCACGACGCCCTGGCCGTCGAGGGTGGCAGCCAGCGCGAGCGCCGCGTTGGAGAAATGGCGTCCGCGGCGCGCGAGTTGCGCGTCCAGCCCGGCCTTGTGCAGCCAGGCGGTCCAGCCGACCTCGCTGAGGGTGTCGTCGTGGATCAGCGCGAAGCGCGGGAGCTCGTCCGGCGAGCGCAGTCCGGCCTCGACCAGCGCGGGGGCGCACACCGGCACGTAGTCGGGCGCGAACAGGGGCACCACACGGAAGCCGGGATAGCGCCCCTTGCCGTACAGGATCGCCACGTTGCTGCGCGCCTCGCGCGGATCGGTGCGCAGGTTGTCAAGCACGCTGGCCTCGCGCGGGCCGTCCACGGTGTCGGAGGTGCTGGCGAGTCGCAGATCGACGTCGGGATGCGCGGCGGCAAAGCGCGGCAGGCGGGGCACGAGCCAGTGGCTGGCGAAGGAGGGCGGCGCGGTGACGACGAGCGGGCCGACGGCGTCCT
>NZ_AMXC01000086.1:0-651 GCF_000310165.2 Thauera sp. 63
GAGGCGATCCGGCCCTTCTTCGAATTGCTGGGCAAAGAGGGCTGTCAGCACATCGAGGCGGTCGCAATGGACATGAACACCGCCTTCGATCTGGAGGTGCGCGCCCATTGCCCGAACGCCGAAGTCGTCTATGACTTGTTCCATGTCGTCGCCCGCTTTGGTCGGGAGGTCGTCGACCGGGTGCGCGTCGATCAGGCCAATGCCTTGCGCAGTGCGCCCGCACAACGTCAGGTCATCAAGCGCTCGCGCTGGTTGCTGCTGCGCAACCGCGACAACCTGGGCAACGAGCAGGCGGTCAAGCTCGAGGAACTGCTGGCGGCCAACGCACCGCTGGCTACCGTCTATCTGCTGAAGACCGCCATCAAGGAAATCTGGTTTGCGCCATCGATCAGAGACGGCGCCCGAAGATGGAAAGACTGGTACCGCCTGGCGATCGAAAGCGGCATCGCGCCGGCGATCGCCTTTGCAAAGCGACTCCGAAAGTACCTGCGTGGCATCCTCGCCTCAGCCATCTTTCCCTTGAACACCAGCATTCTCGAGGGCGTCAACAACCGCATTAAGGTCATCAAGCGTATGGCCTACGGGTTCCGGGATTCAGCCTATTTCTTCCTGAAGATCAAGGCCGCCTTCCCCGGAAAGGCGCGATGAACC
>NZ_AMXC01000087.1:0-630 GCF_000310165.2 Thauera sp. 63
GAGTTGTGCCTCACGGATGTGCTGCTCTACCGCGTAGAGCTGGCCGATCATCTCCAATGCCTGCGTCGCCCGTTCGGGCTCGATCGACTGGGCCTCGAAGAATTTTCTTCTCGAGTGCGCCCAGCATTGCGCGCGCGTGAGCCCGCATTTTTGTGCGTAACGTTCGTAGGCCGCGTAGCCGTCGGTGAGCAGCACCGCCCCCTCGGGCGGTGGGTCGGTCCCCAGGGTCTGCGCAATGTGTTTGCCACTACGCCCCTCGTGATAGGCGAAGCAGATTTCGTCGCGCTCGCCATACACCGGCCAGAAGTAGCCGCCCTTCATCTTCCCCGGGCCGGCGCGCCCGGCCTTGATCGGGGTCTCGTCCATCGCCTTGATGCGACTTGCGCGGATCGAGTCGAGCTGGGCCGTAAAGACCGGCTCGAGCAGCGCGAGCGCCGCGTGGGTGAGCTGCGTGAGCCACGGGCGCGAGACCCGGATGCCGTTGTCCCCGAGCCGCTGATGCTGGCGGTACAGCGGCTGGTGGTAGCAGAACTTGTCGGTGATGAGCCCGGCGATGAAGCTCACGTCGGCGCGGCTACCGTCGATCACCCCGGCGGGGGCCGCCGGGCAGTGGATCGTCTGCGTGTCGCG
>NZ_AMXC01000088.1:0-544 GCF_000310165.2 Thauera sp. 63
CGCACTCGAGGCCGAAGGGCTTGCATAATCGAGGGCCGCGCATAATTGCGCTTATGCAAAGGTTGGCATAAGCGCAAGAACTGGCTGTTCTCGGGGAGCCTGCGCGCAGGCCAGCGCGCGGCTGCCGTCATGAGTCTGATCCAGTCCGCGCGGCTCAACGGCCATGAGCCCTTCGCGTATCTGAAGGATGTGCTCGAAAGACTGCCGACCCAGCCATACAGCAAGATCGGGGAGTTGCTGCCGCATCGTTGGCAGCCGAGCGAATGCGCCTGAGCGAAACGGCAAGACGGGTTCGCCGGGCGCTTACGCCGCGTCCGACGCGGGATGACGACAGCCATCGTGCCCACCATCAGAACTAGTGGACACGATCTTCAATGGGCTAAGCGGCTGGGGGAAGGTGGTTTCGCCGGGCGCTTACAGCCTTGGCGCGCAGTTTCTGTTTGTTCGGATCTATTTTGTGTTGACGTAAAAACGCCCAGACATCGTTTTGATGCTGGGCGTTTTTTTGGTTAGTCTGACGATGACCTACTTTCACGAGGGCAAT
>NZ_AMXC01000089.1:0-517 GCF_000310165.2 Thauera sp. 63
GCGATGCTATGTTGGGCGTGGTCTTCTGGGAAGGCCGCCTCGTCGATTCATGCCAGGAGCGAGCCGACGGTTCGCTCCTTCTCACCCTCGCTGAAGACCCCTCACACCGCCCGCGATGTGGGCGCTGCGGTAGCGACTGTGTTCTGCTCCACGAGCGCCGGCGACGCCGGGTGCGCGATCGAGACTGGTTCGATCGACGCGTCTGGCTGGATGTGCCGATTCGCCGCCTCGACTGTTACCAGTGTGGCGCACGGGCGGCCGAGCGCCTGAGCTGGCTCGACACGGGTGAGCGCATCACACACCGATTACGCGCCTGGATCGAGGCGCTGGTGCAGATCCTGCCGATCGCCCACGTCGCCCAACTCACGGGCTTGCACTGGCACACCATCAAGCGCATCGACCATCGGCGTCTGCAGACCCGGTATGGCACTTTCGATGCGCAGGGCGTGCGTCGGTTGGTGATGGACGAGTTCGCGCTGCACAAGGGGCACCGCTACGCGACGGTGATCATGGATGC
>NZ_AMXC01000090.1:0-491 GCF_000310165.2 Thauera sp. 63
AAGCAAGCCAGGCTGATGGAGAGCTACGGCGCCAACTGCATCTACGTCACCGACTCGGCCGGGCACCTGCTGCCCGACACGGTCAAATCCCGCCTCAGTGCGGTGCGCGATGCGCTCAAGCCCGAGACTGAACTGGGCTTTCACGGCCACCACAACCTCGCCATGGGCGTGGCCAACAGCCTCGCCGCGCTCGAAGTGGGCGCCACCCGCATCGACGCGGCGGCCGCCGGCCTGGGCGCCGGTGCGGGCAACACCCCGATGGAAGTCTTCATTGCGGTGTGCGACCTGATGGGGATCGAGACCGGGGTGGATGTGTTCAAGATCCAGGACGTGGCCGAGGACCTGGTGGTGCCGATCATGGACTTCCCGATCCGCATCGACCGCGACGCGCTCACGCTGGGCTATGCCGGCGTGTATGGCTCCTTCCTGCTGTTCGCCAAGCGCGCCGAGAAGAAGTACGGCGTGCCCGCGCGCGAGATCCTGGTCGAGAT
>NZ_AMXC01000091.1:0-491 GCF_000310165.2 Thauera sp. 63
ATCTCGACCAGGATCTCGCGCGCGGGCACGCCGTACTTCTTCTCGGCGCGCTTGGCGAACAGCAGGAAGGAGCCATACACCCCGGCGTAGCCCAGCGTGAGCGCGTCGCGGTCGATGCGGATCGGGAAATCCATGATCGGCACCACCAGGTCCTCGGCCACGTCCTGGATCCTGAACACATCCACCCCGGTGTCGATCCCCATCAGGTCGCACACCGCGATGAAGACTTCCATCGGGGTGTTGCCCGCACCGGCGCCCAGGCCAGCCGCCGCCGCGTCGATGCGGGTGGCGCCGACTTCGAGCGCGGCCAGGCTGTTGGCCACGCCCATGGCGAGGTTGTGGTGGCCGTGGAAGCCCAGTTCCGTTTCCGGCTTCAGCGCGTCGCGCACCGCGCTGAGGCGGGATTTGACGGTGTCGGGCAGCAGGTGCCCGGCCGAGTCGGTGACGTAGATGCAGTTGGCGCCGTAGCTCTCCATCAGCCTGGCTTGCTT
>NZ_AMXC01000092.1:0-407 GCF_000310165.2 Thauera sp. 63
AGCGCCGCGCCCGAGTTCAGCCCGAACAGCGAGATCGCCACCGCCACCGCCAGCTCGAAGAAGTTGGACGTACCGATCAGGCAGGCCGGCCCCGCCACGTTGTGCGGCAGCTTCATCGCCTTCGCGGCGACATAGGCGATCAGGAAGATGCCGTAGCTCTGCACCAGCAGCGGCAACGCGATCAGGCCGATCACCAGTGGTTGCGCCACGATCGTACGTGCCTGGAAACCGAACAGCAGCACCACGGTGGCGATCAGGCCGACGATGGACCAAGGCTTCAGCCGGCCGACGAATTCAGCGACTGCCTGTGCCGAACGGCGTTCGAGCACGTGCCGGGTCGCCATGCCGGCCACGAGCGGCAGCACCACGTAGAGCACCGTCGACAGCAGCAGCGTCTCCCACGGCAC
>NZ_AMXC01000093.1:0-399 GCF_000310165.2 Thauera sp. 63
AATCGACGAGGCGGCCTTCCCAGAAGACCACGCCCAACATAGCATCGCGCATGACGGGGAAGAGGAAGGGGATCGGTTTGAATCGCCCCGGGTTTCCTAGACACCCTTTTGCCTCACAATGAGGCGTTACGGAGGTGTCGATGGAAACGAAGAAGGCGCAGCAGCGCTTCACCGAAGAGTTCAAGATCGAAGCGGTCAAGCAGGTGACCGACCGGGGACATCCGGTCGCTGAGGTGGCCGTGCGGCTTGGCGTCAGCGCCCACAGTCTCTACACCTGGATCAAGCGTTACGGCGTTCCGGCGGAGCAGCGTGCCGAGCGCGACAGCCAGGCGGACGAGATTCGGCGCCTGAAGGCGGAGTTGCGGCGCGTGACCGAGGAGCGCGACATCCTAAAAAAGG
>NZ_AMXC01000094.1:0-350 GCF_000310165.2 Thauera sp. 63
CGTAAGCGGTAACCGAGCGGCGTTCTTGCCTACTTCGAGCGCGGGTGGAGATCGGATCGAAGCGGATTGGCCGCGAAGTGTTGCTTCCACAGCCTTGGGGTGAGTTGCGCGACATCGGCGGCAGGGTGCTGGCCGACGCGCTGGAGCACATCGACCAGATAGGCATAGGGGTCGATGTCGTGCAGGCGACAGGTGGCGATCAGGCTCTGCGCGATCCCCACGTATTTCGCGCCGACCTCGGTCCAGCAGAAGAGCCAGTTGCGGCGGCCCATCGGCACTACGCGTAGCGCCCGCTCGAGGTGGTTGGTGTCGATCGGCACCTCGGGGTCGGCGAGGTAGACCTCGAGGGC
>NZ_AMXC01000095.1:0-333 GCF_000310165.2 Thauera sp. 63
TCTTCGCCGCCACCCGGCCTGGCGCCAGTTGGACGAAGGCCCTCGCCCCGGCCTTCATCACCGGCCTCATCGCCACGGCGATCACCTTCTTCATCACCCCAGCCATGACCAAGTCGTCCTTCGCCAACATGGGCTACTGGGTGGACTGGATGAACCTGTTCTTCTACGCCGCCGCCTTCGGCGCGGTCGCGGCCGCGCTGGCCTGGCCGATCGCTGCCTACCTGCACCGCAAGGCCTGAACCCAACCCATCACCGGAGAACCCATCAGATGAAGAAGCTCCTGATCGCTGCCGCCATCGGCTTCGCCAGCCTCACCGCCCATGCGACCGACAT
>NZ_AMXC01000096.1:0-312 GCF_000310165.2 Thauera sp. 63
TGCATAATCGCGGGCCGCGCATAATTGCGCCCGAGCGCAATCGGCCGGATCTGGTTCTCGATCCAGTTGTTGTCGATGGGCACACGACCGTCGTCGACGTAGTGCGTGAGCGCGGCTCAGCGCTTGAGGCTGTATGAATCGCCCCGGGTTTTGAGGAGGCTCCAACTCTTGAGAAGATGGAGCCATGAACAAATCATCGAAGTTTTCACCGGAAGTGCGTGAGCGCGCCGTGTGTCAAGCGACACGAAGATTTGACCCCCTGACGACATCTGGAATTGACCCCCTGGGTTAATCAACTCTCCGACGTGATCG
>NZ_AMXC01000097.1:0-292 GCF_000310165.2 Thauera sp. 63
TCTCGGTGTGCCTGATCGAGAAGGCGGCCGAGATCGGCGCGCACATCCTGTCGGGCGCGGTGATGGACCCGCAGGCGCTCACCGAGCTGATCCCCGACTGGAAGGAACGGGGCGCGCCGCTCAAGACCGCGGTCACCGAGGACAAGGTGCTGTTCCTGACCGAGACCGGCGCGCGCCAGGCCCCCAACGGCCTGCTGCCCGATTGCCTGGTGAACCACGGCAACTACATCGTGCGCCTGGGCAACGTGGTGAAGTGGCTGGGCGAGCAGGCCGAGGCGCTGGGCGTGGAGGT
>NZ_AMXC01000098.1:0-271 GCF_000310165.2 Thauera sp. 63
TAAGCTAACCGATACTAATTGCCCGTGTGGCTTGATCCTATAACCTTATTCAAGACAAACTCGTAACACCGGTGTCAAAATACACCCAATCACACAACACTTCTTCCCGCTTTGGCCTGGATCAACCCCAGGTAACAAGTCAAAGTCTGACGACCATAGCTTTGTGGTACCACACCTTCCCATCCCGAACAGGACCGTGAAACACAAACGCGCCGATGATAGTGAGGATTGCCCTCGTGAAAGTAGGTCATCGTCAGACTAACCAAAAAAA
>NZ_AMXC01000099.1:0-209 GCF_000310165.2 Thauera sp. 63
GACGCCGTCATCGGGCCGCTGAACGTCGCCGCCGACTACGTCGACCGCATCGCCAAGGGCGCCATCCCGGCCCGGATCACCGACCCCTACAACGGTGACTTCAACACCCTCAAGAACAACCTCAACACCGCCATCGACGCCATCAACGCCCTGGTGGCCGACGCCGGCATGCTCTCGCGCGCCGCCGTCGAGGGCAAGCTGGCCACCCG
>NZ_AMXC01000100.1:0-209 GCF_000310165.2 Thauera sp. 63
CCGGCCTGCGGGCCGTCCTTGATCGCGTCGCCCTGAAAGCCGTTGATGACGTAGCGTGCGTTGGGGAAGCCGCTCTCGCGCAGCAGGGCGGCGCTCGGTTCGCCGCGCTCGCTGCCCGAACGGCACATGGTGATGATCTCGGCATCGGCACTCAGACCGCGCCGGGCGAGTTCCAGCTTCACCTGATTGACGAAGTCCGGATTGCGGTA
>NZ_AMXC01000101.1:0-203 GCF_000310165.2 Thauera sp. 63
CCCAGCCGTTGCCACGGCAGCCCGAGCACCAGCGCATCGAACTGCGTCCGGGTGAGTGCGACACCGCCCTGGCCCTCGGTCCAGTGAAAGCGGCCCTGGTTCAGGCGCCGGCACGCCAGCCACACCCCGAAACCGTCATGGACCAGCACCTTCAAGCGCGTGCCGCGCCGGTTGCTGAAGAGGTAGGCGTGATGCGGCTGGGC
>NZ_AMXC01000102.1:0-203 GCF_000310165.2 Thauera sp. 63
GCGCAGGGCGTGCGTCGGTTGGTGATGGACGAGTTCGCGCTGCACAAGGGGCACCGCTACGCGACGGTGATCATGGATGCCGAACGTATGCGCGTGTTGTGGGTCGGCGAAGGCAACAGCCGTGAGGCGATCCGGCCCTTCTTCGAATTGCTGGGCAAAGAGGGCTGTCAGCACATCGAGGCGGTCGCAATGGACATGAACAC
>NZ_AMXC01000103.1:0-203 GCF_000310165.2 Thauera sp. 63
GCGCAGGGCGTGCGTCGGTTGGTGATGGACGAGTTCGCGCTGCACAAGGGGCACCGCTACGCGACGGTGATCATGGATGCTGAACGTATGCGCGTGTTGTGGGTCGGCGAAGGCAACAGCCGCGAGGCGATCCGGCCCTTCTTCGAATTGCTGGGCAAAGAGGGCTGTCAGCACATCGAGGCGGTCGCAATGGACATGAACAC